>CAYPUQ010000036.1:0-1918 GCA_964413655.1 uncultured Solibacteraceae bacterium | reverse complement strand
GCCTGTCGTTCTCACGCTCGCAGTGGTCCTGCCCATGCTCGCTGGCGACTTGCATCTGGCCGTCCGGTCGGGCGATGTGGTGCGCGCCCGGACGCTGATCGAGGCCGGCGCTTCTCCCAACGAACGCGACTCGCTCGGCGGCACGCCGCTGCACGACGCGGCTTGGGCGGGCAATCTGGAAATGGTGGAACTGCTGGTACGTCACGGCGGGGCGGTGGACGCACGGCATTCCGAGGGTGGGTCGACGCCGCTGCACTACGCCGTCATCACGAATCATCCCGAGGTCGTGGACCTATTGGTCCGGCACGGCGGCGACATCCGTGCGCCGAGCGGCGCCGGGTCGACGCCGCTGCACCTTGCGGCGAACCGGGGCTTCGTGCAGATGGTGGAGCTGCTGCTGAAGAAGGGGCTCGACGTGGACAGCCGGGATTCCTCGGGTGTTACCCCGCTCGCCGAGGCCGCCTGGAAGGGCGAGGCGGAGGTGGTGCGGGTACTGCTGTCGAACGGCGCCAATCCAAAGTTCGCCAACCCGGCGACCGGGTCGACGCCGCTCCATGAGGCGGCCGCGCGCGGCCATGTCGATGTCGCGCGGCTGCTGATCGACGCCGGCGCCCAAGTGAACGCGACGGACCAGCCGGGCCGCACGCCGATCGGCGAGGCGTTGCGATTCCGGCAGAGCGCCGTGGCCGGACTGCTGCTCGACATGGGAGCGCCGCGCGAGGCGACGGTGCAGCACCTGGAAGAAGCGGCGCTGCGCGGCTACACCGACGTATTGGCACTGCTGCTGAAGCACGGCGCCGATCCGGACCACACCGGCGCGCGGGGCGTCACGCTGCTGCAGGACGCAGCGCTGAAGGGGCATCTGGCCGCCGTGGATCTGCTGTTGAAGGCGGGCGCCGACCCCGCCCGGCCGGGCGGCAACGGATCGTTTCCGCTGCACGATGCCGCGTTGGCCGGGCACCGGGCGGTAGTAGACCGGTTGATCGAGGCGGGTGCGCCGGTTGATGCGCGCGAGTCCGAGTCGGAGTCGACGGCGCTGCACCATGCCTCCTCGTGGGGCCGGCTGCTGGTGGTGGAAGCGCTGGTGAGCCGCGGCGCGGAGGTGAATGCGGTGAACCGGTCGGGCGCGACTCCGCTCGACGCGGCGGCGGCCAATGGACACGAGCAGGTGATTGCTTTTCTCCGCGCCCGCGGCGGCGCTGCGCGGACGCCGGCTAAAGCTCCCGTTCCGCGCGTTCGATAGAAGCTCAGGTGTCTGACGTATCGACGACGGCGGCCCTCGCCGAAGCGGCCACTTTGCTGAGCGACCAGTTGCAGGTCCACATCCGGCGGTTTTCGCGGTGGCTGTCGCCGGCCGCGTCGCATATTGAGAAGGAATTTGTCCGGCGGCTGGCCACGGCCGGCTACAGTCCAGCGCAGCGCACGGCGTTGGTCTCGTTGACGTCTGGCGCTGCGGCCTCGCGGATCGCGCATGGAGCGACCACCGTCGAGTTCTTCGAGCAGGTGGATTACAGCGGACGCCGGCTCGCGAAGCTGAACGTGCCGCCGCGGGCGATCCTCGCCGCATTGTCGGAGTGGGAGCGGCTGCTCGATCCGCCGCGAAAGCGGCTGCCCGCGGCCGAGGCCCGCAACTACGACTGGGTTCAGCGGCAGCTTCAGTTCTGTGTCACCCTGGCACTGAACCGGGCTTACTACCAGGTGCGCGAGGAGGAGAGCCGGACGTTCTTCGAGATGTTCCGCGTGGAGGTGGAGGAGCACGACCTCGGCCGCCTGCTGGATGGAATGCTCGACGTGCTGTCCCGTTTCTGCCGCGCAGACGAAGCCAGGCTCGTCCTTTGGGAGGACGGCAGTTGGCGGCTGGTGGCGCGGAGCGGCGCCGCGGCGAGTCCGTCGCCCGCCGTACGTCCCTTGGGGCGAG
>CAYPUQ010000035.1:24790-26991 GCA_964413655.1 uncultured Solibacteraceae bacterium | reverse complement strand
TGCCCGTGCCGGGCTGGTTTGTCGCGGTGGAAGTTGTGCAGCCGGGGCTTTTCGAAGGAACCGTCCAGCGGCTCGTCGAAAACGTGAACCGTTTCCACGCCGGCGAAGAGGGCCCGCGACTCGAGATTTCCCAGGAGTCCACTGGCGGCCGCCAGTGGACACGGCTCAAGACGACGGCCAGCCCGGTGGCGCTGTCGTGGACCCACGACCGCGGGTACCTGATCGCGAGCACAGATCGCGCCATCGCCGCCAACGCCATCGCCACTCGCAACGGCGGCTTCCCACTCGTGCGGTCGGCGCGTTTCCGGGAAAACATCCCCGGGTCCGGCACGATCCACCAGTCCGGCTTCTTCTGGCTGAACACCAACGGCGCCCTGGCCCCGCTCGCGGAGGCGACGCAAAGCCCGGCGTTGCAGTCGCTGCTCGGCGAAAGGGACCCAGTCCTGATTATTCTGAACGGAGAGGCCGAACAAATTCACGCCGCCAGTCGTACTCGAATAACAGGAATGCTGCTCGACCTGTTACTGGCCGCCGGGAACGGCTCCGGCGCAAGGAGAATGTGAGAAGCCGGCCGCATGAATGCTGTCATTGAGTTGCGGGACCTGCGAGTCCGGCTGGGCCGGCGGGATGTCCTCCAGGGGATCTCCTGCCGGCTCGGCGCATCGGGCGAGGGTAAAGCCATCGGCCTGCTCGGACCCAACGGCGCCGGCAAATCCACACTGATCCAGACGCTGCTGGGCTTTCACCGTCCCGTCTCCGGCGAGGCCCGCGTGCTTGGCTTCCACTGCGACCGGCAGTCCCGCGAAGTGAAGGCGCGCATCGGGTACATGCCCGAAAACGACTCGTTCATCGCCGGAATGACCGCCGTTGCGTTTCTCCGCCTGATGGGCGAATTATCCGGCCTGCCCGGCGAGGCCGCGCTCGAAAAGGCGCACGAGGTCCTGTTTCACGTGGGCCTCGGTGAGGCCCGCTATCGCACGCTCGGCACGTATTCGCTGGGCATGAAGCAGATGGCCAAACTGGCACAAGCCATCGTCCACGGACCCGAACTGGTCATCCTCGACGAGCCCACCAACGGCCTCGACCCGGCGGCCCGCGCACGCATGCTCAAACTCATCCACGAGATGAAGGATCAGCACAAGATGAGCGTCCTGCTTTGCTCCCACCTTCTCCGCGACGTGGAGGAGGTGTGCGACGAGGTAGTGATCCTCAAGGAGGGGCGCATCGTCCACCACGCCGATCTCGAAGCCGAGCGGCGGGCCAACCGGCGCTTCGTGGAATTGGAAGTGGGTGGCGACGATGGCGGACTGGGCGGCGCCCTCGGCGAGCACGGCGCGGAAGGCGTAACGGAGGGTGGTGGCCGGTGGCGGGTCGTTCTGCCGCCCGGTGTCGAGACTGGCGTCATCTGGCGGATCGCGGCCCGCCAGAATCTGGAAGTTCATCGTCTGACCTATCGGCGCGACAGCCTGGAAGAGATCTTCCTCAAAGCGGTGGGGCATCTCGACCATACACCCGGTGAAGCGGAAGCGCCGATGCAGGAGGTAGCCGTCGATGGCCGTTTATAGACGCGGATACGAACGCTACCAGGGCGAGCTGACCGGGAGTTGGACGCGGCTTCTTTCCCTGCCACGGTTCGCCTGGAGGCAACTGCTTCAGCAACGGCTGGTTGTAGTGTTCCTGATCGTGGCCCTATTCTGGCCGCTTGCCTGCGCCTTCTACGTCTATCTCGCCAACCATGCCGAGCTATGGCAGGGGCTCAGCGCCGGCTTCATCGAGAACCTGCTCAGGATCGACTCGCGCTTCTTCATCATCTTTATGAACGTCCAGGCGGTGTTCGCGATGTTTCTCGCCGCGTTCGCCGGGCCCAGCCTGATAGCGCCCGACTTGGCTAACAACGCTCTGCCGCTTTATTTCAGCCGGCCGCTTTCCCGTCCGGGTTACGTCCTGGCGCGGTTTCTGGTTCTCGCCGGCCTGCTTTCGCCGGTGACGTGGATTCCCGGAATTGTGCTCTTCGCGATGCAATCCGGGATGGCCGGATGGGGTTGGTTCTCCGTGAACTGGATGATGGCGCTCGGCATCCTCGCCGGGTTCGCACTCTGGATTGCGCTGCTCGGGTTGGTTGCCATGGCTTGTTCGGCGTACGTGAAGTGGCGCATCGTGGCCGGCGCGTTGGTGCTGGGGTACTTCTTTGTGTTGGCGGG
>CAYPUQ010000035.1:13117-24690 GCA_964413655.1 uncultured Solibacteraceae bacterium | reverse complement strand
AGTGGCGCATCGTGGCCGGCGCGTTGGTGCTGGGGTACTTCTTTGTGTTGGCGGGGGCGGCACAGATCGTTCGCAATGTACTCCGCGTCGATTGGGGGTATGCGATCAACCCCGTGATGGCGATGGATCAGATCTGGCGGCTCATGCTCGGCGCGGAACCGGGGCGCGGGCCGGGCCCCCTGGAGTGCGGCGTGGTGCTGCTCGTGAGCGCCGCCGTTCTCGTTTTGGTCCTGGAGCGGAAACTGCGGCCGGTGGAGGTGATCTCATGACCGCGCCTGAGATCGTCTTCGACGAGGTCTCGAAATTCTATGGCGAAGTACTCGGAGTGAACCGGGTGACGGTCCGCATCCCGCCGGGAATAACGAGCTTGGTTGGCCCGAACGGTTCCGGCAAGACGACGCTGATGAACCTCATGACGGGTCTGATCCACCCAGACCGCGGCTCCATTTCAGTTCGGGGCCTTTCCCCGCGCGACCCCGAACGTCTGATGAGAATCACGGGGTATGCGACTCAATACGACGCCGCACCGCGCGGCGCGACCGGCCTGGAGTTCGTGACGACGGGGCTCCTGCTCTACGGGTACACCGGCGCCGAATCCGCGGCCCGCGCCTGGAAGGCGCTTGAGCGTGTCAGCCTCACTGATGCAGCCAACCGCAAAGTCGCGGCCTATTCGAAGGGCATGCGCCAGCGGGTCCGCCTGGCTCAAGCCATCGCGCACGATCCGGAGGTGCTGGTTTTGGACGAACCGCTTAACGGACTCGATCCGCTGGTTCGCGCGGAAACCATCTCGCTGTTTCGCGAGTTCGCGGCCGCCGGACGGCACGTCGTTCTGTCGAGCCACGTCTTGCAGGAAGTGGACCTCATCTCCGACCAGGTGATCCTCATCGCCAACGGTTGCATCATTGCCGAGGGCCAGATTCGCGGCGTGCGCGACGAAATCGTGGAACGGCCCAGCCAGTTCCTCATCCGCTGCGGCGATGCGTCGCGGCTCGCTTCGGTTTTGTTCGAGCAGGATCACATCGCCGAGATCAAGCTCAGCGAAGACCGGCTTGGGTTGCTCGTTCTCACCCGCAGCCGTCGCGACTTCTGCCGCACGCTCACACAGATCGCCGCCAACGGTCACCAGATCGAAAGCGTCGCCGCCGCCGATGAGAACGTCGACGCGCTCTACGAGTACTTGATCGGAGGTGGACGATGACCAACCGGACCCGCCTGCGCCAAGCCGCGGCCATCGCCAGAATCGAACTTCGCCGGGTGTTCTTTTCGAGACGTTCTTTCTGGGTCTATCTTCTGGCCCTGTTCCCAGCTATCATCTTTTTTGGTCACGGCCTCGATGTGAAGATCAAGCGGGAGCAATGGTCGTCGCACGGGCTTATTTCGCCAGCCGTGGTGGATAGCTTTCGCGATGGCGATTCGGACACAAGTGTCGTCGAGCGTGCCAGTACGCCGGTTATGGACCGGCAATGGGACGAGCGGAGAGGGCGGCCGGCGGGCCGGCACTTGAGATACTTTGACGGGCGCCGCCGTGTCGACCTGTTCTTCGAATCGGGTGTTCTCACTGGGAAGCAGGTCCGCCCGCTGGTGGATATCGATGAAGACCGGCAGATCTTCGCCGGAGTTTTCCAGTATTTCTATCTCCGGCTCGCGATCTTCTTCGGTTGCCTCGGCATCTTCATGAACCTGTTTCGCGGCGAAATGCTCGATAAGACTCTGCATTTCTGGTTCCTCGCGCCGGCGCGCCGCGAAGTGCTGCTGGCGGGCAAATATCTCGCCGGACTCGCCGCCGCGACAGTCATCTTCACGGCGGGCGCTGTCCTTTGTTATGGCCTCTTGCTCTGGCCGCAGGAAGCGCACGAAGTCCAGGCGCACTGGCAAGGACCGGGTCCGTCTCATCTGTTGTGGTACGCCGCGTCGGCCGCGCTGGCATGCGTCGGTTACGGCAGCGTGTTCCTGGCCGCGGGCCTTCTGTTGCGCAACCCCATCGTACCGGCGGCGATCCTGCTGCTATGGGAGAGTATCAATGGCTTCCTCCCGGTCATGCTCCAAAAACTCAGTGTTCTGTACTATGTGCAGTCGCTCTGTCCCATCCCGCCGCCGATGGACTCCGACACACCCGCGTTACTGCGCCTCCTGCTTGCCCCCGCCCAACCGGCGTCGGCGCCGTTCGCCGTGCTGGGTCTGCTGGCGGTGACCGCGCTTGTGCTGTGGAGCGCCTCGCGCGCGGTACGGCGGCTGGAAATCAATTACGGCGGGGATTGACCTCGCGCGCCTGAACTGGGAAAAGTAGTAGGCTCTACCGAGGGTCTGCAGTTGTGAATCGGCGATCCCTGGAGAGTTTATGAAGATGAAGATCCTTTTGTTCACGTTTGGCGCACTGGCGATGTTTGGGCAACAAACCCAGCAGAAACAGGATCGAGCGCCCATGACGTTTTTTCTCACGAGTGTTGGCTCCGGGAATGGGGCGAACCTGGGCGGGCTGGCGGGCGCGGACGCGCATTGCCAAAAACTGGCCGCCGCGGCCGGCGCGGGAGATCGTACCTGGAGGGCCTATTTATTTAAGCACTTCGGCCGCCGGCGGGAAGCCGGCGGTGAACGCCAGCGACCGGATCGGCGCCGGTCCCTGGCACAATTTTCGCGGAACGATGGTGGCCCGCGATTTGGCGCACCTGCACGGCGACACCCTGGAATTGGAGCGGATCCAGATGTCGGCGCCGACACCGCGGGCGCGCCGGGCGGAATCGTCGAGCATCCCCCGGCTGAGCCCCACGAGCGTAAGGATCATCGTCACTTCGATGGCGATGGCCAGCACACTGAGCAGGGTCCGCACCGGACGGTGCTTCAGATTCTCAATAACAAGCTTGTTGATCAATTTGGGCGGGCTTCCTCAGCGGGTACCGCGGCTCGGCTCTTCAGACTTCTATTCTAACGCGCGGCCGGAAGTGATCCGGATCGATGCCGCGGATCGAGCCTGCCGCCGGGCAACTCCAGCGCTTATTTTGCCGCCGGCAGATTCATCGTCCAGATATTGCCTGAGCGCTCGGAGAGGGCGAAAACGATCTTGTCCCGAGCCACGGCGGGGCGGCCCATGTTGGGGTTCTGGAAGTGCCTCATGGAGAGATGAGTACCATGCAGATGCAGGAGATAGAACATTTCACCAAGCGGCTCTTTGGTTTCGGGATTGAGCCGGCGGGCGGCCAGGCAGCGAAAGCCGTCGCGTTCGGAAATCCAATAGAGGACGCTGCCGTTCGGCGACCAGGCGACCTCCCGGTCGATGGCCGTGCCGTCAGTGATGGGAATCCAGTCGGCTTCTGTCGCCCCCGGCCGTGCTGGGAAGATGAAGATTTGCCGGCGCACCGGATGGGGGGTGGCGTGAAACGCGACCCAGTTTCGATCCGGAGAAAAGCGTGGGTCGGCCATGTTGTGTGAAGCATGACGGGTAAGCAGAGTCCTTTCGCCGGACTCGACTGACACGACGGAGATCGACCGATGGGGCGGGAACGCGTAGTCGAGCAAGAGTTGACCATCCCCGGAGAGGTCCGACAGCACAGCGCATTTTTCGCACACTTTCCTGGGCGCGCTCGGCCGGCCACCGGGTTCAACATCGACGATGTAATAAGAGCCCTTGCCACACTCCGGTATCTCCTGATAAGCCACCTTCGATCCGTCCAACGAGATAGCGGCAAACGCTGCAGTTGCCGCGCCGATGCTCAAAGGGCTTTCGCGTCCGGTTTCGAGATCCTTGATCCAGATGTCCCAGTTGCCGGAGCGGTTCGAACGGTACGCCATGCGCCGGCCGTCCTTCGAAATCGCCGGATGTAGATCGGCGCCCGCCGCGTCGGTCACTCTGGACAGTCTGCCCCCCGGTGCGGGATCGTTTGCATCGATCGACAGGCTCCACACGTCTATGTTTTCTTTGACACTGGCAAACGCCAGGCGGCCGTCGGCGCCCAGGGATGGACTGCCATCGAAGCCGGTGGTGAAGGTAAGACGCTCGGGGGAGTCCGTGATTCGCCAACTGTTAAGCGAGATGGGGATTTGCCAGAGGCTGGCCGTCTCCTGTCTCGCTGGGGAAAAAAGGATCCGTTCCCCTATCCAGACGCTTGGCTCTTGAAGGTGCGCGCCGGGTAGTCCGTTCCCGCTGAAAACATCGGCCGCGCCGGTTGGCGCCGCCTCCCCGGTTTCGACGGACACGACCCACCAGTCGAATTGGGACACAAATAACAACCGCGTCCCGTCCGGCGACCATACTGGATAGCTCCCGGGGATCGGGTCGGGATTGCGGATGTCGAACTGCCGAACTGAACCTCCAGCGGCCGGCACGATTCCGATTCTGGAAACCCCGTGCGGATCGCCGATGAAGTGGGCCACCCACTTCCCGTCGGGTGAGTATCGGGGGGCACGGCCGTGGACGGCGAGCATCCATGGCTCGCCGCCCAGCGCGGGGACGACATAGATACCCGCGGGTTCTCTCTCCGAACGGAAAGCGATCTGCAAACCGTCGGGGGAGAATGCCGGCTCGCGGTCGTCGGCGGGATCCGTTGTCAGACGGATCGGATCGCGCGCCGTGACTGGCCGGACCCAAATGTCCAGATGACCTTCGCCGCTGCGATCCGACGCGAATGCCAGCAGCTTGCCGTCGGGCGAAAGGGCTGGATCGGTGGTCAAACCGGAATCCCACGTCAACCTTGTCAGGGTGGGCCGGCCTCCAGCCGGTTGCGGGCCCTGCATCCACCAGGAAACCGCGCCGCCCAAAAGCGCGGTCGCCATGGTCACGGCCAGGAGAACACGGCGACGCCTGCCTGGAACTGCCTCCGTCTCTGTTCTCTTTCCCTTCGCCAGCCACGCGTCCAGTTCCTGCCGCAGAGCATACACGGCCGCATGTCCTCGTCCCGGCACCCGCCGCACCGGCAGTCCACGCGTTCGCTCCCAGCGCTGCACTGTGCGAACGTCGCGATTGAGGTATTCGGCGATCTCTTTCCACGAGTCCAGGCGGTCGCCGGGAGTTGACGCGTCCCGCCTCCCTGCCGCAGAAGTGCTCATTGAACTGCCCAGTGCCGCTTGTGGTGTCATTATACACCGCGGGTTCGCTTCAGACCCTCGCGGCACCTCCCGGCACTAGGCGGCAACTGACGGCAAACATGTTCTGGCGAGTCTAGCCGGTTGCTGTGCCGTTATTTCCGTCACAAGTTTGCTGATAGGCCACGGAGAGTCATGAGGGATGGAATCCTTGTTATCGTCTTGACAGCCGCCGGACTGACTTTGCAGGCTGGTGAGGGGATT
The DNA here is from genome assembly GCA_964413655.1 of uncultured Solibacteraceae bacterium. Taxonomy (GTDB): domain Bacteria; phylum Acidobacteriota; class Terriglobia; order Bryobacterales; family Bryobacteraceae; genus CAYPUQ01. The sequence goes on along the minus strand of CAYPUQ010000035.1, from coordinate 19,410 downwards.
GAGTCCCTCATCCGCCAGGCAGGCCATTGGGTTAGCGAAGCCAACTATGCCAGGGCCGAACAGGCGCTTCACATTGCGCTCCAGCAGGCGGAGCACGGTGGTGTGGCCGGTGGATGGTTGGCCACAATCCACAACAACCTGGGATCGATCTACCAGGATCAGGGCAGACTGCTGGATGCGAAGCGCCACTACGAACGGTGCATTCGGATCTGGGAAAGTGCCGGCGGACCGGACTCTCAAGGCTTGGCTGTGCCGCTCAACAATTTGGGGACGATCTACACCGCCTTAGGCATCTATGGCAAAGCCGAACAAATTTCCCGAAGGTCGCTCGAGTCCCGGGAGAGAATTAACGGGCCAGATCACCCGGAACTCGTACCGGTCCTGAACAATCTCGTCATCGTCTACCGCGCGCAAGGCAAGCACGGTACCGCGGAAGAGGCCGGACTGCGCGCCCTGCGGATTCTTTCAGATAAGCCGGATTCAGCACCCCTGCGTGCCGCCGGGGTCAGGACTAATCTGGCTGCCCTGTATCGCGACCAGCGTCGGCTCGCTGAGGCCGAGTTGCAAGTGCGGGAGGCGCTCGGGATCTGGACTCAGGCGGGTCCGGATCATCTCGGAGAGGCCCAGGCGCTTTATCTTCTTGCCACTATTTATCGTGCCCAGGGCCGGACTTTGGAAGCGGAACCTTTACTGCGCCGGGCTATCGCGGTTACCGAAGTGGCCTATGGTCCAACACACCCAAATCTGGCGCCACTGCTGACAGAACTAGGCCACGTTTTGCGGAAAACCCAACATGGCCGCAAAGCCAAAGAAGTCCACCGGCGCGCCAAGGCGATTCGTGAAGAAGCCAGACGGCAAAATCTCCTGGGCCACACGATTGACGCAACCGAGCTAACCGGCCGCTCTCGTAAGCGCCAGTGAGTCCGGCGAAACCTCCAAACGTCTGCTCAGGTAGGCGGTTGGCTTCCAAAGTGTTCCTAACTCACTCCAATCGGGCTGAAGTATACTGAGTCCTACGATCAAAGCAGGGAGGGGGCCTATGCCTTATGATTATCCAGGCGGATATAGCTTCAGATTCGACGGCATCGCGCCCGGCGATTGGTGCGGCCATTTCGCCTCCTGGAATTATTCCCAAGGTTCGCAACCGCTCAGAAGCTGAAGATGGCCGGGGCGTCACGGCAGCGTGTTCCTGGCCGCGGGCCTTCTGTTGCGCAACCCCATCGTACCGGCGGCGATCCTGCTGCTATGGGAGAGTATCAATGGCTTCCTCCCGGTCATGCTCCAAAAACTCAGTGTTCTGTACTATGTGCAGTCGCTCTGTCCCATCCCGCCGCCGATGGACTCCGACACACCCGCGTTACTGCGCCTCCTGCTTGCCCCCGCCCAACCGGCGTCGGCGCCGTTCGCCGTGCTGGGTCTGCTGGCGGTGACCGCGCTTGTGCTGTGGAGCGCCTCGCGCGCGGTACGGCGGCTGGAAATCAATTACGGCGGGGATTGAAAAGCGCCGGCGGGTGGACCCGGCTCAGCGGCCGCCGTCGCGGTAGAATCGCGCAACCACGTCCATGGCCGGCTTGTTCCAGGGGGAGTGGGAGTGATCGTCCGGGCCGCCCATCCCGTTCGTGCCCACCTTCCACCAGTAGACGCCGTGAAACCACGGCTTTTCGTAGAACGCGGAGAGTACGGCTTCGTACGCTCGAGCCTGGTGCCCCATGGACAGGGCGCGGCGAGTTTCGTCCCACGGCGCGCGGTGCGGATTCTCCATGCTGACGAAGCCGGCTTCCGGAAAGATCACCGGCTTGTCGAAGCGCCGGTGAACGGCCTCGACCTTGGCGACGATCTCCGAGGCATCGAGGGAATCCGGCAGCGGGTAGTAGTTGTTCAGGCCGATGTAGTCGAGAGCGTCCCAGAAGGCCAGTGACTCGAATTCCTCACCCTGTGTCGCGCCATAAGTGAGCGGGCCGGGATAGATCGCGCGAACATGGCCGATCAGATCGCGCCAGTGTTGTTCGTGGCGGGACATCTTCACAAACTCGACGCCGACGCAAAAGAGGTCGGCGTGAACGCGTTCGGCCAGCCGGGCGTGAAACTCGATGTAGGACCGGTAGTTGGCGAACCACGTGGAGGCGTCTTCCTGGCTGCGCATTTCGATGTCGCCGGGAAAACCGCGGCGCAGCCAAACCTGCGGCTTGATCATGACGCGGAAACCGCGATGGCGCGCGAGGCGGGCGATGATCTCGACGTCGGACGGGTCCTCCATGCCGCCACGCGTGCGGAAGCGGATTTCGGGGCTTTGGCGGTCTGGCGCGAAGGCATAGGGGACGAGGGCGATGGCGTCCACGCCATACGAAGCGAGTTCGTCCAGCATTCGTCCGGCGGCCTCGGGCGAGTAATTGGCCGGCCATTCCGCGGTCAGGTTGACGCCTTTCTGGAAGAAGTGGCGAGGGTAGGGCGCGTCGCCATGGACCGCGGGCAGGGTCGCGATCATGGACTGACGGACGGCTTTGCGCTGCGCTTCCCGGCCGGCGTCGATCTGACGTCCTCCGTAGAGCGTCGCGACGAGCACGAAGAGGCCCGCGGCCAGGCCAACGGCAACCGTGGTCCAGGAGACATCCAAGCGTTCCGTGCGCCGGCGTAGAATAAACAGGGCGAAGGCGACCGCAATGACAACCGCCAAGATGAAAGCGGCGGCCAGGAAGCCAGTGCGGGCGTATAGCAGCCAGTACACGCACGCCGCCGCGCCGTAGCCGGTGATGATCAGCGGATTCCTGGCGCTTGCCATACCTGCCGCTACGACGACGAACAGGAACAGCGACAGCACCAGGTACATCGGCGACGGTTCCTGGGGGGAAATGGCGACGGCCAGCGGCCAGCGTAACGCGGCGAAGGCAAGCGAGGCGGTCCACAGCGCTGCGGCCAGCGGCGTGTGGCGCAGGAAGCGGGCCGACAGGCGGGCCACCAGGAGAGCCACGGCAGCGGCCAGCAGGAATGTGGGCAGATCGGTGCGAATCATACGCGGGCCGATGTGCAGCGGGGTCAGCACCAACTCCGGCAGGTCGCCCGAGCGGAGCAGAACCGGAGTGAGATTGACGAGCGCCATCGCCAGGTAATAGAGGGGGTAGTACAAGAGGAAACCGGCGAGGAAGGGACGGATCTTGGGTTCGGTCTGCGTCCAGTTCATGCGGTTCCTTCAAGGTAACAGGACGAGCGGGAAGCGGGGGTGCTGCAGCGGGCGGGTGGTATTCTGAGTGCGGATGAGCGAGTTGCGGCGGGCGCTGGTCGAGCATGCACCGGACATCCGCCTCGACCTGGCTGCGCTGGAGGTTGCCGCCATCGAGTTTCCGGGACTCGACACCACGCCTTCGTTACGCGAACTGGACGAACTGGCGTCGGAACTGGGCGCGCGGGTTGGCCGAAAACGCGGCGCCTCGTTCGCCAAGGTCACCCGGCAGTACCTGTTCGAAGAACTGGGCTTTCGCGGCAACAGCGAGGATTACTACAACCCGCGGAACAGTTGCCTGAACGAAGTGCTGGCGGCTCGTGCCGGTATCCCGATTACCCTGTCGCTGCTGGTGATTGAGGTGGCGCGGCGCATCGGGCGGCAGGTGCAGGGGATTGGGTTGCCCGGTCACTTCGTCGTCCGCATCGAGGAGGGATCGTTCTCGGCTTTTCTGGACCCTTTTCACGGCGGGCGCGAGTTGTCGGCCGAACAGTGCTATGAACGTGCCAAGGAGATGACCGGAGAAGATTTCTCGGCCAATCCAGCCGTCCTCGAACCGGTCCCGCCACGGCAGATGCTGGTGCGGATGCTGAACAACCTGCGGCTGATCTACATCAATCAGCAGAACGTGCCGAAGGCTGTTCAGGCGCTCGATTTACTGATCGCCGCCGATCCCGACTCGGCGGAGGAATATAAGCAGCGCGGTTTGCTGTCGATCGGGTTGAAACGCTACCGGCAATCGCTGGCCGATTTGCGGATGTATCTGCGGCTGGCCCCACCGGATTCGTCGGACCGGAAGACGCTCGAGCAGCAGGTGGAGGCGCTGCGGGCGCATTTGATGCGGTTGAACTAAGGCCGCCGTGGCGCGCGGTGCCGCCCCACGTCAGGCGACAGCTACCATTCGACGCGGATGCCCATGCGGAACGCACGAGCGCCCGGTTGGTCGCCAGTGGAAGCGCCGTTGACACCGCCTACGCCGTTGATGACGCCGACATTGGCAAGCTGGGAAATGTTCGTCGCCGGGTTGCTGTAGTTCGGGTGGTTGAAGAAATTCGTGGCCGTCATTTCCCAGCGCAGGCGCGGGGCGCTGTCGGAGAAGACGAACTCCTTGAAGAGCCCCATGTGCCAGACGTTGACGTGCGGACCTTTGATGACTCCCCGCGCGGCCGAGCCGAACTGGCCCGGCTGCGGTGCGGCGAAGGCGGAAGCGTCGAACCAACCCGAGACGCTGCGTTGCCCGGCGGGCAGGTTGGCGTCCCGGAGATGGTCGGGGCGGCGGGTCACGACGGCTGGGGTGGCGGCGTTGCTGAACGTGGTTCCAGTTGGATCCGGCCCGGTCCAAAGCGGCGTCAGGAACTGGCCGGAGTAGTAGCTGTAGATGCCGCTCATCGACCAGCCGCGGACGGCGAGGTCGAGCCCGCGCAGTCCCGTCGCGAGGAACCGCTGGCCGCGGCCGAACGGGAGCTGGTAGATCCAGTTGAAATTGAGCCGGTGCGTGGGCACGTCTAGTTCCACCGCGCGCTCCCGGCGCCGGTCGAAGGGGTTCTCGGGCGAACCGCCGCGATCCATGTCGCCGATGTCGCGGGCCCAGCTCCAGGAACTCTGGAAGTAAAGTCCCTTGGCGAGGTAGCGTTCGGCTTCGGCCGTCAGCGCGTGATACTGGTGCCCTGCGCCATTCGTGAAGTAGCTGATGCCGGGATAGCGCGGGAAGGGGCGCGGCTTGTTGACGTAAAGCTGGTTATCCGGCAGCGGCGAGTTATAGTCGTAACTCCAGTCGCCCTGACGAGTGTTCGTCCCAATGTAAGAGAGGCGGAAACCGGTTTCCCAGACCTGTTTCTCGATGGTCAGGTTGTACTGCATGCTGTAAGGAATCTTGAGATCCGGGTTGACGGCGGCGGGGATGCCAACCGTTGAAGGGCCGCTCGCGCCGGCGGCCGGGAAGACCCTCGGCAGGATCACTTGTGGACTTCCGGCCGGGTTGGTGAACGCCGGTTCGTTTAGGACGAACGGGATACCCGCCTGGTTGAGGTTGCGTGGGACGACGTCGAAGAAGATGCCGTAGCCGGCGCGGAACACGGTGTTGGGGCCGAATGGCCGCCACGCGAGTCCGAACCGGGGGGCGAAGTTGTTGCGGTCGGTCCGGATGAGGGTCCGGCCGGGCAGGCCGAGTTCGCGAGCTTCGACGATGCCGACGTAGCCGGCCGGGAAGAGCGGGCTGACCCTGCCCATCGAGCCATCCTCGATGACGATGTTGCCCGAGCCGATGTCGAACATCGAGGTAAGGCCGTTCATTTCACGCCAGCCGGGGTGCAGTTCGTAACGCAGACCGAGGTTGAGGGTGAGGCGCTGGGTCACTTTCCAGTCGTCGGTGAAATAGAAGTCGTACTGCCAGCGGACGCGGTCGGAGCGGAGCGGCGGAAACGCGCGGGCGGCGGTGGTCGGGATGCCGAGGAGAAAGTCGGCGTAGGGGTGGCCCTGGTTCGCCTGCCCCGCGCCGGAGAAGCGGTTGGAGAACGTGAGCGAGCCGAACAGGTTGGGATTCGCCTGCATGTCGTTCCACTCCACGCGGGTGAAGTTCACGCCCGCTTTCAGGTTGTGCCGGCCGCGGAACCAACTGACGTGGTCCTGAAAATCCTGGAGGAAGTTGCGGAAGCCGGGCTGGCGGTAATCGGGCTGCGTGATGGGCGCGAGGCCAATGCCGGCCCAATTGACCTTGAGGATTCCGCTGATGTCCGGGAGGTTGTCGGCGAGCCCGGTGAGTCCGAGTTCGCGGACGAGTTCGGGTCCGTTGAGAGGACCGATGATCGGGTTGTTGTTGAGGGCATACCCATAGCGGAACTCGTTGATCAGGGTCGGGCGAAAGTGGTGGGTGTAGCTGCCTGCGAGGGCGCGGTTGTCGCGCTGCTGGAATCGCCGCCCGATGGTGGGTAGGTTGCCCTCGTAGGTGCGGTTGAAGGCGCGCTGGTAGGTGAACCGGGCGAAGACGAGATCGCGTTCGGAGAACCGATGGTCGCCGCGCAGAGTCCAGTAAGTGGACGGGTCGCGCGGGCGGATCTTCATCTCGCGGTAGTTCTGG
>CAYPUQ010000035.1:2033-13017 GCA_964413655.1 uncultured Solibacteraceae bacterium | reverse complement strand
AGTCCAGTAAGTGGACGGGTCGCGCGGGCGGATCTTCATCTCGCGGTAGTTCTGGGCGGTGAAGACGTTCGGATCGCCGAAATTGGGTTCCGGGTAGAACCGGTCCTGGATGCGTTGGGATACCTGGTTAATCTGGCTGGCGGGGATCTGGTTGCCTGCGAACGGCTGGCCGGTGGACGGATCGAAGATGGTTTGGCTGAGGCCGGAGAAGTCGCCGCGGCGCCAGGCCGGAATAGGAACAGCCGGGTTCAGAAGCTGGTTCACCGGACTCCCGCGGGCGGTCTCGAACGAGAAGAAGAAGAAGGACCGGTTGCGGCCATCGTAGAGTTTGGGCAAAAAGACTGGTCCGCCGATGCTGCCGCCGGGGGTGTGCCCAATGCCTGCGGGGCGCTCCAACGCAAACGGATTGCGGGCGCGGAACCAGGGAGTGGAGTAGTAGTCGAAGACGTTGCCGTGAAGCTGGTTGGTGCCCGACTTCGAGATGATGGTCACCTGGCCGATGGTGCCGAACTCGGCCGTATTGTTGGCCATGTCGATCTTGATTTCCTGGAAAGACTCGATGTAGTTGGCGAGGGGGCCGATCTGCGTGTTGGCGACGCCGTCGGAGAAGGTGACGCCGTCGATCGACCAGTTGGACTGGTTGGTGCGGCTGCCGGCGAAGCGGATCGTGCTCGAGCCCCCGCCGGCCTGCAAGACGTTGGGCGAGAGGGCGAGGAAAGCCCAGAGGCCGCGCGTGTTGAGCGGCAGGTCGCGCATGACAACGGCGATTTTGCCGTCGGCGAGGCGGGCCGTTTCCGTTTCGATGAGGGTCGCTCCGGCGGCGACTTCGATTGCGGTTTCAACCGTGCCCACTTCCAGGGCGATGTCGAGGCGCCGCAGGTCGCGCGAGACGAGGAAGACACCTTGGGCGACGAATTCCTTGAATCCGGCCGACCGTGCACGGACAGTGTAGGCGCCCTCGCGCAACTGCGCGAGGGTGTAGATTCCCTGTTCGTTCGCGGTGACGGAGCTTTGGAAATTGGTCTCCACATGGGTGGCGGTGACGGTGGTGCCGGCGATGACCGCGCCGGTGGAGTCCGTGACCGTACCCGTTAACGTAGCGAAAGTCGTTTGGCCGAGAGCCCACGCCGGGAAGAGGATCAGTCCGGCGAGAGTAGCGCAGTACGAATACTTTGACATCGTTTGCCCCTTTTCTAAGGTTGAACGCTACTTGGCGAGAAAAGATCGGATTACGGCGAGTGTAACCTATGTTTTTGGTTTGGTAAAGAGTTGTTTATTTTATTAATAACAGTTAACTTCTGTCTGTTAGGCCGGCAGGACCGTATGGGAGCCGCCGCAGGGCGCGGCGTTGCGCCACCTAGTCGACGATGCGCCCGTCGCGCATGTGGACAGTGCGGTGGCCGTAGGCGGCGGCCTCCGGATTGTGGGTGATCATGAGGATGGTCTGACCAAGCCGCTCGTTGAGGCCGCGGAGCAGGTCCAGCACAGCGTCCGAGTTCACCGAATCGAGGTTGCCGGTGGGCTCGTCGGCGAGCAGAATGGCCGGGTGGTTGACAATGCCGCGGGCGATGGCGATGCGCTGCTGCTCGCCACCGGAGAGGGCGCGCGGCTTGTGCTGCAGGCGGTGATGGATGCCGAGCAGCTTAAGGGCGTCCGCAAACCATGGGTCGTGGCCGAGGGGCTTGCCGGCGATGTCGCGGGCGATAGCGATGTTGTCGCGGGCGGTGAGGGTGGGCAGCAAGTTGTATTTCTGGAAGACGAAACCGACTTTCGTCTTGCGGAGGTGCGTTCGCCCGGCTTCGGTCATATCGGCGAGGTTCTCGCGGTCGATCAATACGGTTCCATCGGTCGGCGGCGTGAGTCCGCCGAGAACATGAAAGAGCGTGGATTTGCCGGAGCCGGACGGACCGACGATGGCCAGGAACTCGCCGCGCTCCACTTCGAGGTTGACGCCGCGCAGAGCCGGAACGTCGACGTCGCCGGCATGGTAGACCTTGCGAAGACCGCTGATCTGAATGATGGGATCACTCATAGGCGAGGGCCTCCAGAACGTCCTGTTTCACCGCCTTCCAGGCGGGGTAACCGGCGCCCAGAACCGCTCCGCTGAGGGAGATGGCGGTGGCAATCGGCCACCAGTCGGGCACAACCATTTGGGTGAGGCTGGCGGCGGCAAGAAGCATCACCAGCGCGCGAGTGCCAAAGGTCAGCAGGATTCCCATGACCGAGCCAAGCAGCGCAAGGACTACGGTCTCGCGAAGGAGGATGCCCAGGATGTAGCCCGGCGAGGCGCCCATGGATTTGAGGATGCCGATCTCGCGGGTGCGCTCGAGCACCGCTGTGTACATCGACAGGAACACCACCAGAAAGCCGACGATCACGGACAACAGGATGACGACGAAGATGAACGGGCGAAGGCCGGGGACATTGTTGATGGAGAATAGCGACGTGAATTCCTCGATCGAATAGACTTGGTAACCGTCGAGGAGCTTGCGGAATTCCTCCACCTTGGCGTCGGTCCGCGACGGGTCCTCCAGCTTGACGAGGAGTTGGGTAACCTTTCCAGTGTTTCCCGTCAGTTCCTGGAGATGCGCGGCGCGCACCATCCTGCGGGCGAGCTTACCGGCCTCGACAATGCCGCAGACGCGCCAGTCGCGGTTGAGCATGCGCACGGTCGAGCCGACTTTGATGTTCTCCTGCGAAGCCAGGCGTTCGTCGATGATGACGTCGTCATCGCGCTCAAATGGGCCACCGGCGAGAAAGCGCAGTCCGCCGCTCATGCGGTTGAAACGCTCGTAGTCGACACCGGTAACCGAGTCGACGCCTCCGATGGGCTGCACAATGTTGCCCATGGCGAGTTCAACCCCCGGTTGCTTCTCCAGGAATTCGACCAGGCGCTGGTCCATGGGCGACGTGCTGAGGCTGATGGCGGAACTGCCGGGGGAGCGTATCCAGATATCGGCGCCGACGCCGCGGGCGCGGCGCGCGGAATCGTCGAGCATGCCGCGGCTGAGGCCGACCAAGGTGAGAATCATCGTCACCTCTATGGCGATGGCCAACACGCTGAGCAGGGTCCGCACCGGGCGGTGCTTCAGATTCTCAATGACAAGCTTGTTGGTCAATTTGGGCGGGCTTCCTCGCGGGTACAGGGAACCGGATCTTCAACTTCCATTCTAACGCGCGGCCTGGAACTGCTCCGGCTCGATGCAGAGCGGGATGCGTGTGGGCGCGATCTCTCGACGACTCGGCATTCTGGGCACGACACTCTTTTTGGACACGCACACCGCTCCGCAAAAGCACAAAAAGGAAGGGACAAAAACGAAGAAAGGCGACCGCGCGTAGCGGCCGCCCTTCGCTTGATCCGCGCACTCTGCTCCGATCAGAGCCGCAGATTTGCCTCGCCCAATTGCGGTGCGATGTGAATTCTTTCTAGAGGGTCGAACTCAGTTTGGCCTGACTCTTCATCTCCTCGCTGGAGGAGAACACACGCACCTCCACGCGGCGGTTCTGGGACCGGCCTTCGCGGGTGCTGTTGTCGGCCACCGGCGATTCGGCGCCCAAGCCGAGCAGCGCAACCCGGTAGAGCGGAATCTTGTGCTCCATCGTCAGGTACCGCACGACGGCATCGGCGCGCTTCTGGCTGAGATCGAGGTTGTACTGGGCATCGCCGGTCTTATCCGTGTAGCCCTGCACCTCGATCATCACCCGCTCGCCGCCGGCGATCCGGCCGGCGATCTGGTCGAGCTGCTGCCGAGCCTCGTCGCTTAACTGGTGGCGGTTGAAATCGAACAAGACATTCTCGGTGGCGACCAATTGATAGTCGTCGAGGGTGTCGACTCGCTTGGCGAGCTTCGTCAGGCCCTCCTCGGCGAACGACTTGGCCTCGGCCGCGTTCTTGTTCGCCGCTTCGGCCAATTCGCCGCTGCTTTGCGCCAATTCGGTGGCGCGGTCGGCCTGCTGCTGCGCCTTGCCGGCGCGCTCGTCGACGCCCTTTATCCGCTCGTCGGCGCTCGAAAGGCCACGCTCCAGTTCGGCGATGGACGACTGCTGCTGCTTCGTTTGTCCTTCCAACCCGTCAATGCGCTGCTCAAGCGGCGTCACGACGTTGCGGACATGCGTTTTCGTCGCACAGCCCGTGCCTAGCAACATCCCCGCACCCAAGCAAGGCACCAATAGAGACACCAAAGGTAGATTCATCATTTCAAATGCTCCTTTTCCCCGTATCGAAAATCTGCCGTCCAGCTCCTCAAACCGGCGGCAGCCAGGATTACTCTCCTGGACCGAAGAGTCGCGCCGCGGAGAGGGAGGCCGCGGCGCGACCACTTTCGGATTGGGCCTTGGAGGAGAAAGGCCCCCTTCCGCCACCCCTGTACCCGATCCAAGCAGTGGCGTATCCGAAATTCAAAGAAAATCTAGACGGCTGAATGCGGACCGAAAGTGAACCGGCAGAACGACCGATTGTGTAATTTTTGCAACAGTTGCTCCGGTATTTTTTTCCGCTTTTCAGGTATTCAAACCATCAACTTGTGGCGTTTTATCGTCGCCGCTATCATGGGAAGCAATCCCAATGCCAAAATCGAAAAGCCTGCCCGCAGCATCCCTACCGGTCTCTTGGACCGTGTGCTAGATTGATGATTCATGGCCGCCGCCGATGATCTCCACGTCACCCCGCTCCACAACGTCCACCGCGCGCTTGGCGCTCGGATGGTGGACTTCGGCGGATGGGATATGCCGGTGCAGTACAGCGGCATTATCGACGAGCACCACGCGGTCCGGAAACGGGTTGGCCTGTTCGACGTAAGCCATATGGGCGAGATCGAGGTCCGTGGACCGCAAGCCTTTGACTTGGTGAACTTTGTCGCCACCAGCCCGGTCGCGAAAATGAAGGACGGCCAGGCGCAATATGCCGGCCTTCTCTACGAGCACGGCGGCTTCGTCGACGACATCCTCATCTACCGGGTTTCGGCCGAAGAATACTTCCTCTGCGTCAACGCCGCGAACCAGCGCAAGGACTACGAACACATCCGCGAACAGAACCGCTGGGAGTGTGAAGTCGACTACGCGAGCGAACGGTTTGCGCAGCTTGCCGTGCAGGGTCCCGACGCCCGTGCGACCGTGCAAAAATTGACCGGCACGGACCTTTCTACCATCCGCTATTACCGATTTGCGGACGGCGAAGTAGACGGCGTACCGGCGCGCATCGCCCGGACCGGATACACGGGCGAGGATTGCTTTGAACTGTTTGTTCCGCCCGAGGCGGCCGAACCGTTGTGGGCGAAGATTCTGGCGGCAGGTGAGGAATTTAGCATCAAGCCGTGCGGCTTGGGCGCGCGAAACACGCTGCGGCTGGAAGCGGGCATGGCGTTGTACGGTCATGAGATCAGCGCCAGCCTGACGCCGCTCGAAGCCGGGCTGGAACGTAACGTCGATTTCGGCAAGGATTTCCTCGGGCGGCAGGCCCTCGAAGACCAAAAGGCCAAGGGGATTCGCCGGCGGCTGGCCGGCTTCGAGATGACCGGCCGCGGCATCGCCCGCGACGGCTATGAAGTCTTGATCGACGGCGACGGCGCCGGTTGGGTGACCAGCGGCAGTCCGTCGCCCACCTTGAACAAGAACATCGGCCTGTGTTATCTTCCCGCTTCGCACGCGGAGCGGGCCTGTTCGATCGAAGTGCTCGTGCGCGGCCAGGCGGTTCCGGCCGTCACGGTACCGACTCCTTTCTATAAACGAGCAAAATAAAACATGTATCCAGAGAATTTTCGCTACACCAAGGAGCACGAGTGGGTGCTCGTCGACGGCGAGACCGGCACCATTGGGATCACCTTTCACGCCCAGAAGGAACTCGGCGACATCGTTTACGTCGATCTCCCAAAACCGGGCGCGCAGTTCGCGCAGGGGGCGGCCATCGGATCGGTGGAGTCGGTGAAGGCCGTCTCGGACATTTACGCCCCGGTCTCCGGCGAGGTTGTGGAAGTGAACGCCGATCTCTCCACCGCTCCGGAGAAATTGAACGAGGACCCTCACGGTTTGGCTTGGATGGTCAAGCTGAGGCTCACGGCGCCCGATGAAATATCCAACCTTCTTACGGCCGCCGGCTATCAGAAATATATCGGGGAGTAATGGACGCGCGCCCGCCGCGGCCATCGATCGCCCATAGCGTAGCGGTAGTTAAAGGAGAACTTTGCGTTACCTTCCGAAGTCCGAACAGGAACGGCGCGCGATGCTGGACAGTCTCGGCGTCAACTCGCTTGAAGATCTATTCGCGCACCTGCCACCCGAGGTCCTGCTCAACCGGCCCCTCGATCTGCCCGACGGCAAGTCTGAGTACGAAATCGTCGAGTTTTTCCGCCGCTGTGGCGAGCGGTGCGCGCCGGGCTACGCCAGCTTTCTCGGCGCTGGCGTGTACAGCCATTACCGCCCGGTGCTGGTGGATACCGTCGTCTCGCGCGGCGAGTTTCTGACCTCCTACACCCCATACCAAGCGGAAATTTCGCAGGGCACGCTGACGACGATCTTCGAGTTCCAGACCATGATCTGCCAGCTCACCGGTATGGACGTGGCGAACGCCTCCGTGTATGACGGCTCGACCGCCGTGCCCGAAGCGGCGCTGATGGCGATGCGCGTCACCAGCCGCGACCGTGTGCTCATCGCCCGCGGCGTTCACCCCGAGTACCGGATGGTGCTCGAGGCCAGTTCGCGTAATCGCCGAATGCCGGTGGAAGAGTTTGGCTACGATGCCGGTTCCGGCCGGCTGGATTTCGCCGATTTGGAAAGTAAGCTAAGCGATCAAACGGCGGCGGTTATCGTCCAGAGCCCGAATTTCTTCGGCGTCATCGAAGACGTGAAGCAGGCCGCGGACCTGGCCCACCGGCACGGCGCGCTGCTCGTGGTCGTCTTCACCGAAGCGGTTTCACTCGGGCTGATTGAGCCGCCGCGGGAGGCCGACATCGTAGCGGGTGAACTGCAATCCTTCGCCATCCCGCCCAGCTACGGCGGGCCGTTTGCCGGCATCATCGCGGCGCGCGAGAAGTTTCTCCGCCAGCTTCCCGGCCGCCTCGTGGGGCAAACGACGGATACCCACGGAAACCGCGCGTTTTGTTTGACTCTTTCCACCCGCGAGCAGCACATCCGCCGCGAGAAGGCCACTTCCAACATCTGCACCAACCAGGCGCTCATCGCACTGATGGCGACGGTCTTCATGACCGTGTACGGGAAGGAGGGCCTGCGGGAGCTGGCCGGGCAGAACCTGGCCAAAGCGCATTATCTGGCTTCCAAGCTGCCGGTGCGGTTCTCCGGGGCGTTCTTCAACGAGTTCGTCGTGGATTGCAACGGAAAGACGCCGGAGGGTGTCAATGCGGCGCTGCTCGAACGGCGCATTATTGGCGGCCTGCCGCTCCGCCGCTTCTACCCCGAACTCGACGGCGCTATGCTGTTGTGCGCCACCGAGATGAGCCGGCGCGAACAGATGGACCAGGTGGCCGAGGTTTTCGCGTAATGATCAAAAAAGTCCGCCAGCACCCGACGCAAAACGAATCGCTGTTATTCGAAATTTCCTCTCCCGGCAAGAAGGGCTACCAGTTGCCGCCGCTCGACGTTCCGGCGGTGGACCCGGCGGCGGCCCTCGGCGCGGGGCACGTCCGAAACGAGATCGAAGATTTCCCGGAAGTGAGCGAAGTGGAGGCGATCCGGCACTTCACGCGCCTCTCGACGCACAACTACGCCATCGATCTGGGGCTGTACCCGCTCGGCTCCTGCACCATGAAGTACAACCCGCGCGTCAACGAACTGGTGGCGCGCACCGAAGGATTGGCCTGGGCGCATCCGTATCAGCCGGTCGAGTTGGCGCAGGGGTGTCTCGACGTCATGGCCACGCTCGAAGAGGCGCTGGTCGAGATCACCGGCATGGATGCCGTCACGCTGCAGCCGGCGGCCGGCGCGCACGGCGAGTGGACCGGCATCATGCTAATCCGCGCGTACCTGGAAAGCCAGGGCAATCCGCGCAAGATCGTCCTCGTGCCGGACTCGGCCCATGGCACCAATCCCGCGACGGCCAGCATGGCGGGTTACGAAGTCCGCAATATCAAGTCGGATTCGCGCGGCATGATCGATCTAGCCGTGCTGGAACAGGCGACCGGAGAAGACACGGCCGCGCTGATGGTCACCAACCCGAACACCATCGGCGTGTTCGAACAGGAGATTCTGAAGGCGGCCGAAATCCTTCATGCCCGCGGCGCGCTGCTGTACATGGATGGGGCCAATATGAACGCGCTAGTGGGCATCGCGCGGCCCGGCGACTTCGGCGTCGACGTGATGCATCTCAACCTGCACAAGACCTTCTCGACGCCGCACGGCGGCGGCGGTCCGGGCGCCGGACCGGTGGGGGTGAAGAAAGATCTGGAGCCTTTCCTGCCGATCCCGCGCTTGAAGCGCAACGGGGATGGATGGGCCTTCGACGATGACCGGCCGCAATCGATCGGCAAGGTGCGGGCGTTTCATGGGAATTTCGGCGTGCTCGTGCGGGCGCTGGCTTACATCATGGCGCACGGCGGGCCGGGTTTGCGGCGCGCGACCATGGATGCCATTCTCAACGCCAACTACATCCGCAAGCACATCGAAGCGCATTACGACCTGCCCTTCCAGGCGCCTTCGATGCACGAATGCGTTTTCAGCCACGATACGCAGGCGGCCCGCGGCGTGAAGACGGGCGACATCGCCAAGCGGCTCATCGATTACGGCTTCCATCCGTATACGGTCAGCTTTCCGCTGGTGATTCACGGCGCGCTGATGATCGAGCCCACCGAAACCGAGAGCAAGCAGGAACTGGACCTGCTGATCGACGCGCTGGTGTCCATCGCCGGCGAGGTGGAGGAGAACCCGGACCTTGTTCTGCAGGCGCCGCACAGCACCCGGACCAGCCGCGTCGATGAAGTCGCTGCAGCGCGCAAGCCCGTCCTGCGCTGGCGGCGCGACGATCCCTAGCCCCGGCGCGCCATGCGGCCCCTGCTGCTCGCCCTGCTGCTGCTGGCGGCGATCCGCCTTCCGTTCCTCAACCAGCCGGTCCAAGGCGACGACATCTATTATCTGGCCGGGGCGCGGCACGCACAGATCGACCCGCTGCATCCGCATCATGCCCGCTACGTGTTTCTCGGCCAGACGGTGGATATGCGCGGACATCCCCACCCGCCGGGGAACGCCTGGTTTCTCGGGGCGCTGCTGGCGGCTTGGGGCGGTATCGAAGAAATCCGGTTCCACGCGTCTTGGTTGGTCTTTTCACTGATCGCGCTGGCGGCGATGTGGCTGCTGGCGCGGCGATTCAATCCCGGACGGCCGCCGTGGCCGCTGCTGCTGTTTCTCGCCACACCGGCATTCGTCGTGAACGGCAATTCACTCGAAGCCGATGTGCCGTTCGTCGCGCTCTGGCTGGCGTCGTTCGCGCTGTGGATTCACGCGGTGGACCGGCGTTGCGCCGGGTGGCTGACAGCGGCTGGGTTGGCGTTGGTGGCCGCGGCGCTGTACGCATACCAAGCCGTCGCGGCGATCCCGATCCTCGGTTTGTACCTGTGGTGGCGCGCGCGCGATTGGCGGGCCGCATGGCTCGTACTGTTCGCACCCGCGCTCACACTCGGTGCCTGGCAGCTTTTCGAACGGCTGCATTCGGGCGCCGCGCCCGCGGCGGTGCTGGCCGGGCATTTTCAGACCTACAACCTCCAGAGCCTGACGAACAAGCTGCGGAATGCGGCGGCCCTGACGGGTCACTTGGCCTGGGTCGTGGGTCCGGTCCTGGCGGCCGCCGCTTTCTGGCGCGCGCCGCGGTGGGTGTGGGGCCTGGCGGCGGCGGCCGCCATAGGCGCGGCGTTCGCCGATCCGCATCCGCTGTTCTGGGCGTCGTTCGGTGTCGGGGTATTGATGCTGGCATCGGTGGCGCGGCTCACGGTTTGGATTCCGGATCACGACAGCCGTTTCCTCGCGACTTGGCTGGTCATGTTTTTCGGCTTCGCGGTGGTTGTATTCTTCGCCGGTTCGGCGCGCTACCTGTTGCCGCTGGCCGCACCGCTGGCGCTGCTGGTGGGCATCCGGCTTGATGGGCGTTCGAAGCTGCTGGCGGCGGGCCTGACGGTACAGGTCGTGCTGGGGCTCGGACTCGCGGCGGCGAACTACGGTCATTGGGCGGGATACCGCGATTTCGTCGCCTCGCTGCGCGACGAGTTCGCCGCGCGGCGGGTGTGGATCGCGGCCGAGTGGGGCTTGCGGTACTACGCGGAGAATGAAGGCGGATTGCCGCTACTGCGCGGGCAGGCGGTGCAGCCGGGGGAGATCGTGATTTCGACGGCGCTATCGGATGCGCTGCCGTACAACACGGCGGGCGGGGTGCGCACCGAACTGGCCGTCCACCGGATCGTGCCGCGCGTTCCGCTGCGGCTTTTCGCGCTTGATACGCGGTCGGCCTGGTCGAGCGCGGCGCTGGGGCTGCGCCCTTTCGATTTCGGTGTCGCGCCGGTGGATGTCGTCACGGCTCACTCGATCCTCGAACGGGCCCCGGAGCTTTCGTACCTGCCGATGAGCGCGCCCGAATGCGAGTGGCAGATCGTCAGCGGTATGTATGCGCTCGAAGACGGCTGGCGGTGGATGAGCGGACGCGGCGCGTTTCTGCTGAAATCGCCGCCCACGCCTGTGCCGTTAATGGCGGAAGTACACTTGCCGGAACAGGCTGCAGGCCGGACGGTTACTCTGGCGCTCGATGGCGAGACCGTGACGGTGCTGGCAGAGGCTACGCCGGGTCGGCATGTCTTGGCTTCGCCGCCATTGCGTCCCGCGGGCGCAGTGGCGGCGGTGACCGTGTCGGTGGACGGGACGTTCGCGGTGGCAGGGGATCAGCGGGATTTGGGATTGATTGTAGTCGGGGTGGGGTTTCGGTAGGTTGCGGATGCGGGAGATGCGCCGCTGCGAGGGGATGAGTTGGAGTTACCCGTGATTGCTCATACTGTCC
>CAYPUQ010000035.1:0-1933 GCA_964413655.1 uncultured Solibacteraceae bacterium | reverse complement strand
GATGCGCCGCTGCGAGGGGATGAGTTGGAGTTACCCGTGATTGCTCATACTGTCCAGTTGTCTGACGAGAGATTCGGTGGGTCCAACGATCCAAACGGCCGCGAAGCCCTGATTCGATAGCCACGCCGCGTAGCGGCGACGGAATTCGTCAACTACGACAGGAAGCGCCAGCCCCGCCAATCGCGTCGCATCAAGGGCAAGCAGGAGTTCAGCGCGACGTGCCCGCGGAATCCTCGATACCTTCTTGTCAATCGCCCGTTTTAGGATGTGGGCGCAGTCGGCGGCGGACTCGCCCGTCGTCGCCCCAGAGCCTGTTTCATCGATCTTGCGCCACCACGCAGAATCGACGTTGGCCCGCACCACCTGAATCGCGAGTCGCATGGATCCCGCAGCCAAGTCAAGGCAGAGGCAGTCAACACCGTCGCTGCCGTTCTGCGGCTCGCTCCAACTTGCGCACGCGAGATTCAACACTGTCACCAGCCGGATACATACCGCCAACGTGTCCTCCTCACCCTGCGGACTTGACCGGGTGAAGGGGTATGAGACGCTGCCGTCAAGACAATCATCCGCGGACGAAGCACGGCCCTTATGCTCCGATTCCCGATAGGCGATTATCTTATCGTTCCGCAGAAGCTCCAACTGGGCTTGATCGCCTCGCTTCCGCTCCAAGCGCCAACGTGTCGTCAAACGAAAGTGCGGTCGCTCGGCAGTCCGGACAGGGCGAACTTCTATGAGACTCCTCTAGTGCACTGAAGTCACCTCCGCATCTCGCACAAGTCGCCATAACTCAGATCCTACCCCATATGGCTTAACCGTCTACCGCGGCCCGCTAGCAGCTAGCAATATCCCCACGAGTTCCCTGTTGAGTTCAAGTCGCCATTGCAATTCTTCGAAATGCTTGATTCGTAATGACCGTAGTGGGTGTGGCTGCTAGATGCCGCCCAGATGTATCCTACGACAGATCCGAATGTCGGAAAGCCTCCACCACTGATGCTACTCGTGGCCGAGTGTTCGCAATCGAACGCATTTATGCTGATCCCCACCGATGGGGTTTGACTGTTGCTGCAACTCCCCCAGACGCTCAGAGTTATATTATAGTAATAACCCTGCCGGTACTCTTGGCAATGTCGAACTTGGCGTGCAGTACCAGCTATCGAGGTCAGGAGGACTTTGCGCAGGGATTGTCAGTGCTCCGAAAATAATCAGAATGCTACCGTGAAGCGCCAGTTTCACAACTAATACCCCCCTTCGTTCCTATATGGTTTCCTGAAAATATCCCCAAGGCTACCGGCCGCATTGTTAGCGTATTCAGTCGATTCGGTGAGGCCAAAATTTCGATATATGAAAAATCTGGCCAGACCTCGCTGCATTCCTTGATAGTGATAGCTGTAGTCTCGATTGAGATCTTCCACCGGTTGGCTCGGCTGTGGGGTTAAAGTGGCCAAGCTTTGCAGAAACTTCTTAGCTTCCGCTTCATCCTTGCAGTTTCGGAGCTCTCGAAGCATGTCCCTGACCGCCTGCCTTTCCGCCGCATATCGAACGGACACACCACTCTTATCCGGTCCGACAATAAGACCGGAATCGAAGATCACGCTATCCATCATGACTATGACGCGGTCGGTCTTGCTCAGCAGTTCCATCTGATCGAGAAGTTGCCGGGCGTCTGCCCTTGCGTATTCTGAAGTGACATTCACAATTCCAGGAAACGCAAGCATGCTTGTGCCGGATGGAAAATGAGAGAGGCCATTAACATTAGACGTGATCAAGATATGCACCCAGACAACCGGAGGCCGGTCCCGCTGGAATAATTCGAGGCGTACGCCGATCCTATTGATGGTCTGGCCGGAATTATTCTGAATGATCAGGATGTACGGCTTTAGACCGTCGATCCCTGGCACGTGGCTCCGGGGGTGGCTTATGATGGCATTAACTT
>CAYPUQ010000034.1:12162-27405 GCA_964413655.1 uncultured Solibacteraceae bacterium | reverse complement strand
CATCGAAGTTTCCAAACGAATCAGGATCGTTAAGTGAACAGTATTGGGGCTAGGCCCATGTCGTCGACGAGCCAAGCTCTCGACTTCGCCCGAAAGGCTTGTGTTAGCAGAAGAGGTAGTTGTAGACGGACTCCCATTCGGATAGTTCTTCTTCGGTGAAGCGGATCATCTTCGCGGTGAGGCCGTGTTTGTGCGAGTTCTGCGCGGATTTCTGTTTGCCTTCTCGGGAGGTGGGGCCGTGCGTTTTCGCTCCGACGATTCGCGAGGCTTCCGCAGGCCAGGGGGCCTGCCATCTCCGAATCGGCCATCACCCGCACTTCGATTCCCGCTTCGCTGAGCCATCGCGCCAATTCCGGCCCTCGCCGCCCGGCCACGCCTCCGTCTCGTCCGCTACGCGCCGCCACTCGGCCGCGCCCAATTCGTGACCGCTTCAGCCCCGCCGCCCTCGGCCACCACAGCCCGCAGCGATTCCGTTGCGCGCCGCGTCAGCTCCGTAGCCCCGCGTTCCGGGTCCGCTGCGACCCCGGCCAGTATCTCCGCCGCCCTCGCGTTATCCTCTACCTATTAGAATGCCGTTCGCCAACATCATCCGTGACTCCACCTTGTACAGTATCGTCGCCTCGGTCGTGCTCCTTTTCCTGGTCCTCGCGGCGCGGTCTGTCCTCTCCCAGGTCATCCTGCGCAATGTCGACCAGCCCGAAGCGCGGCTGAAGTGGCTGGTCACGCTCCGCAATGTGCTGCTGCTCTTCCTCTTGGGCGGCATCGTTGCCATTTGGGCTCAGGAGATCAAGACCTTCGCCCTGTCACTCGTAGCGATCGCCGCCGCTTTTGTCCTCGCCACCAAGGAACTCATCCAGTGTGTTAGCGGCTACCTGATCCGCACCACCGGCTCCGCTTACGACATCGGCGACCGCATCGAGATCGGCAACTACCGCGGCGAGGTGATCGACCACAACATGCTCACCACGACGCTCATCGAAATCGGACCCGGCCGCGCGTTCCACATGCACACCGGGCGCACGATTGTCGTTCCCAACAGCCTCCTCATCACCGCCCCGGTGGTGAACGAGTCAGCCCTCGAACAGTACGTGGTTCACGTCTTTTCCATCCCGATTCGCGTCGACGAGGACTGGGCGCGCGCCGAACAGATTCTGCTCGATGCGGCGCAGGCCGAATGCACGCCGTTCCTCGACGACGCCCGCCGCCACATGCGGGCGCTCGAACGCAGGCACGGCATATCGAGCCCGTCGGTGGATCCCCGCATCGCCGCCACGATTCCCGAACCCGGCCGGCTCAGCCTGCTTGTCCGCGTGCCCGCTCCGATCGGCCGCCAGGGCCGCATCGAGCAGGCCATCCTCCGCCGTTTCCTTGCCGAGTTCTATCGGACGCCCGTTCCGCCCCAACAGCCCGCCGCCTAACCAGCTACACTGCAAGGTTGCCTATGAACGACAGTACCCGAAAACGCCTCCGCAGCGAGGTTTGGTTCAACGACCAGTCCGCGCCCGACGAAACCGCTATTTATCTGGAGCGCTACCACAACTACGGCCTGACCCGGAAGGAGCTCCAATCCGGCCGGCCGATCATCGGCATCGCTCAAACCGGGAACGACTTCAGCGCCTGCAACCGGCACCACCTGGAACTCGCTAAGAGGGTGCGCGAGGGCATCCGCGACGCCGGCGGCATCGCTTTCGAATTCCCCATCCACCCCATCCAGGAGAGCTGCCGCCGACCAACCGCCGCGCTTGACCGCAACCTCGCTTACCTCGGGCTCGTTGAAGTGCTTGTCGGCTATCCGCTCGACGGAGTGGTGCTCACCACCGGCTGCGACAAGACGACGCCGGCGTGTCTGATGGCCGCCGCGACCGTCAACATTCCCGCCATCGTGCTCTCCGGCGGCCCGATGATCGACAGCTACTTCAAGGGCAAACTCGCCGGTTCGGGCATGGCGCTTTGGGAAGCGCGCCGTCTCCACGCCGCGGGCGAGATCGATTATGACGGCCTGATGGAAATGATGTTCGCCTCGGTCCCGAGCCCCGGCCACTGCAACACGATGGGCACGGCGCTGTCGATGAATTCTCTCGCCGAAGCGCTCGGCATGTCGCTGCCCGGTTGCGCCTCGATTCCGGGGCCCTACGGCGCGCGCGCCGCCATCGCCTACGATACCGGCCGCCGCGCCGTCGCCATGGTTCACGAAGACCTCACGCCGTCGCGCGTTCTGACGCGCGAGGCTTTCGAGAACGCGATCATCGTCAACTCCGCCATCGGTGGCTCCACAAACTGTCCGCCGCACATCACTGCCATCGCACGGCACATGGGGGTTCCGCTCGATATCCAGGACTGGGAGACCGTGGGCCACGACGTGCCGCTGCTGGCCAACATCCAGCCGGCCGGCGAGTTTCTCGGCGAAGGCTTCCATCGCGCCGGCGGGGTTCCCGCGATCATAGGCGAACTGCTCGGCGGCGGCCGGGTCCATGCGGGCGCGCTGACCGTCACCGGCAAAACCATTGCCGAGAACTACGCCGGGTGCGCGACATGCGACCCGAACGTCATCCGCCCTTACGATAAGCCGCTCATGGAGAAGGCCGGCTTCCTCGTTATGCGCGGCAACCTGTTCGACTCCGCGCTGATGAAAACCTGCGTCATCAGTAAAGACTTTCGCGCGCGGTTCCTCTCGAATCCCGGCTCGGAGGACTGCTTCACCGCCCGGGCCATCGTGTTCGACGGACCAGAGGATTACCGCCGCCGCATCAACGATCCCGCGATCGAGATTGACGAGACCTGCATGCTCGTGGTCCGGGGCTGCGGCCCGATTGGCTTTCCCGGCTCCGCCGAAGTCGTGAACATGACGCCGCCCGACGCACTGGTCCGCCAAGGTGTCCGGATGCTGCCGTGTCTCGGTGACGGCCGCCAGAGCGGTACGTCGGACAGCCCGTCGATCCTCAACGCCTCCCCGGAATCGGCTGCGGGCGGCAATCTCGCGATTCTTCAGACCGGCGACCTCGTGAAGGTGGACCTGCGCAACCGCCAGGTAGAACTTCTACTCAGCGGCGAAGAAATCGCCCGCCGCTGGCAGGACTACAAGGTCCCCGAATTGGTAAACGACTCCCCGTGGCAGGAACTCTACCGCACCCACACCGGCCAACTCGAAACAGGCGCATGCCTGGAGTTCGCCGTGAAGTATCGCGATGCGGGGAAGGTGGTCCCCCGGCACTCGCACTGAAGGAGCCTGAACTACCCCTTCAGCACACCCTCAATCACCCGCCCTCCAGTGTCCGTGAGCCGCATGTTGCGGCCGGCATGGTAGTAGGTGAGCCGCATATCGTTCAGGCCCATCAGGTGAAGCACTGTCGCGTGGACATCACGCATGCGATAGATGTCGCGGACGGCCTTGAAGCCCAGGTCGTCCGTCTCCCCGACTAACGCTCCGCCCTGGGTGCCACCGCCAGCGAAGAAGATGGTCATTGCGCGGGTGTTGTGATCCCGGCCCGCATTCTTGCGCTGCTCGGCGAGGTTATCCGGTGTGCGCCCGAACTCGCCCATCCAGATGATGAGCGTCGACTCGAACAAGCCGCGTTGTTTGAGATCCTTGATCAACGCCGCGATTGGCTGGTCCACCTCCAGCGCGTTCTTGGCGTGCCGCTCCAGCAAGTTGGTGTGGCTGTCCCAAGACTGGCTGGGCGTGTAGATTTGCACAAACCGTACGCCCTTCTCGACAAGCTGCCGCGCCATCAGGCAGCGCGTGCCGAACGAGCGCGTGTCCTCCTGATCGAGACCGTACATCTCGCGGGTGGCGTCGGACTCCTGCTGCATGTTCAGTACGCCGGGCACTTCCACTTGCATGCGGAACGCCAGTTCATACGCATCGATTCGGCCTTGCAGATCCGGGTTCGTGAAGTGCCTTTCGGCGTGCATCTGGTTATACGAACGCAGCAGTTCGATCTGGCGTTCGCGCGCCTGTTCCGGGACCGGCTCGGCCGGGCTGAGGTCGCGAATCGCCTCCCCGCTCCAACGGAGCATCGTGCCCTGGTAGCTGGCGGGCAGGTACCCGCTGCCCCACTGCTGTGACCCGCTAAACGTAATGGAACGGAAATCCGGCAGGACGACGAACGACGGCAGGTTCTGGTTTTCGTTTCCAAGCCCGTAGCTCACCCAAGCGCCGAGCGAAGCGTGGCCGGGGATCACCGAGCCGGTGTTCATGAGAAAAACAGCCGCCGGGTGGTTGCCGTTTTCGGTCTGGATGGAGCGGACGAAAGCGAGGTCGTCGACACAGCCGGCAAGGTGGGGGAACAGTTCCGACACGTCCATGCCACACTGGCCGTATTTCTTGAACGTCCAGGGACTCTTGAGGATTAGCCGGGGCTTGGCGAAAAGGCTCACCTGGTCGGTCACCTTCTCCTTGCTCCAGTCCATGACCGTGTTGTCGAATTTCTCGAGCGCCGGCTTTGGATCGAAGCTGTCCATTTGGCTGACACCGCCAAGCATGGAGAGGAAGATGCACGACTTGGCGCGCGGTGTGTGATGCGGGTTTCGCGGCGCCAGCGGATTGCCGTCACGAGCCGCGCCCTGCGCGTCGCGCGCCAGCAGGTCGAGTAGCGCGAGTCCTCCCGCCCCGGTGAGGCTGTTGTAGAGAAAGCGGCGGCGGGTATCTTCGGGATGCATGGACTACTCCAGGTAGGCGAATTCGTTGAGGTTGAATAAGACGGCGCCGAGGCGGGCGAGCGCGGCGGCGGGCGGCTCACCGTCATACAAGGCGAGCGCCTCTCGCTTCTCGGCGCTATCCGGCGGCCGCGCGAGAGCCAGCAGGAACGCGCGGTCCACCTGCCGGGCCGGCTCGGGACCCGCCAGCTCGATGACGCGCTCGGCGAAGTGGCGCGCCTCCCGCATGGTCAGTTCGCCGTTCAGCAGGGTCAGCGCTTGCGGGGCTACCGTCGTCACATTTCGTCGCGAACACGACTCGCTCATGTTGGCGCCGTCGAACACTTCCATCATCGGCATCATCACCGAACGGCGCTGGAAAGCGTAGACGGACCGGCGGCGCTGTTCGGCGTCTGCCGAAGGAAACCATTTGAAAAACTCGAACCCCTGGGCCACGTCGTCGCTGATGTCGAAGAAGAACCCCGGGCCTCCGCCGAGGTGCGTCAGCCGCCCGCTCAAGGCGAGTATCGAATCGCGGATGACTTCCGATTCCAGGCGCAGCCAGTTCATCCGCCACAGCAGACGGTTCTCGGGATCGGCCGCGGCGTACTGCTTCCATTCGGGATGCGATGTGGACTGGCGGTATACGTTCGAGGTGAGCATCAGCCGATGCATCGCCTTCACGCTCCACTTCTTCTCGACGAACTCAAGTGCCAGCCAGTCGAGCAATTCGGGATGCGATGGCCTATCGCCGTTGCGTCCGAAGTCCGAGGGAGTCCTGACGATGCCCTCGCCGAAATGATGCTGCCAGATGCGGTTCGCCATCACGCGCGCGGTGAGTGGATTGGAAGGGCTGGCAATCCACTCCGCCAATCCGCGGCGGCGCCCGGAACTGCCCCCCGCGAACGGAATGACGGCCGGCTCTTCCTTGCCGGTGACGCACACGGGGAAACCTGGCTCCACCTTGCCGCCCTTCGCGGCGAGTTCACCGCCGCCGAGCACATAGGTGTCAGGCAGTGAGGGAACATGCGGCGGCGCGACGTCGGCGACGGCGTAAGCGACGGGGCGATAGCGCCGCGCGGCTTCGCTGGTGCGGCGCTGGCGCAACGTGGCCTCCTCGTGCGCCTTTCGCTGCTCGGCCGAGAAGGTAGCGTCCTTTTTGTCGCGCAGCGATTTCCGGAAATCGTCGGCGGCCTTGTCGTCGGGCTTCAGACCCTTCGCGGCAATGTAGTGGTCCTTGAGCTCCTGCTCGATGCGCTTGACGCCGGCCTCGGCTTCGTCGGCTTCATCCTCGTAGCGGCGCAGTAACCGCCGCATCTCGGCGGGCTTCTCCACTTCGAGAAACGCGGCCGGGCGTTCGTCGATCCGCGTGGCCGCGAAGAACGCTTGCAGACGGTAGAAATCGCGTGTCGGAATGGGATCGTACTTATGGTCGTGGCAGCGGGCGCAGCCGGCGGTGAGCCCAAGGAAGACGGAACTGGTCGTGGACGTGATCTCGTTCAGAAAATCCTGCCGCAGTTGCGTCTTGAAATTGGCGTCCGCTTCCCAGGTGCCCATGCGCAGAAACCCCAGCGCGACCATCGACCCCGGGCTGCGGCCGATCTCGTCCCCGGCAAGTTGATCCTTGACGAACTCGTCGTACGGCTTGTCGTCGTTAAATGCGCGGATCACATAGTCGCGATAGCGCCATGCCGCCGGACGTTCGCCGTCGATGGCGAAGCCGTCGGACTCGGCGAAGCGGACGAGGTCGAGCCAGTGGCGTGCCCAGCGCTCGCCGTAGCGCTGGTCGGCGAGGAGTTTGTCGATCAGTTTTTCATACGCTTCGGGATCCGCGCTCGACACGAACTCCTCGACTTCGCCGGGCGGCGGCGGCAGGCCGATCAAATCGAAATAGACGCGGCGAATCAGCGCACGGCGGTCCGCGGGCGCGGCGGTCCGCATCTTTTTCGCTTCCAGCGCCGCGAGAACAAAGGCATCAATCGGATTCCGGACCCATTCGCGATTCTTCACCTCGGGGATCGCCGGGGCGGCGGGCTTCCGGTAGAGCCACGCATCTCGGTCGGGCGCGGCTGTCGCGGCAGCGGGCGGAGTCATCTGGCCGATCGCTTCGGCCAGCGCCTCGATCACCTCGGGCTTCAGTACGCCGCCGAGCGGCATGACGGGTTGCTGTTCGCCGCGAACGAACCGCATCAGCAAGCTGGCGCCCGCATCGCCCGGGCGGATTGCCGGTCCACGCTTGCCGCCGTGCAGCAAGGTGTCCAGGCTGGCTACCGACAGCCCGCCTTGCGGCGCGGCGCCCGTGTGGCAGCCGGCGCAATGCTGTTCGAGCACCGGTCGAAGACGTTGGGCGAATAGATCCTCGTTCGTCGCGGCGGACAACGGAACCGCCGCGAGCGCGATGCCGGCGGCGAGAATTGGCAATACCATTCCCAGCAGAGTCCTTTGCCGTGAGTATATAACAGTGGGTCCGCGATACACGGCCCATCCTACACTGGAGCTTATGGAAAAACGACGGCTTGGCAATTCCGACATGGAGATTACTGTCCTTGGCGTGGGGGCTTTCGCGCTCGGAGGACCGAACTGGCCTTTTGCATGGGGCGCCCAGGACGACACGGATTCCGTGGCGGCCATCCGCGCGGCGCTCGACAAGGGCGTGAACTGGGTCGATACCGCGGCGGTGTACGGCTTCGGCCACGCCGAGGAGGTCACGGCGAAAGCGGTGGACAGCATCTCCCCGAAACCCTACATCTTCACGAAGTGCGGGCGGAACTGGAACGAGAAGGGCGAGATCGTGAAGATCCTCCGGCGCGACGCCGTGCGGCAGGAGTGCGAGAACAGTCTTCGACGGCTAAAAGCGGACACGATCGACCTGTACCAGATTCATTGGCCCGAGCCCGACGAAGAGGTGGAAGAAGGATGGGAGACGCTGACGCGGCTGAAGGAAGAGGGCAAGGTGCGCTGGATCGGAGTGTCGAACTTCAACGTGAACCAGATGGAGCGGAGCCACCGGATCGCGCCGGTCACATCGCTACAGCCGCCCTATTCGCTGCTGAATCGCGCAATCGAAAACGAAGGACTGCCGTACTGCGCGCGGCACGGCATCGGCGTCATTGTCCACTCTCCGATGCGCAACGGGCTGCTGACCGGCAAGATGACGAAGGAACGCGCGGCGGCGCTGCCGGCGAACGACTTCCGCAGCCGCGTGCCTGACTTCAGGGAGCCGTTACTATCGCGAAACCTCGAACTCGTGGAACTGCTGCGCGCAATCGGCACGCGCCACGGGCGGTCAGCCGGCGAGGTCGCGTTGGCCTGGACCCTGCGGCGGCCCGAAGTGACTGGAGCGATCTTCGGCGCGCGCAACGCTGCGCAGGTCGACGGCGTGATCGGCGCGGCGGAGTTCCGGCTGAGCGAAAGCGAACTGGCGGAGATCGAGGAGCACCAGCGGCAAGCGGCGTGATATTGTTTCTCTGCTACCCATGAGGACACTGACATGATGACCAGACGCAACCTCTTGCAGGTCTTCGCCGGCGGCGCGCTGCTCGCCAAGGCGCACGCCGCCCTCAAAAAGATCAAGATCACTCGCATCCGTTATTGGGAGTCGCCCATCACGCGGCCCATCTTGAATCAGAGCTTTCATATCGTCACGGTAGAAACCGATCAGGGGATCACCGGCATCGGCGAGGGCGGTTCGAAGGACACCATCGAGCAATGCGCCGCAATGCTGATCGGCCAGGAGGCCAACCGCATCGAGCATCTCTGGCAGTACATGTACCGCGGGTATTTCTACCCGCCTGGCCGCGAGAAGGTCCACGCTCTCGGTGCGCTCGATTTGGCGCTATGGGATATCAAGGGGAAGGCACTCGGAGTTCCCGTCTACGAATTGCTCGGCGGCCTCACGCGCGACTACGTCGAATGCTACTCCACCGGGTTCCCGCGGAAAGGCAACTCCGTTCGCGACACGGCCCGCGCCTGCATCGAATTCGGTTTCCGCGCCTTCCGGACGGGCGTCACCGGGCCGCGCGACGGCGAGCAGTTCGACGCGCGGCGGCAGGTGGACGCCACCTTCGAGCACTGCCGCGAGATTCGCGAGGGCGTTGGCAAAGACGGCGATTGGGCCATCGACTACCACACGCGTCTCGATTTCGCCGACGCCATCCGCCTCAGCCAGCTTCTCGAACCGTTGAATCCCCTATTCTGCGAGGACCTCGTCCGTTCCGAGTACCAAGGCATTTACGAGAAGCTCCGCCAGCACGTCAAAGTGCCCATTGCCGTCGGCGAGCACCACTCGGACCGCTGGGACATCCGCACGCTGATCGAAAACGACCTGATCGACTATAGCCGCGTCACGCTGCCTAATTCCGGTGGTATTACCGACCTCGTCAAGCTCGCAGCGCTCTGCGAAACCCACTACATCGGTCTGGTTCCGCACTTCACCGGACCGATCGCCGAGGCCGCGCTCGTCCACGTCTGCGGATCGTTCCCGGGCCCGGCCATCATGGAAATGACCGGCGACGGCACAACAAAGATTCCCTATTTGCCGCGCGCCTACGACTTCCGCAAGGGGAAGATGTATCCCGTCGAGGCGCCGGGCCTGGGTGTGGAGTTCGATTCATCCAACACCCGCATGCTAGCCGAAATCACCGAGTTCCGCCAGCCGATTCCCCTGTACCGGCGGCCGGATGGTTCCATCACGAACTGGTAGGCATCGTCCATGCGCCGCCGATCGTTCTTCACGGCATCGCTGGCGCCGCTCGCCGCGGCGCCGGTTGTCTCCGCGCAACAGCGCCGCCGCGCCGCGGCCGCCACCGTCGAGTCCATTGAAGTCTTCCAGGTGAAGGTGAACCATCGCGGCAACTGGGTGATCGTTCGCATCAAGGCGAGCAACGGACTCACCGGTCTCGGTGACGCCTCGCATGGCGGAGACGCGAACGTCGTCCGCCTGTTGGGCGCATTCTTCGGCCAGGTGCGCGGGGGTGGAATCTTCGATGTTGAGGTCTTCCGGCGCACCCTATGGCCCGGGGTTTCGCGCCACGGGCGTAGCGGCGCGGTGGCCTTCGGCGCCATCGAGCAGGCGATTCACGATCTGCAAGGCCAGTCGCTCGATATCCCGTGCTGGGCATTGTTTGGCGGCAAAATCCACCCTCGCATTCGCAACTACGCCAACATCAACCGCTGCACCGTCGAGCGCACACCCGAGGGCTTCGCCGCCAGCGCCGAACGGGCCGTGGCGGCCGGATTCGACGCCATCAAAATGGCCTCCTTCGACGGCATGCCGAAGACCGATGCCGCCGCCATCGCGGCCCACACGGAAGTGGGCATCCGGTGCATCGAGGCGGTTCGTAAGGTAATCGGTCCGGATCGCGGCCTTCTGGTCGACGGCCACTCGCACTTCGACCGCACGCGCGGTCTGGAACTGGTGAAGCGGGTGACGCCGTTAAACCTGTTCTGGCTCGAGGAGGTCTGCCGCGCGCCCGCCGACCTTGCCGCCATCAGGGAGGCCGCTCCCATGCCGACGGCCGGCGGCGAGTCGATCTTTGGCGTGCATGGGTTCTTTCCCTATATCGCGGCCGGTGCCGTGGACATCACGATGCCCGACGTGAAGTATGTGGGCGGCATGTCGGAGTTGAAGAAAGTGGCCGCAATGTCGGAAGGGGCGGGCTTGCACTGCTCACCGCACGGACCCGCGAGTCCGGTTGGTAATTTCGCCGCCGCGCACGTCTGCGCCGGAATGGCCAATTTTCAGGTCCTCGAACTAGGCTTTGGCGAAGTCCCCTGGCGCGGTGAACTCGTGGACCCGCCGGAAGTCTACGACCGGGGTTGCCTGACCCTCCCCGAGGCACCGGGCCTGGGCATTCGTCTCAACGAGAAGACCGCCGCCGCTCACGCGGTGTGAGAGGGCGAAGCTTCAGTTCTCTTTCGGCCCGATGCCGAGAGTGCGCATCTTGCGGTAGAGGTTGCTGCGCTCCAGACCGAGCAGTTCGGCGGCGCGCGTGACATTGCCACGAGTCTCTTCGAGCTTTTTCAGAATATAGTCGCGCTCGGCGGACGCGCGAAACTCCTGCAGGCTGGAGAAATTTTCGTAATCGCGAGAGGCGGCCCGTTTCGTGACCTGCAGCGGGATATGCCGCGCCTCGATGCGCGTCTGCGGAGTCATGATAACGATGCGCTCCATCAGATTGCGCAGTTCCCGAACGTTGCCCGGCCAGTGATAGTCGCGAAGCAGATGATAAGCTTCGCCGGCCAGTTCTTTGGGCTTGCGGCCGTACCTCGTGGTGAACTCGGCGAGAAAGTAGTCGGCCAGCAGTGGGACGTCTTCGGTCCGCTCGCGCAGCGGCGGAACCTCAAAGGGGACGACGTTGAGGCGGTAGAAGAGATCCTCGCGGAAGTTGCCCTTCTCGATTTCGTCCTCGAGTTTCTTGTTCGTGGCCGCGACCACGCGGACATCCACCTGGATGCTCTCGCTGGCGCCCACCGGCTCGAACCGGTGCTCATCGAGCACGCGCAAGACGATCGACTGCGTGCGCAGGCTCATGTCGCCCACTTCGTCGAGGAAAAGTGTGCCACGGCCCGCCTTCTCGAACTTGCCGGTCTTATCCTCGCCGGCGCCCGCGAAGCTACCCTTGCGATGGCCGAATAGTTCGCTCTCGATCAATTCCTCGGGGATTGCCGCGCAATTCACCTCCACGAACGGACCGGGGGCGCGCGCGCTGAGATGATGGATGGCGTGTGCCACCAGTTCCTTGCCGGTGCCCGACTCCCCGTAAATGAGAACCCGTCCGTTGCTGTCGGCCATCAGCCCGAGCTGCTGCCGCAGCGCCTTCATCGGCACACTCTCCCCGATGATGCGGTACGGCGTGGCGGATGCGTCGCGCAGCGTCTGCAGTTCGCCGGCCATGCGGCGCTGGCGGATCGCATTGCGCGCGACGATGATCATCCGGTCGAGCGATGGCGGTTTCTCGAGAAAGTCGAACGCGCCCAGCTTGGTCGCCTTGACCGCCGTCTCGATCGTTCCATGACCGGATATCACCACAACGGCCGGGCGCTGGCCGGCGGGAATCTCCTCAATGCGTTCGAGCGTCTCGAGGCCATCCATGCCCGGCAGCCAGATATCCAGCAACACGAGATCGTAACCGGTTCGCTGCAGCGCTTCAAGGCACTCTTCTCCCGTCGCGACGGCCTCCGCATGATAGCCTTCGTCGCCGAGTACGCCGCACAACGACTGCCGGATGCCCGGTTCGTCGTCTACCACCAGCACTCGTGCCCCGCGCACAGACCGATCCAACTCGTCCCGCATGGTGCTCAGTGCGACGCCTCCACCGCGGAAGCGGCAGCCGGCTCCGCGGGTGCGGCCGCCGCGGCCGGCAACTCGATCAGGAAGCGGGCGCCACAGGGTTTGTTGTCTTCCACGCGAATGTGCGCGCCGTGCTCCGAGAGAATATGATGCACAATCGCCAGGCCAAGCCCCGTCCCACGCCCCTTTGTGGAGAAATAGGGAAGGAACAGCTTTTCGCGGTCTTCCGCTGAGATGCCGCAGCCGGTGTCGGCGATGCACAGCTCGACGGCATCGCCGGCGGGCTGGGTACGAATCGTCAGCCGCTTCAGCGGCGATTCCCGCATCGCTTCGGCGGCGTTGTCCGTCAGATTGACAATCGCGCGCCGGAACTGTTCGGGGTCCACGATCACCGGCGGAAGCCCGGGCGCGAGATCCTTCACAATCTCGATGCCGCCCAGCCGGCCGTGAAACACGCTCAGCGCCGCGTCGATCAACTCGTTCAAGTCGCACTGGACCGGCTTGGCCGCCGGGAACCGGGCGAACTGCGAGAACTCGTCGACAAGCGTTTTCACCGACTGCACCTCGGCGGAGATCGTAAGGGAACACTCACGCAGAATCCGGACGACATCCTGCGGCGCGACCGTACCGCCAGGCAGCTTCTCGAGGTGCCGCGCGATGCGTTCGGCCGACAGGGCGATGGGTGTTAGCGGGTTCTTCATTTCGTGCGCGATGCGCCGCGCCACTTCGTGCCACGCGGCCGCCTTCTGCGCTCGCAATAGTTCGCTGGTATCCTCGATGACGATCACGAAGCCCGCATTGTCCCCACCTTCGAGCGCCGCGACGGTCACCGCGAGATGCAGCGTCCGTTCGTCCCGCTTCAGCTCGACCTGACTCGATGCCAGTCCGGTGCGCCGCGCACGGTTCATCAAGTAGTGCAATTCCCGGGTGTCCTCGGGCGGAAACAAATCTTCGAGCTTCGCCGCCAGCGCCACTTCCGCCGCCGGAAGAATTTGCGAAAGCACGCGGTTCACCTTCACAATGCGCCGGTCCTCCGACAGCGAAATGACGCCGGTCGGAATACTCTCGAGAATTGCCTCGGTGAAGTTGCGCCGGCGCTCGATCTCCGCCCGGTTGGCCTGAATCTCGTCGGCCATTCCATTGAAGCGATGAATCAGCGTGCCTAGTTCGTCGATGCCCTTCGACGGAATGCGATAGCCCAGGTTTCCCTGTCCAAGCTGACGCGCGGCCTCGAGCAGCGCCGAAATGGGTCCGCTAATCTGGCGCGACAGAAACAATGCGATCCAGGTCGCCACGAACAGGATGAATAGCGTGATGAGTGTCATCAGCATCAGGTAGGTGGCGCGGAACACGTGGCGGTTGCTGGCAAGCTGCGCGAACTTCCGGACATCGTCGTCGATCGCCTTCTGCTTGGCCGCCAGGTCCACCGGCATGATGGCGCGCACCACCACACCCGGCACGGGTCCGTCGCCGCCGGGCTTGAAACCCTCGATGAACGGAATTTCCGCCCGCGCCGAGAGTTTCGCCGGCTCGGGCTCCTCGGTGCCCTTGCCCCGGGCGGGTTTCGCGCGGGGCTTCACGCAAATCTCGCGATATTCGCCGGCGACGGTCTGAAGCCACGCTTCGTCGATGCCGCGCGCCTCGCAAAACGCGACATCGAAGGTCGCCGGCCGGCGGCCCGTCAGCAGATACTCGCGGACCTCGGGCAGACGGGCCAGCATCAACGCTTGTGCGCCGGCGCGCTTCCGCACCTCGTCCTGGAACGAGGCGCTCACCTCGGCAAGGTTGCTCAGGACGCCTTCGGTGGGGCTGCTGAACCACTTGTTGACGTTGTGGTTCAACACCGAAATGCTGAAGGCCACGAGGAAGAACACCGGCATGATGCTGAGCGCCAGCGCGCCCGTCACCAGCTTGGTCTTGATCCTCGACCCATCCTGTCCGGCCCGGCGCTCGATGTAAAGCTTGACGCCATTGCGCACCAGCATGAAGCCGAGCGTGATAGTGAGGATGAAAATGAGGATGGAGACGGCCCACAGGATGTAGGTCTGCTGCGCGCTCGGCGGGCCGCCGAGGTCGATGGAGAACGAGCCCTGCCACACCACCAGGCCGACCAGCACAGCCAGGAGCAGCACGCCGAAACCGTAGATGAGGCGCTTTTTCATCCGAGGCGGGACCCTACCGAATCATTATACGGGTGGGCAAAAAAAGAAGGGCCTGGCCGCGAACGCAAGAGTGGCCTCCTCCCCCTTGGAACACACGGATCTCGCGCGTCCCAGATGTCACTCTTGTGTTGTTTCGGCCAGGCCCGGCGCGGGATCAGTGATGCTGCTGCGGCAAGCTCAGTCCCTGCGAACCCAGAATTCGGAACTCGTAGTTTTGAATCTCGATGGCCACCTGGCCGGTATCGCTGCGCACAACGCGGCCTCGCCCCACCAATTTCAGTGGCGTCGTGTTGTCCAGTTGGGCTGGCCAGTGAATCGCAACCTCGACGACCTTGCCCGGAGTGAGTTCCCGCTCGCTGGAGAACAGCACGCCGGAGCTGCTCATGTTGACCGTGCGGCCGATGCCGCATTCCGGATCGCCGCGCTTGGTCAGCACGCGGAAGAGAATGTCGCGTTCCAGCGGAAAGCGGTTGGAATTGCGCCGTTCGCTGCTCTCTCTGTTGGCCCTCATCGTACTCCTCCCTACTGTGTATCGAGGCCGGATTCACGCCCTCGCTACACCTCCAGTGTCGCGCTTCCGGCGCGTCGCGCCAATAGGACGATGGCTGCAATTTCGCCGGTACGACCGGGTCAGGGCCTGCGGTACAAACGTTCTAGTACAGACGTTCCAACGAGCCTGAGTGGGCTTCATCCTGCTAAGATCTGGCATATGCGGAACGTACTCACTGTCCTATTGGGCGCCGCGCTACTGGCCGGTCTGACGCTGGGCGCCGAAAAGAAACCTGTGTATCCGAAAGGCGCTTCCAAGAGCGGTCCGTTCAGTCCGGCGATCGTTTTTGGCGACACTCTGTATGTCTCTGGTATGGTCGGCCGGGATCCGAAGACGGGCAACCGTCCGGACGAGTTCGAAGAGGAGGTAAAGCAGACGCTGGAAGCCATTCGTGGTGTCATGCGCGAAGCCGGCTACGACCTGAAGGACGCCGTCTCCGTGCAAGTGTACCTCACCGACATGGAACTGTTCCAGCGGATGAACAAAGTTTACATGGAGCATTTTCCGGAGCCCCGGCCGACTCGGACCACGGTTGGCATCGCCAAACTCGTCGGGAACTACCGGATCGAGATCACGGTCACGGCTCGAAAATAGGCCGGTGACCC
>CAYPUQ010000034.1:0-12062 GCA_964413655.1 uncultured Solibacteraceae bacterium | reverse complement strand
CGTCGGCTGCTTCTGGTGGCTATCGTCTTGCTCCTCGCGGGCAGCGGCGCTTCGTATTACATCCAGAAGAAAGTCCAGTTCAGCCGGCGCCCAGTCCTTCCCGAACGCCTACCCGAAAACGTCAACATCTCCCAGCGGGACTGGGTCTATTCCAAGCACGACGGCGATATCCCGGTTGTCGAGGTGCGCGCGCAGCACATGCAGCGCATCGAGGAGGGCGCGCCGCGCGTGCAACTTGAGAACGTGCGGATGAAGCTCTACCACAAGGAGGGCCGCGAGTACGACCGCGTATCGAGCGCCAGCGCTGTCTTCCACGAAACCGAGGGCGTCCTCTTTTCGGATGGCGCCGTTGAGATTACTCTCGCGGTGCCGGCCGAAGTGGAGTCTCCTCAGGGGCGGCTCCTGACCATCCGCACCTCCGGTGTCCGCGTGGAGACGGGTACGGGCCTGGCCTCGACGGAACGCGAAGCGATCTTCGAGTTCGACGCCGGCGGCGGGAGCGCCCGCGGCGCGAGCTACGACCCTGCGGTCCGCGAACTGCGCCTCCTGAACGACGTCGACCTGACGTGGCGCGGCGTGCAGCCCGGCGCCCTGCCCATGCGGGTCCGGGCCGGCAACCTTCGCTACTTGGAGGGCGACTCGAAGGTCTACTTGGCGCCCTGGTCGGAATTCGAGCGCGGTGCCCTGGCGGCGAAAGCCGGCGAGGCCGTTGTCTCCATCCAGGAAGGAGTGATCCGAGAGGTGATCGCCCAACAAGCGAATGGGTCCGATCGGGCGGGGGAACGTGCGCTCCGCTTCGGCGCCGGCGAACTGCGGATGTCCTTCAGCGGGTCGTCGCAGACGGAGCGGATCGACGGAAGCGGCTCCGCCTCGATCGCGGCCCTGTCCCCGAGCGGCCAGACGACGGTCCGGGGGGATCGGGTTGCACTCGAGTTCGAGCCGCGCGAAAACGAGAGTCTCCTGCGGCGCGCCACCTCCTTCGGCAATAGCGTGCTGGAATCGCGCCCGTCGGCGAAGGGCAAGGAGACGCCCCCGGGGCGCATCCTCCGCAGCGATGTGATTGGTCTTCAAATGCACCCGGATGGTCGCGAGGTCGCGCAGATCGAGACTCACAGCCCAGGCACGCTCGACCTCGAACCGTCCGCCGCCGGCCAGCCGCATCGCCGCATGACCGCCGAGCGCATGTGGATGCACTACGGCGCGGGCAATCGTCTTGAGTCGTTCCGGGCGGTCAAAGTCGCCACCGAGACAAGACGCGGCAACGACGCCGTTGCCCGCACCTGGAGCCAGGATCTTGGTGCGGAGTTTCACCCGGAAACCGGTGAGATGTCGAAAATCGAACAGTGGGAGAACTTCCGGTACGAAGAAGGCGAAAGGAAAGCGCGATCGACCCGGGCGGTGCTGGACTCGGCGGCGAACGTGATCACGCTTACGACCGCCGCGCGTGCCTGGGATAACTCCGGTTCGGTGGCGGGCGACCGGATTGTCCTCGATCAGAGCTCCGGCGATTTCACTGCCGAAGGTGATGTTACCTCGACGCGGCTGCCCGATAAGAAAACGGCCTCCGGCGCAATGATCGCCCAGAACGAACCGGTTCAGGCTCGCGCGCAACGGATGGTGTCAAGTAACCAAAACCGTCTGGTCGAGTATGCGGGCAACGCGGTTCTTTGGCAGAACGCCAACCGCCTCCAGGCCGACCGGATCCGGATCGACCGCGACGCACAAACGCTTCAGGCCGAGGGGAATGTATTCAACCAACTCATCGACCGCGAGGCGAAGCGGCAGGAGGTCGTGGTGATCCGTGCGGCGTCGCTCGACTATTCCGAGAAGGATCATCTGGCGCACTATCGCGGCGGGGTCCGCTTTCTTCGCGACGGAATGGACGTCCGGTCGCGGGAACTCCGCGCCTGGTTGTCCGCGCCCGGGCAACAGGAGGAGGGGTCCGGCTCGCGGCTGGAACGTGCTCTGGCCGATGGCGACGTGGAAATTCTCCGCGCCGAATCGGGACGCACCCGCCGGGCGTCCGCGCAGCACGCCGAATATTACGTGGCCGAGGAAAAAGTGGTGTTGCACGGTGGAAACCCACGCTTCGTCGATTCCGTCAAGGGATCGACGACTGGCGAACGTTTGACCTGGTATGCGCGGAATGATAGCCTGCAGGTGGACGGGGCGCCCGCGCAGCCAGGAGTCAGCCGGATTCGCCGTAATTAGATTGCATGCGCAAGCTGGAGACCGTCGAGCTTTCCAAATCCTACCGCCGCCGCAAGGTCGTCGACGACGTGTCCGTGTCGGTCCAACAGGGTGAAGTGGTGGGCCTCCTCGGTCCGAACGGCGCGGGCAAGACAACGTCCTTTTACATGATTGTCGGGCTCATCAGCCCGGACTCGGGACGCGTGCTCCTCGACGGAGAGGACGTCACCGACCTGCCCATGTACCAGCGCGCCCGGCAGGGCATCAGCTACTTGCCACAGGAACCGTCGGTCTTCCGGAAATTGACGGTCGAAGAGAACCTGATGGCGATCCTCGAGACGCTGCCCATCACCGCGCACGAGCGTCGCGAGCGCGCCGAGCGGCTGATCGAACAGCTTGGTCTCGACACCGTGCGCCGGAACAAGGGATTCGCGCTATCGGGCGGCGAGCGCCGGCGCGTCGAGATCGCGCGTTCCCTCGTCATCCAGCCGAGCTTCCTGCTGCTCGACGAACCGTTCTCCGGCATCGATCCGATTCAGGTGCTCGAACTACAGCGAATCATATTCGAGTTGAAGCGCACCGGTATCGGCATACTGATCACCGACCACAACGTGCGCGAGACGCTCGCCGTCACCGACCGTGCCTACATCATCAACAATGGCCGGATCTTCCGCGCCGGGTCGCCCGACAGTCTCGGCAACGACCCCGATGTGAAACGGGTCTACCTCGGCGAGACCTTCACGTTCGATCTCGGTCTGCGCCAGTGATGCGGGTGCCAGTGTGAGCAACTCCGGACTCCGATACCAGCCGGCTGACAGGTCCATGTCAAAAGATCACACCGAATCCTTCTCGGCGTAACGCGCAATATCCGAGTCGGTTGTCAAGAAGACGAGGTCCTCGTTCACTATCGGCGTGGGCCGCGCCCGTCGATGAGACCCTTCACACTTTTACCCATCGCCTCCCAATAGGAAATGACACTCAGGTATGCCGGCGGCTATAAGGGCTACATTCGAACGCCCGCGTCGTTGGTGAACAAGGTGGGCTCCGCGGGCTTGGCGCTGGCGGCGCGAGGGCTGGGGCGTGCATGGTGGCGGCTATTTCGAGGCGATGCCGCTGGACTGGGTGACTTGGGAGGTCTGCGAGTCGGGCCGCCTGGGGATGCCGGCCGTGCGGGCGGAGTTGACGCCGGAACGGGTTCACCCGCTGCTCAGGAGTAGGCTTCGGCGGCAGCCCGCTGGACTTCGGCGCGCGTCATCTCGTCGGCTACTTCCACCGGGTACTTGGCATAGCGCTCCACAAGCAGCCCGATGTTGAGGCCCCCAACGTAGAAAAAGCGGCGATCCTCGCCCGCGAAATCGATGCGCGAAAAGGGGTTCTCGGGCGTGATCTCCTCAATTTCGCCGCCTGCAAAGCCCAGGCGGCGCAAGCGTTCCAGCATGGCTGTGGCCTGGTCGGCGGATGACAGGTAGCTGGGATTGACGCTGGCGCGCTTCCCGTTGATCTGATCCACCCAAACGGTGGGAGTCGGCTCGCGAACCGCCTGCAACCGTGCATTCAAGAAGGCGGCGGGATCCTTGTGAGCGCGCAAGTGCTCAGCCGTGAGTTCTCCGGTCAGCATGTCGGCCGTGACGTCCGCGGCCGCAATCGTCGGTCCGGGGGCGGGGCGGGACGCGCGGTACGTGCGGACAACGTGAAACGGGGATATCGGGCGGGCCGCCTCGGGTTGTTCGTCGCCGCCGACTGTGACGGAAAATTGGCGCTCCGTCGTCCCAGTGGCAGAATTTTGCCGTTCGGCCGGCCCGGCGGCGCCGGCGTCCGGCGGCTTGGGCCCCGACAGCGCGGCACGCAGTAGTTGCTGGAACTCGTCGGCAAGCGCCTTGATTGTCATCTCCTTCGAGTCCAGCGAGCCGGCTGCCATGGGAAGCGTAAGCGTGATGGTTATCGGATTCGTGACCATGTCGAGCTTGGGAGGAGCAATTGGCGTGCCGCACCCCGGGTCCGAGTGCGACCGATGGGGATCAATCTCGTTCAGCCCGAACTCGTGGCCCATCAGCTTCTTCTTCCACGCGTCCTCGATCGCTTCTCTGCCTACGTCCGAATTCGGCCTGTCAAGGCCTTCTTCCTCGAAACGAAAGCCCTGACCTCAATCAACGATCAGATGGCCCGCGTTATCCGCGAGTCCCCCGTCGTAATGAAGGTCATAGAAGTTCATGTCGCTTACATCCAGGTCATGGGCAGTGGGGTTGCTGAGGCGTGCCGTCGTCGGCTCGCCATAGTTGATAGGCCGTCGGGCGGCCCGGGCGGCGCGTGTCTTGATGCCGAGCAAGCCGGATTCCTGCCGGATCAAGTCCCTCATGGCGAAGTATGGCGTTGAAAGTAAGCATGGCAGATGCTCACACCCGCTCTCTCAGGAAGGCCGCCGCCTGCCGGTAGATCCGCTCCTGCTCCTCCGCCGCGATATTGCCAATGCCGTGCGCGCCTTCGGGGACGGTCACCAAGCGGTGCTCCACGCCCGCCTGGGCCAGCCGGTCCGCCATCATCTTCGACTGCTCATAGGGCACGTCCGTGTCGGCGGTTCCGTGCACCAACATCGTCGGGGGATAGGCGCGCGTCACATTGCGGACCGGGCAGTAGGCATCGAACCAGCGGTTGTCTTCGTCCGGGTCGCGCCCAGCCACTTCCTTCGGCCACAGGCCTTGCTGACGACAGTAGAGATAGAATCTGCCGCGCGTGTTCTTGGGCGGAGGCTCGGAGACCGGTGTGCTGCCGACACTCGACAGAGCTTCCTCTCGCGTGACCGCCGGTTGCCGCAAGTAGAAGGGGTCGGGCCGCGAGTACCACGGACCGACGATGTCGCCGTAGCCCCAGTATGAGACCAGCGCCCGCGGGCGGGGATCCACACAAAATCCGGTCATGAGCGCGAGATAGCCGCCGGCCGAACCTCCGCAGACAGCGAGACGATCCGGCTCAATGCGCATATCCGGCGCGTGGCCGCGAATCCAGCGGAACGCGTCCTGGACGTCTCCGATGATCGTTGGCAGCTTGGTCTCCGGGGCCAGGCGGTAGTCGATCGAGACAACCACGAAACCGGCATCGAGCAGCGGCCGCAGCACGCGCGAGGTTGGCGATAGTCTGCGCGAGCCGGTAATCAGCGCTCCCCCGTGAATCCACACCACCACCGGCTTGCGGCCTGCCTCGGGCACGCCGAACACATCCGCGCGGATCTCGCAGCCGTCCGCAATCTTGTAGACCACTGTTCGCGGCTCCGCCGGCTGCGCGCGGAGAATAACCGCCGCGGCCGCCGAAGCGACGAACTGTCTGCGGTACATGGCCCCGAATCTTACCACAGCCGGTATAGACTGGCGGAAGCCATGAAGCGCAGAGTGTTTCTCGGAGCCGGCGCCGCCGCATTCGTGCGCGCGGCGGAGATCCCGGCCAAGCTGGTCGTGCTGACGTTCGACGACGCGGTGAAGTCGCACCGCACCTTCGTGGCGCCGCTTCTGCGGGAACTGGGCTTCGGCGCCACTTTCTTCGTCACGCACCGCTGGATGGAAGACGCGGAGCATTTCATGAGCTGGCGCGATATCGCCGAGATACATGCGATGGGTTTCGAGATCGGGAACCACTCGTGGACGCACGCCGATTTCTCCGTGCCGCGCAATGCAGCCAGGCTGGCGGGCGAACTCGCGCTCGTCGAGAACGAGTTGAAGAAGGCGGGCGTGCCGAAGCCCATCAGCTTCGCTTACAGCGGGAACTTCTTCGGTCCCGAGGCGGTGCGTGTTCTGCGCGAAAGCGGCTACCGGCTGGCCCGGCGCGGCGGATCGCCGGAAGCCGAGTACGGGACGCTGCAGATCGGCCCGGCGTTCGATCCGCGCCGCCACGACCAGTTGCTGATTCCCACCACCGGGGACGCGTATCCGAAATGGACGTTCGATCATTTCGTCCGCGTGGTCTCACAAGCCAAAGCCGGACAGGCCGCCGTGCTGCAGTTTCACGGCGTGCCGGATGAGAAGCATCCGTGGGTTCACACACCCACCGAATCCTTCCGGCAGTACGTGTCGTACCTGAAGGACAACGGATACCGGGCGATCGCGTTGCGGGACCTCGAACGATACATGGACGCCGCCAATCCGCCCGCCGATCCG
Source organism: uncultured Solibacteraceae bacterium (assembly GCA_964413655.1). Lineage (GTDB taxonomy): Bacteria > Acidobacteriota > Terriglobia > Bryobacterales > Bryobacteraceae > CAYPUQ01. The sequence goes on along the minus strand of CAYPUQ010000034.1, from coordinate 5,727 downwards.
TTGACTCGATCGCGGTACCGGCCGCGCGACGAAGCTTCGCTGGCGCTGCCGGTGGAACAGGCGGCAACGCGGGCCGATCTCGATTACTGGCTCGACAACATGCTTGGCGCCCACCAGTACACGAACGCCGAAGCGGCGCAGGTGCTCGGCTGGACCGAAGCGCAGGTGGCCGCGACCGTGAAACAACCATCTCCCGGAATTCAGGTCCGGCCTTATCCCGGCGGCCGGCCGCTCCGGATTGGCTTCCGCGAAGGAGCAATCGATCCACTGCGCGGGACCAAGGCAACCGTTTTCCTGCCGTGGCCGGGACAGGAATACGCGGTCGTCGACCTACCGGAGGCGATCTTCAGCAACCTGGGGCTGCTGTTCCTGGCGCACACCCACATCCAGACGATTTGGAACCAGCAGAACAAGGTGATCGACAACGTCGATTGGGAGCGGCTGCCGGACGGCGGTTTGCGGTCGGCATGGACGCTGCCGAACGGCACCGGGTTCGGGGCGTCGATCCGGCCCGAGAGGGACGAAGTCCGCATGGAACTCTGGCTGCGCAACGGTACGGAGAAACCGCTGACCGGTCTCCGCACACAGATCTGCGTGCTGCTCAAGGGCGTACAGAGTTTCAATGCGCAGACCAACGAGAACAAGGTCTTCGGCAAGACTGCCGCGGCGGTGCGGTCCGGCGCGGGGAACCGGTGGATCCTGACCGAGTGGGAACGCTGCGGGCGCACGTGGGGCAACGCGTTGTGTCCCTGCCTCCATTCCGATCCGGTGCTGCCGGACTGCGCACAGGGCGAGACGGTGCGCGTTGCCGGACGCCTGTGGTTTGCCGAAGGCGAACGGCCCACCGTCGCATAGCGCGTTGCCGCGCCATACAATACCTCCATGCCCGTCCGGACTCGAAGGTCGTTTCTGAAACGCGTAGCCGTCGGCCCCGCGCTTGTCTGTACGATTGGCGCCGACTCGCTCCGGCCCCAGACCCCGAACGCCCGCTACGATCTCCTGATCCGTGGCGGCCGCGTCGTCGATCCATCGCAGGGGCTCTCCGCCGAACGCGACGTGGCGGTCACTGGCAACAAGATCGCCATGCTGGCCGCCCGCATCCCGGAAGTGGAAGCCCGTCAGGTGCTGGATGCGCGCGGCAAGATCGTAACCCCGGGCTTGATCGATATCCACGTTCACGTCTACGACGGCGTTGCGCCGCTCGGGATTCCCGCCGATCCGACTTGCATCGCCAAGGGAGTGACGACGGTGGTGGACGCGGGCTCGGCGGGGGCCCACACGTTTCCAGGGCTGCGCAAGTATGTCATCAACGTCGCCGACACTCGCGTCTACGCGCTGTTGAACATCTCGGTGGTGGGCCAGTCCACGCTGTCCCCGGATAATCCGCATGGCGAACTGCTGGACCTGCGCTACGCGAATCCGAAACTCGCCATCCGGACGATCGAACAGAACCGCGACGCGATCCTCGGCGTGAAGGTGCGGCTGACCCGCAACATTGCCGGGGAGCACGATCTCCAGGCGCTCAAGCTGGCGCGCGAGGCCTCGGATGCCGTGCGGCTGCCGTTGATGGTACACATCGGCGGCACGCGCTCGCCGCTCCCCGCCATTCTGGCGATGCTCAAGAAAGGCGACGTGATCACACACAGCTTTCGCGGCTCGCCAGGCGGCATTCTCGACGAGCGCGGGCGGATCATACCCGAGGTGCGGAAGGCCGTCGCGGGTGGAGTGCGTCTCGACATCGGCCACGGCGCCGGCAGCTTCGCATTCGACACGGCGGAGAAGGCGCTACGGCAGGAACTGCTGCCGGGCACGATATCGAGCGACGTTCACCAGTACAACGTCAACGGTCCGGTGTTCGACCTGGCTACTACATTGTCCAAGTTCATGCACCTGGGCATGACGCTCGAACAGGTGATCGAGCGCGCGGCCACCAACCCGGCCAACACGTTCGGGTTCCCAAAGGGGCTCGGAACCCTGCGTGTAGGGGCGGACGCCGACGTGGCGGTGTTCTCCCTCGACGAGGGCCGGTTCGAGTTCACCGATTCGCTCGGCGAGAAGCGCGTTGGAACGCGCAGACTACTCCCGGTCGCCACGGTGAAAGCGGGCAGGATCTACGGCTCGGCGTCAATCCCGGTGGTCAGATTCTGATCTCACACCACCGACGGCAGAACGCGGAGTTCCTGAGCATTCGGCGGCGGCGGCTCCGAGGATGGATCGAACTCGTCGGGCAGGTCGCCGTTGTCGGCGCGCAGGTAGCGCCAGTGCTGGCGTTTGACGGTCGCAAGCAGTTCCTTGCGCGACTTGACGTTCAGCGGCTTCGGCTCATAGAGCTTGCCCATCTTCATCATCAGCTTCTCGGGCAGCGCGTTCGCGAACATGAACAACGGCCAAGTGAAGTTCGGACCGTTGGTCTTGCGCAGCTTCCAGGCCCAGAAGAACAGCGCGCCGAGGCGCCAGGCCCAGGGACCCCACCAGCTTTGCAGCGCGGGCTGCATGCTCATCTTCCAGCACTTCATCATGAGTTGCCACTGAATCGGGGTCATCTCGCGGCTCTCGATAACGCCCTTCTTAGCTGCCAGCCGGGTGTCGTGGAGCGGCGTGAAGATCGAGGGGACGAAGAACGCGAACAGGCCGCGGCGCTCCACCTCGCCGAGTAAATCGATCGTGGCGGCAACGTCCTCGTCGGTCTCGCCGGGGTTGCCGATCATGAGCGTCATCACCGGGAACCAGTTATTACGATTCAGTATCTCGAGACCGTTGATGAGCACACTCGGCCACTCTTCGATCGGGAACGGAACGCCCTTGCCCGGCATGATGGACTTCGCCATGCGCACAGACGCCGTCTCCAGGCCGATTAGCGGCGACAGGACACGCCCTTCCGGGTGGGAACTGAGCCCGGGTAGTCTGACGGGGCTCTTGTCGAGTAGAAGCTCCGAGAGCTTCTTGATCAACAAGGGGTCTACAACGGAGGGCGCCATGGTGGCGTGGCTCAGAACATGGTACTTCACGCCGGATGTGTTGACGACGCTCGAATACAGGTCGAGCAACGCCTCGCGATTCGGGAAATAGAACGGCGTATCCGTGTGCACCTGGCCCCAGATGAACATGTCCTCGGTGGCGAGCGAGATCTGGTTATTGCCGTCGTGGACGTTGGCGTCGACAGCCGCCATGATCTTGTGTTTGGGGATGTCGAGCTGCGGGTTGAGGTCGGGCAGGCAGAACTGGCAGCGGCGCCCGCAGCCAGTGGTCATCTCGACCACCCCGAACGTGGTTCGCTTGTCGGGCGTCAGAATGGCGTTGCGGTCCTTCGGATGCGAGACTTCGATGAACCGGGGCAACTCTTCGCCCGCGATCGCTTTGTGAAACAGTTCGATGGTCTGCTCGGACTCGCTGCGGCCTTCCACGACGCAGTCGACGCCGAGTTCGTCGTAGCTGTCGGTCTGCGAGATCTGCCAGCCGCCCGAGCCGCCGACAATCACCTTGAACCCGGGGCGGTGGGGGCTCTCTTTCAGGATCTGGAACAGGAGTTTGGCGTAGTAAGAATTGATGGGCTCGCGCGAGGAACCGAAGATGGACGCATAGACGCCGGCCGCGAAGGTGACACCGAGCGGGTTATGCGTCGAGACGCCGACGACCCGAGTGTTGGGGCCGACGAACTTCGGGAGGTCGTCGGGGTAGCAGCAGGCGATGTCATCGGCGGAAAATTCGCGGAGCAGCGAGGCTTCCACGAGGCGCACGCCGGCAGGCATATAGCGCGCCGAGCCGTCGGGATTGTACTCAAGATCCCGCCATTTCGGATACTTCTGGGTAATGATGCCCTCCAGCCGCTTTGGCAGCGATGCCAGCGCCATCTGGATGAAATACCCGGCGTGGTCGATGGTTTCCGTCAGGGGAGCAGTGAGGACGATGAGCTTCCCACCGCCCTGGGGGACAATTTCCGATGTCGTCACCTGAGTATCAACAGCGTTCACGCGTCACCTCTTATGGATTTCGAGCACGATACAACCGATTCTGGTCGAACCTTTTTAGTCTATGACACGACAGGCATTGGGAGCCAATTCCTGCGACCCGGCGCGACGCGGCCCAGCTTGTCCTCGGGCACCGGACTGCTGTAGCGTATGGTTTGGTTTCCGTTCCCAGCCGGGCGTAACCCGGCCCGCTGGCGGGGCGTCTGCACAGGGAACGTCAAGAAGGTGAATGCCATGTCGACACACCCGTTTTCCAGACGATACTTCTTCTACGGTTCGCTCCTCGCCGGAGCGGTTCCGAACGCCGGATTCGGCAGCGCCGCTTCGCTGAAGCATTTGGGGTACAAGTCGCCGAACGAGACCCTCAACATCGCTGCTATTGGAGCCGGCGGGAAGGGCTACAGCGACCTGATGGGCTGTTCGACCGAGAACGTCGTCGCCTTGTGCGATCCGGACGCCAAGCGCGCCGGGCGTACGTTCGAGCGGTTTCCGGATGCGCCCCGCTACACCGACTTCCGCCGTATGCTGGACCGCGAGGACAAAAACATCGATGCTGTGATCGTCGCCACACCGGATCACATGCACGGCATGGCGACGATGTGGGCCATGCAGCGCGGAAAGCACGTCTACTGCCAGAAGCCGCTCACCCGAACCGTCTGGGAAGCGCGGCAACTCGCGGCGGCGGCCGAGAAGTTCAAGGTGGCCACGCAGATGGGCAACCAGGGGTACTCGAACGAGGGCACGCGCCAGTGCGCCGAGATGATTTGGGCCGGCGAGATCGGCGATGTGACCGAGGTCCATGCCTGGACCGACCGGCCGATGTGGCCGCAGGGCGTGACGGCGGTTCCCGGGCCTTCGCCCGCGCCCGATACGCTCGACTGGGAGTCGTGGCTTGGCATCTCCGACGCCCGTCCCTATACCGGCGGCGGCGAAGGCTACCCGACGCAGTACGGCAACTTCTATGAGCCGTTCAACTGGCGGGGCTTTTACGATTTCGGCTGTGGCGCGCTGGGCGACATGGCTTGCCACATTCTCGGCGCGCCGCACCTGGCGCTGCACCTCGGCGCGCCGAGCGCCGTCGAATGCGTGAGCAAGGAAGGGGTCAGCGACTTCATGTTCCCGAAGAAGTCGGTGATCCGCTTCGACTTCGCGGCGCGCGGCAACATGCCGCCGCTGAAGCTGTTCTGGTACGACGGGTTGAAGGAGACGCCGAAGATTCAGGGCGTTCCCGAAGGAGAGTTGATCGGCGATCTCCCACGAGTCTTCCGGCGGCGCGGTGGCCAACAGGGCCCGCCGCAAGGTCCGCCGCAACCGGCGCCGTTCACGGGCATGATTGGCCGGACGTTCGACTACGAAGAGTTCCTCAAGACCAAGGACAGTCCGGAGGCGCGCGTCCCGCCGCCCGACGGCAGCCTGTTCATCGGCACCAAGGGCATGCTTACGACCGGCACTTATGGCGACGAGACCCGCCTGATCCCGGTGGCCAAGATGGACGGCTACCGGTTTCCGGAACCGCTGCTGACGCGCTCGCCCGGCCACTACCGCGACTGGATACGCGCGTGCAAGGGCGGCGATCCGGCCTGCTCGAATTTCGGCGCGGCGGCGCCGTTCGTGGAATGGATGCTGCTCGGCGTGATCGCCCTGCGCGTGGAAGGCAAACTGGAGTATGACCCCGCCAAGATGCGGTTCACCAACAACCAGGAAGCCAACAAGTACCTGAAGCCGACGTTCCGCAAGGGCTGGAGCTTCACGTAGGAAG
>CAYPUQ010000033.1:16521-27452 GCA_964413655.1 uncultured Solibacteraceae bacterium | reverse complement strand
CGCAGGTAAACCTCCTGGGCGCGCGTGTTGTGCTCTTCCACGTATAGCCGGAGGCCGCAGACGCCCGGCGTAGACCGCGCTTGATTTCTAACGTATTGGTATAGGCTCCGGTAGACGCCATGGCCGCGGGCTTGGGACATCACGTAGACGCTTTGGACCCACCAGAAGAGGCCGTTGCGCCAGTCGCTCCACTCGTAAGTGATCAGGAGTTGACCGGCAAAGCGGCCCCCGTACTCCGCCACCCAGTAGGTCCCCTTGGCCGGGTCGGTGAGAACGGCCGCCACACCGGCTCGTAGACGATCGGGATCGAGTTCGAGGCCCTCCGTCTCACGGGCCATCGCAGCGTTGGCGGCGGCGATGACGGGTGCTTCGGCGGTGGTGGCTAGGCGGACAACGATCTCCATGGGCAACGATCCAGTGTAACGGGCCATGACCCGGTGGCGTCCGCGCCGTTCATCGCTATACTAGAAAGGATTTCGGATGAAGGCCTTACTGGACACCCTCAATCCCGGTGAGGAGGCCTGGAAACTCGCCACCACCATCGATCCCGAACGCCTTCCCGCCCACATCGCAGTCATTATGGACGGTAACGGCCGCTGGGCACGCCGCCGCAGCCTGCCGCGCGTGGCCGGACACAAGGCGGGCGTGGAGCCGGTGCGGGTCACGGTGGAAACCTGCGCCCGGCTCGGCGTGCCGGCGCTGACTCTCTACGCGTTCTCCATGGAGAACTGGAAACGGCCCGAGACCGAGGTCGAGGCGCTTTGGCACCTCTTGCGGCTGTACATCCACAAAGAGATGCCGCTGCTCGTGGAGCATGGGATCCGCCTGACGGCGATGGGGCGCCTGGACCAACTTCCGCGGCAAGTACAGCGCGACTTGTCCGTGGCCATGGAACGTACCGCGGGCGGCAAGGGCCTGCGCCTGAACGTTGCGATCAATTACGGGGGCCGCGCCGAGATCGCGGATGCCGTCAACAATCTGATCGAGCAAGCGCGCCGCGACGGCAAGCTGAATCAACTGCGGATAGACGAGCAGCAGATCTCTTCGGCCCTCTACACAGCGGGACTGCCCGACCCGGACCTTCTGATCCGCACCTCGGGTGAGATGCGCGTCAGCAATTTCCTGCTCTGGCAGATTGCGTACGCGGAACTGTACGTCACCGACGTGTTGTGGCCCGATTTCCGGCTGCCTGATCTCCTACAAGCCATCCTCGATTACCAGCGGCGCAACCGGCGGTTCGGTGGCATCGGCGGCGATCCGTCTCGCCGCGAAGAGGACCTAGTGGAGGCTGTCCCCGTTCTGGGTCAATGAAACGGCTTCTGACGGCCGCCGGCCTCGCAGTCCCGGTCTGCCTGCTTATCTTCTACGGCCCCGCTGCCGCGGTCGCGTTGGCGACTGCCATCGTGGCGATCCTTTGTTTTCGCGAGTACCTGAACATCGCCTCTCACCACGGCTTTGTCTTCCGCGGGCTACTCGGATACGTCGCGGGTTTGGTGCTGATGGTGCTGCCGTCGTTCGATGTGGCGGCGCTGGCGGTATTGGCGCTCTTGCTGTTCACGGCGGCGCTGCACGGTGCGAACCTGGCCCACGTGTTGCCGCGCGCTTCGCTGTTGTTGTTCGGCGCAGTCTACATCTTTGGCGGCTGGCGCTGCGGCATCGGCCTGCATGCGCTGAACCCCCATCTGCTGTTCTTCGCGCTGACCGTCTCGTGGCTCGGCGACTCCGCGGCCTTCGTCGCGGGGTCGCTGATCGGATGGCACAAACTCGCGCCAAGGGTGAGCCCAGGGAAGTCCTGGGAGGGTGCCGTGGCGTCGGCGGCGGCTTCGGTGCTGTTCGGATGGCTCTACCTGGGCCGGTTCCTGCCGCAGATCCCGTTGTGGGAAGTGATCGCGATCTCCGCGACGGCGAACGTGGCGGGCCAGTTTGGCGACCTCTGCGAATCGGCCATCAAGCGCGGCGCGGGGGTGAAAGACTCCGGCTCGATGCTGCCCGGCCACGGCGGCTGGCTCGACCGCGTGGATTCCACACTGTTTTCGCTGCCAGTGGTCTATTTTTGGATGACGCGGTTCCCTCCAGCCGGCTGATTCAATTCGTCGCCGGGGTGGCCAGCGCCCAGTCTTCGGGCGTGGACCCTTCCGGCAGCAGAATCCCCTTGTCGAGATAGCGTATGCCGCGGGCGGTGCGGGCGGAGTGGGGGTCGTGGGTCACCATGACGATGGTCTTGCCGAACTCCTGGTTGAGCCGGCTCAGCAGGGTCAGCACGTCATGGGCCGAGTTGGCGTCGAGGTTGCCTGTCGGCTCGTCGGCGAGGATGAGGTCGGGGTCGGTGACGATCGCGCGCGCGATGGCGACACGCTGCTCCTGGCCGCCCGAAAGCTGCCGCGGTGTGTGGTCCAGCCGGTCGCCCAGACCGACAAGCTTCAGTGCGCGCTCGGCCTGCTCCAACCGCTGCTTCTTGTTCATCTTCGTGAGCTTCAGCGGCAGTTCGACGTTCTCAAGCGCCGTGAGGACCGGGATCAGGTTGAATGACTGGAAGACGAATCCGATGTGGGCGTTGCGCCAACGGGCGATCGCGCCATCGTCAAGCGATCGCAGGTTCTGGCCGAGCACGAGGATTTCGCCCGCCGTTGGGCGGTCCATCGCGGCGATCAAGTGCAGCAGGGTGGACTTGCCCGAACCGGAGGGTCCCATCAGCGCCACGAAGTCCCCCCGGTGGATCGTCAGGTCCGCGTCCTTCAGGGCTACCACGTGGAACGAATCGCGGATGAATTCCTTGCTCAGCTTCCGGGTCTCGATCACAACGTTACTCATGTGCATTTATCCTTGCCGAACTACAACTCTGTCGCCGTCCTTCAGTTCCGCCGGCGGGTTTACGATCAAATCTTCGCCCCCGATCAGGCCGTCTTCGATGCGCAGGCCCTGCGGGGTGTTACTGCCGGTTCGGACCGCGCGGCGGACGGCCCGGCCATCGAGTACGACAAACACGGCGCCATCCTTCACCGAGGCGAGCGGCACGAAGATCACCGGCGTGGCCGCCGATGACGGCGCGGCATCCGGTTTCTCCTCTGCCAGGAAGGCCACGCTGGCGTTCATTTCCGGCCGCAGGTATTCGTCGGGGCTCAAGATCTGTACCTTCACCTGGACGGTCGCTTTCTGCCGGTTCGCTTCGGGCGAAATCTCGCGGATCTCGCCTTCATACCGGCGATCGGGATAGGCGTCGGTGGTAACGATGCCTCGCTGCCGTGGCCCGAGCTTTGCGAAATCGTTCTGATTGATGTCGAGTTCCACCTGGAGATCGTTCAGGTCGGCCATCGAGACGACATAGCCCTTGGCGCCACGCTCGCCGACGAAACTCGTGGTGACGAACTCGCCGATCTCCACCACCCGCTCCAGGATGGTGCCGTTCACCGGGGCGCGGATGATGGTGTTGTCCAGTTGCGTCTCATAGAACGCGACCGAACCCTTGGCTTGCAGAATCTGGCCACGAACCTGGTCGATCTGTTCCTGCCGCGGCCCGATGCGAACCAGTTCGTAGGTCCTGTCGAGCGAAGCCACGCGGGCCGCCTGCCGGTTGTAGCGGGCACGCGCATCGTCGAGCACCTGCCGGGAGAGCACTCCCTCGCCGACCAACCGCTCCGTACGTTCCAGATTGATCCGAGCGTTCTCGAGTTCGGCCTTGGCTTCCTCGACATTGGCCTGGGCGACGGCGATCTCCTCGGGCCGCGATCCAGCGAGCAGTTCCTGGAGCCTCGCATCGAGGGCCGCGAGTTGTCCCTTGCCCTGCTGCAACTGGGCGCGATACTCCTCGTCCTCCAGCCGTACGATCACCTGGCCCTTGCGGACGCGGTCTCCTTTGTCGACGCCGATCCACGCCACCTTGCCGACGACTTTCGAGGCGAGCTGGATTTTGTGCGCCGCAATGATGTAGCCAGTGGCATTGAGGATGACGGAGCCCGGCGAGCGGTTCGCGGCGCTATTGGATGCTGCCTGGACGCGCATGACGCCTACCTCGACGGCGCGGTTTGCCCACTGATACACCCAGCGTGCGGCGCCCAACAGGAGGAACACCGCGATGCCAACGACGATCCACCGGGTGGCCCAACGCGACGGCCCGGGTTGCGCCTTCATCGATTTATCTATTTGTAAGCTCTTGAGATCGTCCTGCATGATCGACTAGACTTGCCGCAGCGCCGTCAGGATCTCCTTTCTCGCCGCCGATCCGGCGGGGAACAACCCACCTAATGTGCCCATCACCAGAGCGAACACCAGCCCAATCCCCATGATCGCGGGCGTAACGTGGAAGCTGAAGGTGATCTCGCTGAAGGTGACGAAGTTGCCGATACCAGTCTGGAAGTTGTTCAGCGGCAGCACGAGCAGGCATCCGAGCAACCCGCCCAGCAGGCTCAGGAACAGGGACTCCAATAGAAAGCTCAGGAGGATTCCGCCGCGCGAAAATCCGAGTACCCGCAGGGTGCCGATCTCGGCGGAACGGCGGGCCACGGCGGCGTACATGGTGTTCATCGCGGCGAAGCTGCTACCGATGGCCATGATAATGGCCACCAGCGTGCCCATGTACTGAATAGGCGCCGCCGAGGACGTTTGGGACTCGTAGTACTCCTTTTCGGGGATGACGTCGTTGTTGAAGCGCGGGTCACTCTGGATGTCGTTGATCAGCGCTCGAGCGGCGACGGCATCCGTGGCGCGAATCAGCGCCGAACTCATCGCCTCGGGCCGGTTCTGGTCCGAGGCGAGTTGAAAGAGATCGGCGAAGACTTCGCTGTTTGCCGCTGACTTTCCGCCATCCATGATGCCGACGACCTGCCAGTCGCCGCGCCCGAACTGCATGACGCCGCCCATCCGCGCCCCCGGATAACGCGCGGCGAGCCCCTTGCCGACGACCACCTCACGCTTCCCGGGCTCGAACGTGCGGCCCTCGATAAGCTTCAATTCGCGCATCTCAAAACCGAGCGGCGTCAGGCCGCGCAGGTTGATGTTGATGCCCTGCGGATTCTCGGGACTCTCGAGTACGATCACGGTTACCAGTTCCAGCGAGGCCATCGGTGTTCCGTCGGGAGCGGAGGCGATACCGGGCTTCGCCTTCAGATCCTGGAACGTGGACGGCGTCACAACGCTGTTCAACTCGGCGGTGGCGCCCTTGCGGAAAACCAGGAGATGCAGCGGATGCCCCGAGGCATCGAGCGAGGTCCGCAGCCCCTCCACCATGGCCATTACGCTCAGCAGCACCGCCACGGTGAGCGCGATACCGAGCGCAGTCATGACGGTGGTGGTCTTGCGCGCCGTCAGGTTCCGGATGTTGTAGGAGAGGGGAATGGCCATGGCTCAGTCGTTGTAACGCAACGCCTCTACAATCGATTTGCGCGACGCTGTCCAGGCGGGCCACAGCGAACTGACTAGTCCGATCAGCGCGGCGGCGGCTAGGCAGATACCGGCGATCTCCGAGGTGACGTGGAAGCGGCTGACGTCGGCGAAGGTGGATGGTCCTTGCCGGATAAGAAAACAGAGCCCGGCCGCCAGCAGCAGGCCCAGCACGCCCCCAATGAGAGCAATCACCACGGCCTCGCCCACGAGGACGCCGAGAATCCGGCCGCGTGTAAAGCCGAGCGTCTTGAGCACGCCGACCTCACGGATGCGCTCCCGGACCGACATCGCCATCGTGTTGCCGCTCACCAGCAAGATGGTGAACGTGACCGCGCTACAGATGACCAGCAGGAACGCCTTCACGTTGCCGAGAAACGCCAGGAAGCTGAGTTCGAAGGCCTTTTCGGTTTCGGTCTTGGTCTGTTGGGGTGAATTGCGGAACCGGTCGTCGATCGCTTTGGCGACGGGTTCCACATCCGCGAGGGAACGCACCCGGACCACGTAGGTGGACACGACGTCCATCATGCCGCGGCCCCGCTGGCGCATCAGCTCGTTGAGGTACTCGTACTGGAAGATCATGCTCTCGTTGTCGCGTTCGGACTCGTAGATGCCACGCACGATCAGTTCAAGGGTGACTGGGAAAATGTCACCCGTGAGTTGAAGGCGATCGCCGATTTTGAATCCGCTCCGATCGGCTAGCTTACGCCCGACGATGCAGCCTTGGCGATCCTGAAGGAAGGCTTGCCGCTGGTCCGGTGACAGGTGGTACTCGGGGTAGACATCCGCCAATTTGTCGACATCCACGGCGAAGCGCGGGAAAAAGTTCTTCGGGTCGCGGCTATCCTTGTAAGTTCCGCCAAACCACTGAAAAATCATGACCGCCTGCACGCCGGGTACCTGTTCGATGATGGCCTGGTAGGATCGGGGAATCGGGTTCGCGAGCGACACACGGTTCCGGACCATGAGCCGAAGTGCCTGATCTTCCGTGGCCGGAGCGAGGTAGAAGGCGTAGTAGAAGACCGACAGGATGCCGAGGATACAGAGCGACGCCGCAATGCTGAGAATGGTCAGCACGCTCCGCCGGCGGTTGCGGAGGCTGTTTTTCAGAACGAATGGCAGGAGTTTGAGCACGGCAATTATTATTCTAGGGTACGGCTTCCGCGAAACGGATGTTCCGCCGATCAGGGGTAATCTTTGGACGATCAACTGCGCTACGCGACCGACGAGGAGTGGATGAGGCAGGCGCTTGCCCTGGCGGGCGAGGCCGAGTCGGCGGGCGAAGTGCCAGTAGGCGCCCTGATTGTGCACGACGGCGAGGTGCTGGGGCGCGGATTCAACTCGCCGATCGGGCGAAACGATCCTACCGCGCACGCCGAGATTCTGGCCCTCCGCGAGGCGGCGACGGCGGTGCGGAACTATCGCCTGGACGGCTGCCATCTTTATGTCACGCTGGAACCCTGTGTGATGTGCGCGGGCGCCATGGTCCAGGCACGGATCGAGCGGCTGGTATTCGGCGCGCGCGACCTCCGCTTTGGCGGTGTGCGCAGCAAGTTCCGGTTGGCGGACTCGGAGATTCTCAACCACCGGGTGGAGGTGGTCGAGGGGGTGCTGGCAGCCGAGTGCGTCGATCAGTTGCAGCGGTTCTTCTCGGCACGGCGTTGATTGGGCCGGGAGGACGGGAGGCAGTAAGCGGTCAGCGTCAGCCCTTAACGCGCTGCTGTTGAGTTCGGCGCAATCCGTGCGACCCGTCCTTGGCGGCGTGGACCGCACGGTTCGCTGGGCGGTCCCCCACACGACGCCGGACGCCCTCGTCGGCTGGGCACGAGCCCACTGGGACGGCGAGGTTTGCGAGAACGGCCTCCACGTTAGGTTCCGTCTACAGGCACAAGTTGAGTCAAAGAGACACCTCTTTGTCATTATTGGAGCGGCATTCCTGCCTGCCTGGCGCTCCGTGCGCTCCAGAAGGCCAGCCAGCGGGCCGGCCGGCCGCGGACAAGGGTGTCCGCCCCACTTTCGTCATCATGCGAGCCTGGGGATGATCCGCTTCAGTTCCTCGCACTGCGCGACGGTCTCATTGTCCTCGCCCAGCGGGTAGTGGTTGGCCAGCACGCGGGGGATGGCCGCGGCGGCCTGCTGCTGCAGTTCGATTGGGGCGCGGCGCAGTTCCCGGCGCAGCACGGGGTAAAGCCGCTGCCATAACCAAGGATCCCAGCGGCTGATCCGGAGGCAGGCCAACGCCTCCGGCAGCGTCATCGCACCCACCGATTCGACAGCACGGCGCAGAAGGCAGTAGAGGTCGTCGGGGCCGGATTCCTCAAACGCGGCCACAAACGAGGAGCGGGTGCGGGCGAAGCGGTCGCGGGCATCGCCGAGACGGTACGCCGCGAAATGAATCACGCCCTCGCCATGCGAGGTCTCCAGGGCTTCGCCGCCGAGGCCTTCGACGAAGCGGCGGATGGCGTGGAAGTTCAATGGCATCGACAGGCATGTGTCGCCGTGGAAGTCGATCTCCGGCATCTCGGCGTGCTGGAGCGACTCGGCGCGGACATAACCCTTATCGGCGACAAGCGCCAGCAATCCTCCCGGGCACCACTCGCCGATACGCCTCAGGCAACCGATCGCGGCCGCCGGAAGCAGCAAGGTGACACCAGGGAAGCCGCGCCGGTACTCATCCAGCAGATGGTCGAGCGCCGGATCTACCAAGCAGTTGTCCGGCGCGAGCCGCAGGTGGAAGGTCACCTGAAACTGGCTGGGGTGGCAGGAACCGGCGTCCGGCGCGACAACCGTGACGAGCGTCTCATAGATCCGCCCGTCTCGCATATGGAAACAATGGCTGGGAACGCTGTCGAAGCAGTAGTTGGCGACGACGAACAACGGATTGCGCACGCTGGCCGCGGTAAGCCGCTCGCCCGACAGCCGGAGTTCGGCGCTTTCGGAGGTTACGACGTCGAAATGAGCGATGTCCATCGCGCCGGCGGCGAACCAGGGGCGGTTCGCGGGATTCGAGCGCACGAAGTCGAGGTTTGCCTCGCTCGTGTCGCTCACCACGTAGCGCAAACCGGCGCGTTCCCGCGGGTGGAGCGCAGTGAGGAACAGGTGGGCGAAACGGCCCGACCCCGCACCGAGTTCGAGAACATACACCGGGTGGCTGGGGTCGAGTGCGGGCCGGCAATCTTCCAGCCACGAAGAAAAGAGGCGGGCATAAGCGTGGGCCACCACCGGATTGTTGGTGATGTAGTGCGGCACGTCGCCGCTGGTCCAGGCGCGGATTCCCCGGTCGCGATAGTACTCGCGGGGCACTCGCCACAGGAGGGAGTCCACGAATGGCCGCCGCTCCTCCAGTACCGGCATGGCAGAAACCAGCTTGACAGAACGAGATTTCACGGTCCACCGCCGCTTCCGGCGGCTATAATGAAGGCGAGATGAGTTTACTCTCGCCGAGGCTGCAGTTAAAGGTCGCTCAGAAGCAGATTCTGACCCCCGGCCTGGTGCAGATGGTCACCGTCCTGCAAATGACCCGTTTGGAATTAAAGGAGGCGATCGACCAGGAACTGGAATCGAACCCGGTGCTGGAGGAAGCGGGCGACGGCGGCGAAGAGTTGACACCGGAGGAGGTCCAGGCCATCCTCGAAGCCGAGCGCGATCCGCACCCGGCCGACGAGGAGATCCTGCAATCGACCGGATCCGAGGTTGTGCCGGAGGTTGAGGAGGCGCCCGCCATTCCGGCGGATGCCGAGCCTGTGGAAGCTCCAGCGGCGGCAACCGAGTCGGATCCATTCGACGAGATCGACTTCGGCAGTTTCTTCGACGACTATCTGGACCCCGGTTACAAGTCGCCGGCCGGCGAGAACCCGGAAAAACCTTCCTTCGAGACGTTCCTGTCGTCTCCGGTTACGCTCGCCGACTATCTTCAGCAGCAGCTTAGCCTGGTGCTAATCAACGACGACGTGCGCGATGCGGCCGACTCGATCATTGGGAACCTCGACGAATGCGGCTACCTGACCGTCGCGATCGAAGAACTGGCTGACGGCGGGGAGTACAAACTGGAGGATCTCACCGAAGCGTTGCGGGTGGTACAGTCGCTCGACCCCGCCGGCGTCGGGGCGCGAACGCTTCAGGAATGCCTGTTGCTTCAGTTGGAAAGCCGGAACGGCCGGGGCGGTGTCGCGTGGCAGATCGTGTCGGACCATATGAAGCTGCTCGAAACGCGGCAGCTCAAGGAACTGGCCAAAGCGCTCGACCGGCCGATGGAGCACATCGAAACGGCGATTGACGTAATCACCCACCTGGATCCGAAGCCGGGTCTGCGGTACTCCGGCCCGGGCGCGCAGAAGGTGGAGCCGGACGTCTTCATTTTCAAGGAGGGCGACGATTATTTCATTCAACTCAACGACGACGATTTACCGCAGCTTCGGCTGAACACCCAGTACCGAAGGCTGCTCGACCGCGATCAGGAGCCGAGCAAGGAGGTCCGCAACTTCGTCAAGGAGCGATTCACCTCCGCCCTTCTGCTGATCAAGAACATCGAGCAACGCAAGCAGACCATCATGAAGGTCTGCGAGTCGGTCGTGCGGCGGCAGCCGGAGTTTCTCGATAAGGGAATCGAATATCTGCGGCCGATGATGATTAAGGAGATCGCCGAGGAGATCGGCGTTCATCCGTCGACCGTCAGCCGGGCCGTAGCGAACAAGTACGCGCACACCCCGCAGGGCGTGTTCGAATTGCGCTACTTTTTTTCCGAAGCGGTCCAGGGTCCGGCCGGCGGCGACTTGCCGCTGCTTGTGCTGAAACGGAAGGTAAAGAGGATGATTGAAGAAGAGGATGCATTCCACCCGTTGACCGACGAACAGATCACGCAACAATTGCGCGCCGAGGGAATCAGCGTCACCCGCCGCACTGTCGCCAAGTACCGCGAGGACATGAAGATTCCCTCAACTCACCAGCGCCGGCGGCGCGCCTGACCGGCCCTCCCGCACGCCACCGCCGCTTTTCTCCGTTGGAGGAACCATGAAACTCAACTTCACTGGCAAACTCGGAAGACTCCAAGCAGAACACCAGAAAAAGCTGGATGCCCGCTTTCGCAGGCTGGGTTCTTTGCTCGATCGAAAGTCGGAGAAGGAGGCCCACGTCATCCTGACTTCCGAACGGCACGTGAAACGTGCCGAGATTACGGTGAATTACCACGACCACCTGCTGGTGGGGATGGGCGATGCCGCCGACAACTTCACCGCCCTGCTAGCGGCGATCGAGAAGTTGGAGAAGCAGATTCGCAAGCAGAGCGACCGCTGGCGCGAACTGAAGCGCACGGGCGGAGCGAAGCTGAAGAAAGCCACGGTCGAGATCGCCACGCCATCTTCCGCCGCAGTCATGCTGGAGGAGGAGGAACAGAACGGTCCCAGGGTTTATCGCGTCAATAATCGCAGCCGCCGCAAACCGATGACCGTCGATGAGGCCATGCTCGAGATGGATTCGAACAAGGACTACCTGGTCTATCTCGACGCCGAGACGGACCGGGTGTCGGTCCTGCTCCGCCGGCGCGACGGGAACTTCGA
>CAYPUQ010000033.1:9561-16421 GCA_964413655.1 uncultured Solibacteraceae bacterium | reverse complement strand
GACGGCGGCCAGGGACCGATTCTTGTTTACGTCAACAGCTTCGGTTTTCGCAACGGCGTCCCGGCCGAAAGCGACCTGGTGTTCGACGTGCGGTTCCTGCCAAACCCGAACTACATCCCCGAGTTCAAGCCGTTGTCGGGCCGCCACCCTCGCGTCGCCCGCTACATCCGGTCCTTCCCGCAGACGGTGGAGTTCGTCGACAAGATCTCCGAACTGCTGATCTACCTGCTGCCACATTACATCCGCGAGGGCAAGAGCTACCTGACCATCTCGTTCGGCTGCACGGGCGGCCGGCACCGGAGCGTGCTGATCGCGGCCGAGATCGGCCGGAGGCTGGCGAAAGCGTCGTTCAAGGTGAAGGTGACACACCGGGATATCGAGAAGGGCGGATAGCAGCGCTCGACTCGCTGGCGTCACCGCCCGGATGGACGGGGCGTCGCGCGGACGGCGCGCTCGAAGGCCCAGGAGCGGATGTGATTGATCTGTTCCTTCATTGTGCGCGAGAGAGGGACGATCCGCACGGCGGTGGTGACGAGGTCGTGCGCCGTCAGGTCGCGATCTTCGAGCCGGGCCTTGGTGAGGGCCGAAACGACACACTGCTCGATCTCGGCGCCGGTCCACCCCTCGGTGAACTGGGTGAGCTGTTCGAGCCGCATGTGCGACGCGTCGATGCCGCGGCGCGCGAGGTGAATCCGAAAGATCTCGACCCGTTCCTCGTCGAGCGGCAGATCGACGAAGAACACCTCGTCGAAGCGTCCCTTCCGGAGCATCTCGGCGGGGAGAAGGTCGATCCGGTTCGCCGTGGCGGCGACGAAGAGCCCGCGCGCTTTCTCCTGCATCCAGGTCAGGAAGAAAGCGAATATCCGGCCTTGTTCGCCGCCGGCATCCGGGGAGATAATCGCCATCTCGATTTCGTCGAACCAGAGGACGGCCGGCGCCATGTCTTCCAGCATCCGGCAGGCTTCAACGAAGGCTCCCTCGGGCTTGCCATGGCGCCCGGAGAAGATCTCGATCATGTCGACCCGGTAAAGGGGAAGCCCGAAGTGCGAAGCGATCGCCTTCACGCACAGGCTCTTGCCGCAGCCGGGGATGCCCATGAAGAGCACGCCCTTGGGCACGATTTCGGCGCTCAGACTCTCGCGCATCTCGAATAGCTTCCGGCGCTCGCGCAACCACTGTTTCAGGCCGTCGAGACCGCCGACGTCCTCAATGGCGGCGCCGGTCGCGATGTACTCGACAACGCCCGTTCGGTTGACCAGGAGCCGCTTCTCTTCGAGCAGCGCCGGCAGGGACTCCGGCCCCAAACGCGGCGCGGCGGCGAGGGCACGGCGCAGTGCGTGGTGCGCTTCGTCGAGGGTCAAGCCCTGGAGCGCGCGGGCGATCTGTTCGAGGTGGGCTTCGCCGGTTTCGCCGGTCTCGTCCTGGACGAACGCCGCCAACTCGGCCAGATCCGGCGGCCGCAGGTCGTAGAAAACGAGGCTCCGTTCGAGTTCTTCCGGAATGGCTCGGATCGGGGATGAGATGACGACAAACTTCCGCTGGTTGAGAGAGCCTTCGTAGAGATCACGGAGGCGGCGCCTGACCTCGGGGGACTCCCGCAGGGGCTCATGGAAGTCTTTGAGATGGAAGACGGCGGGGTCCTGGTGCGCGGCGATGAAATCGAGAACGGCGCGGGGAGCTTGCGTGCCAGGCTCGGCGCCGCAGCCGTCGCGGCGCAAGCCCTCGGTCAGGGTCCAGGTCCAAACGGCGAATGGCGCGGGGGCGGGCAGACGCAAGCTCACCTCGCGCAACACTCTGCTCACCCGCCGCTCCTCCACCGAGCGGATGTAGGTGAGCGGTCGTCCCGATTCGAAGATCTCGCGCAGCGTTTTTGCCGCGCGGCTCTCGGAAGGTTGGGGATTCGCGACGGGACCGGCCGTAAGGCCGTCGTGGCCGGCGGCCGCGGAATCAAGCGGCGGTGAGGCTCGGGGGGGTGTTTGGGTGGGTTCTCCCATGCGGCACTCTTTCCATTATGGCGAGACGCGGCGTCGGGGCAGTTAGTCTGGCCAATGCTCCTCGACGACGTCGCGGTTGACTACTACCTTCCAGCGCGCGTCGAAGCGCGCGGCGAGATCGGGACGTCCGCCGAGCACGGGTCCGAGGCCCAACTGAATGTGGGGCTGCGCCACGACCTCCTCAACCGCCAGTCGCTCCTCGATTTCCGTCCAGCGATCTGTCAGCCCACCCGTGTCCAATAAGACGATACGGTCGCCGATAACGCCGAAATTTTTCAAATGGGCGTCCACGGAGAACAGGCCCATCTGCCAGCCGGCCTGCCGGAGATCCAAGAACCGTTCCAGCCATCGCTCCACTTCTTCAAAGCGCCCGGCCTTCGCCAGTCCGCGTAGCTTCTGGAAAAGCGTCGATTCGGCCCGCTCCGCCGCCTCCGACACCACCAGCCAACCCGGCCACCCGCCGACCCGCACCCGCACAGGCGGGAAGGTGACCCGCCGCGGTACGAGCAACGTTCCGCTCAACTGCGCTTGCGCCAATCGCTCGCCGCGCCGGCTCCGGCGATGGTAGATCCGCCACATCTCGCGCACGTGGGAGGTCCACCAGAGGCTGCGCGGAACAATGAGCATGGTGGCCTGCACCATTAACCGGAGAAACCGAATCTGCCTGCCGGGCCGCGCCAGCAGCCGCCGTCGCAGACGGCCCGGCAGCAGGGACTCCAGTTTCCTGAGCGCCTTCCACAACAGGATTAAAGCGACTACTTCGGTGGGCGAGCGCTCTCGCTTCACTACCCAGTGTCCGGACGCATACACTACTTTGCCGATCCCCTCGCCGATGCGCCGCAGCCGCTCGCGCGTCAGTTCCTCAGGCGCCCGGGCCAGTACTTCGGGACCGGTCTCGGCGGCAACCACCGTCTACATTCCTCCAAACTCCGCCATTGACTGGCGCGCTCCGTCGAACAGCCGAAAGTCTTTGCCCACCGTCACCGGAATCCCCAGCGCTTGCGCAAGTGGCGATAACAAGCGGGCGCGCTCGTGCGAACGCACGTGAATCTCGCGGGGAAGCCTGCGCGTCTTCTCGATCGTTTCCAGGACCGCACCGGCCAGCATTTCTCCCACTGCCCGATCGGCTAGCTCCACCCGCGGTGCATAAACAAGCTCCGTCTGGGTGTCGATCGCCATGGCGATCCGTGTCAGACTTTTCCGCTCGTTCGCCGCGCCGACCCTCGCGATGCTGAGGAAAGCATCCACCTGAATCGCCGGCCCAGCGGCCAGGTTCGCCCGCAGAATTGCTTCGACTCGCGGCGTGTCGAGCTTGGGATAGTCCTCCTCGACGGGCGCCGGTTCCGTCGGTGGGGCTGTTTTGCCGATCCAGTAATCCCGCCACTCTCCACAGGCACCCGCGAAAGTCACTAGCGGGAACGGGCCGGTGCCCTCGTCCTTCCAGTAGGGCGCGTTCGGCAATGTCCGCACGGTCTCATAGACCACCACACAAGCCCTCAGGCAGACGGTGAGCACACGCGACTCCGCCTCGGTCGGATACCAGCCATGGCCGGTAGGCGCGGAAAATCGGGGCCAACACACCGCTGGCTGGCCGGTGTCTCATAGCCCGCAGCACATCGCGGTCGGGATCGGTCAACTCGCGGCCCCGGACGTACTCCACCGCTACGCTTCGCAGCGAACCGAAGTACTCCGCGAGGTCGTCGATCTGTCTCGAATGCATCCGGCGGTACATATCGTACCCCTCGGGTCCGGAATAGCACTGGATCATGAAGACCTCGCCCAGCATGCCCATGATCGAACAATAAACGTGGTGCCGCAGACCGGGGATCTCCACGGCCACGATCATCGACTCATCGAACTCTTCCCAGGGCCGGCGCGCTTGCAACTCAATCGCCGCGCGGTACAGCCCCTCCATCGCCGCCGCTGAGGGTGGGTCCTCGCCCGCGAGTTGGAGCGCGTAGAAGTGCGACTGTGGTCTCGGTTTCGCGAATACCGACTTTCGTCTGGCCATGGCGGGTACCCTTCACAGATAACACGGCCGCCTCCCGATACAATAGAGCCTTCGCTACCCGATGTCACTTGAATTGAAGATTGAACGAATTGAAACCGCCGCGGTGGCGCCGCGCTGGGGTCTGCTGCGGGTGCGTGCCGGTGGCCTTGAAGGCTACGGCGAGTATACCGTCGAAGGCCAACTCCAGACCGCCGAAGCGGCCGTCCAAGAACTTTCCGCCCGGCTAATCGGGCAGGACGCGCAAGATATCAAGGGCCTGATCCGCGGCTGCTATGACCAGAACTTCTACCACGGCGGTCCGCACTACATGAGCGCACTCGGCGGCATCGAAATCGCGCTGTGGGACCTGCTTGGCAAGAGTCTCCACCAGCCCATCCATCGGCTGCTGGGAGGCAAGGTGCGCGACCGCGTCAAAGTCTACCGATGGGCGGGCGGCAACAACAACGCTCCGGGCGCCGCCGCCGAGGAAGCGGCGCGGGTTGTGGGAGAAGGCGCCCGCGCGATCAAGATGAATGCCTGCCCGCCGCTGGCCGCCATCGACACGTATGGCGGGATCCGCACCGCAGTCGAGCGTGCGCGCGCTGTCCGCGACGCCGTGGGACCCGCTATCGACATCGCCTTCGACTTCCACGGGCGCTGCAACGTTCCCATGGCGCGGCGCCTTGCCAAGGAATTGGAGTTCTGCCACCCGCTGTTCTACGAGGAGCCGGTCCGCCCGGACTACAACCGCTGGCTCCCAGAAATCGCGGCGATCACCCATGTTCCGATCGCGACGGGCGAACGTATGTACACGGTCGCCGAGTTCAGTGACGTTGTCGCCGGCCGCGGCGCGCACGTGCTCCAGCCCGACCTGGTTCACGTCGGCGGCATCTCGAACTCCGCCGACATCGCGGCGCTGGCCGAAGCCAATGGCATCGCCGTCGCGCCGCACTGCCCGTTGTCGCCGATCGCGTTCATGGCCTGTCTGCACGTTGTCGCTCAGAGCCGGGCCGGCTGGATTCTCGAATGGTCGAAGGGCATCCACTATAACGCGTCGGGTGCGACGGGCGATGTGGACCCGTGGCTTCGTTACCTCGACCCGCGCGATTGGCCGTTGTTCGAGGTGGACGCCGAGGGGCATCTGCCCGTGCCCGAAACTCCCGGCCTCGGCATCCGCGTCAACTGGTCGGAAGTCGAGCGGGCCGCCGAGGCTGGGGTTTCCTGGCGCGATGAGCTGATGTACCTGCCCGATGGCACGAAGGCGAACTGGTAGTCTGCGAGCCATATAATACCCGAATGGTGCGAACTCTAGTTGCGTTGATTGTTCTGGGCGGCGTTGCGCTCGCCCAGTCTCCAAAGGGCTGGACGAAGGGCAAAGGATATGGCTGGGTTTACGGCAAGGACGACGAGGTCGGGGCGCTGAATGCCGTCGTTTCGCCGGAATGGGTGCTGGCGGCGCTCAAGGAGGTCAAGAAGGGGCGCGTGTACGATCTCGGTGTGCCGCTCGACCGGCGGTCCTACCGCTGGCCGGGACATTCGCCGACCGAGATCATCACGTACCGGAGCCCGGAGGGCGAAAAGCGTCAGCCCGAGACCAACCCCTTCGCGACTCACCCGCGAAAGCTCGGTTGGCATAGTTGCGCACTGTTTATTAACGACAACGTCGGCACGCAGATCGACGGGTTGGGCCACATCGTCACCGGCGACGACCATCACTGGTACAACGGCTTCAAGGAAGCGGACCACGGCAGCGACTTCGGCGTTCGCAAGGCCGATGCCGATTCGATTCCGCCGATCATCGCTCGAGCTGTGCTGATCGACGTGGCCGCGTGGAGAGGCGTCGATGCCTTGCCAACGAATTTCCCGGTCGGGCCGAAGGAGTTGCAAGGCGCGCTCGCGCGCCAGAAGACGGAGATCCGGCCCGGCGATATCGTCTTCATTCGGACTGGCACGCTGCGCCACTGGGGCGAGGCCGGCGAGAATCACGCGAAGATCGCCGAACACGATTCGGCGGGACTGACGTTGGCCGGTGCGAAGTGGTTGGTGGAGGAGAGAGGCGCCGCCATGATCGGCTCCGACACGAGTGGGCTGGAGGTGGGCCAGGATCCGGATCTGCCGGGGATCGCCAACCCCGTCCATGAGTATCTGCTCGTGGAACAGGGAGTCCATGTTGGCGAGTTTCACAACCTGGAGGAATTGTCGCGGAACCGGGTTTACCGCTTTACATACCTCGCCGTGACGAACCGGCTTCGCGGAACCACAGCCGGCTTCGCCATGCGCCCGCTGGCACTCGAGTAGCCGCCGCGGGCGGGCCGTCAGCTCTTGTCCTTGAGTTGGAGGTTGATGACGACTTCCCGCCGGGAATCGTAAACGCTTAACGTTTTCTTGTCGCTCGACGCGCCCTGGAAGTTTGCCACTACTTCGTAGTCGACGTTCGTGCTCAGGCCGTGGAACTGGTACTGGCCATCCTCCCTGGTGATGAAGGACCGGACGCGGAGGGTCTTCAGATCCTTGAGTTGCACCACCGCGCCTTCGACGGCATCGGCTTTTGGAGAGCGGACCGTGCCGGTCAGCGACCGCGTGTTGGCGTCTTCGTCCTTCTTGTCTTTCGGCCCCCCGAACAAGCCGGGATCGCGTTGGCCCGGCGGCTTCGGCGCACGCGACTGTTGAGCCGAAAGAGACATCGCCAGACCCAGGGCCACCATGCCCCCCAACAAGCATCGGATCGTAAGGTTTCTCATCGGCTTCTCCAGATCAAGGACGTTCCGCGAGCATGCCGGGTTCCAGATCGCGGCGGGCTCGCCCCTCTTCCACTCTACAACCTTCCACGCGGGTACTCTCTCCGGGCGAGGATGCGGCACCGAGCCGAAAGCTTT
>CAYPUQ010000033.1:0-9461 GCA_964413655.1 uncultured Solibacteraceae bacterium | reverse complement strand
GGCGACGGCAGTGCACAGCGGGCGCTCGGGCGGTGTGGTACTCTAAATGAGTACGAAAATCGAAAAGGAAGACTAGGAGTTCGTAATTCGGATGGCATTGGCGGCAGAAGAGAAGCAGCAACTGATTCATGACTACCGTGTCCACAAGACGGATGCGGGGTCTCCGGAGGTGCAGGTTGCCCTCCTCAGCACGCGCATCGCCCAGTTGACCGAGCATTTCAAGACCCACAAGCAGGATCATCATTCCCGCCGCGGGTTGTTGCTCATGGTTGCGCGGCGCCGCCGTTTGCTGGACTATTTAAAGCGGAAGAGCCCCGAGCGGTACAAGACGCTGATCGGCCGGCTGGGAATCCGGCGGTAATGTAGTGCCGGGCGCCATGGAAGGCGCCTGCAGGTCCGTCGAGGCCGCGAACTCCATCGTAATATTGAGTGGCAAACGAAGAGTACCCTCCCAATCACAGCTCCTGTCTCCCTGATACCAGGGGTGGCTGAGACCGGATACGGTCTTTGCCTCGCCTGAAGCGAGATAGGAGTAGAAAATGTTTAGAACAGAGATTGACCTCCAGGGACGCACGGTCGTTCTGGAGAGCGGCAAGTTGGCCAAACAGGCCGATGGCGCGGTTATTGTCCGGTGCGGCGATTCGGTGGTTCTGGTGACCGCCTGCGCCAACCGCGACCCGAAGGTCGGCACGGCGTTTTTCCCGTTGACGGTGGATTATCGCGAGTATACTTACGCGGCCGGGAAGTTCCCGGGCGGATTCATCAAACGGGAAGGGCGTCCGAGCGAGAAGGAAATCCTGACGTGCCGGCTGATCGACCGGCCGGTGCGTCCGTTGTTCCCGGAAGGGTTCTCCTGCGAGACGCAGATTATTGCGATGGTGCTCTCGGCCGATCCGAACGTCGACCCGGGTCCGCTTTCGATTACCGGAGCGGCGGCGGCGCTGGCGATCTCCGATATCCCGTTCCACTATTTGCTGGCCGGGTTGCGCGTAGCGCGCATTAAGGGCGAGATGGTGGCGGTACCGAGCTACGACGAGGTACGCGAATCCGACTTCAGCATCGTAGTAGCCGGCACCCGCGAGGGCATCGTGATGGTGGAGGCCGGCGGCGCCGGCGTCCCCGAGGAAGAGGTGGTCCAGGCGATCGAGTTCGGCCACGACAGCTGCAAGAAGCTGATTGCGGGCATCGAGGACCTGGTGAAGCAGTGCGGCAAGCCGAAGCGCGCTTACGAGCCGCCGCCGGTGAACGAGGATATCTACAAGAAGGTCGAAGAGGCGGTGCGAGGCGACCTGACGGATGCGATGAACACGGAGAAGTATCCGAAGCTGGACAGCTACGCGCGCGTCGACGAACTGAAGAAGAAGGCCATCGGACTCTTCCCGGAGGAAGAGGGCGAGCAGCGGGCGGAAGCCGGCAAGGTGTTCGGCATTTTGAAAGAGCGGATCTTCCGCGCTCAAATGCTCAACGATCGGCGCCGGCCGGACGGCCGCCCGTTCGATCAGATCCGGCCGCTGGCGCTGGAAGTGGGGCTGCTGCCGCGGACGCACGGCTCAGCGCTGTTTACCCGCGGTGAGACGCAGGCGCTGGTAACGGTGACTCTCGGCACGAAGGAGGACGCGCAGCGCATCGAATTACTCGATCCGTCGGGCGATACCGCAAAGCGGTTCATGCTGCACTACAACTTCCCACCTTTTAGCGTGGGCGAAGTGCAGTTTCTGCGCGGAGCCGGGCGGCGCGAGGTGGGTCACGGAGTACTCGCCGAGCGAGCGTTGACGCCAGTGATCCCCGATGAGACCAAGTTTCCGTATACGCTGCGCGTGGTGAGCGACATCCTGGAGTCGAACGGGTCCAGTTCGATGGCGACGGTTTGTGGCGCAACGATGAGCCTGATGGACGCGGGCGTACCGATCGAGGCGCCCGTGGCCGGCATCGCGATGGGTTTGGTAAAGGAAGGCGAGAAGTACGCCATCCTGACGGATATCGCCGGTGCGGAGGACCATTACGGCGACATGGACTTCAAGGTGGCCGGTACGAGGGCGGGGATTACCGCTCTGCAGATGGATCTGAAAGTTCCCAACGTTCCGACCAGTCTGATGCGCGAAGCGCTGGAGCAAGCGCGCCGGGCGCGGCTGTTCCTGCTCGACAAGATGGAAGAGTGCATTGCGCTGCCACGGACCGAGATTTCGGCCTATGCGCCGCGGATCTACACGCTGACCATCCCCACCGACAAGATCCGGGAGCTGATTGGACCCGGTGGCAAGATGATCCGCTCGATCACCGATGAAACCGGCACGAAGATCGACATCCACGACGACGGAACTGTCAACATTTTCAGTTCGGATCCCGAGGCCGCGAAGCAAGCCGTCCGGCGCGTGGAAGAGATCGGAGCGGTGGCCGAAATCGGGAAGACCTACCTTGGCAAGGTGGTGCGGATCGTCGACTTTGGCGCTTTCGTGGAGATCTTCCCGGGGACGGACGGACTGCTGCATATCAGTGAGATCGCGGAAAACCGGGTGCGCACGGTGCAGGACGAGTTGAAGGAAGGCGATCAGATCCAGGTGAAAGTGCTGGCACTCGAAGGCAATAAGATCAAGCTCAGCCGGCGGGCCGTTCTGAAGGAACTCCGGGAAAAAATGAAGTCCACGAAAAAATAGCGGAACAACCGCACTGCGGCGGCTCGTCTTCCGTCTAAAGGTCTGAGGAACAGGGACCAGGGCGATGACGAGCGACCTTGTATTTGCAGAGCGGGACATCCGGGAAGCTGTGGACCGGCTTTGCTCGGACCGGCGCTTCGCGCGGTCCGAGCGTCTTTCGCGGTTTCTCCGGTACACGGTGGAGGAGAGGCTCCGAGGCTGCGCGGCCTTATTGAAAGAATCGAGCGTTGGAAGGGCGGTTTTTGATCGGCCGGCCGGATACGATCCAAGGCTGGATCCAGTTGTCCGCGTCGAGGCAACCAAGCTTCGAGCCCGTCTGGAGGACTATTACCGGACGGACGGCGCCGCGGATCCGGTAGTGATCTTCTATCCAAAGGGAGGCTACGTTCCAGTCTTCCGGGGGGCCGGAGACCGGGACGAGCAGCCGGCGCCCCCATCTACGGTGGCGGTACTACCGTTCGCGGACCTAAGCATGCCTCCGGCGGCGTTATCACCGGAGGCGTTTGTTTTGGAACTGACCCGGCTCATGGCTCAGAACGCCTCGCTGCGAGTGGTCTCGAGAACCTCGGCGATGGCTTGGCAGGGCCGGCCGGAGGACATCCGGTTGATTGCCAAGAAGCTCGGCGCGGCGGTGGTGATGGAGGGGGCCTATTGGGAGAGCCGCGGCCGGCTGCGTGTGCTGGCACAACTGGTGGATGGCCAAGCCGGAACGTACTTCTGGAGCGAGGAGTTCGAGACGGAGACCGCTGAACGGCATGATATGCTGGCCCGCGTCGCGGACGAAGCGGGACGGCGGATTCTGGGCCGGGACAGCAGCCGCCCTGAGTAGGCGAACCACCGCTGGCATCCGATTCGACGTAGAATAGGGGCGCGGAGGCTCGACACGGGATGGTACAGCGATCCACGGTTGGGAGAGCCGGAGTGGCGCTTTGGTTTGGGATGCCAGTCATTGCTGCGACGCAAAGCTCCGGCGCGGCGGAAGAAGACGTCTTACGGGCGATTCCCGGGATTGGTGAGGTCTACGCACGGAAAATCGCCGGGGGCCGGCCTTGCCGGGGCAAAGACGGCCTGGAGGGAGGGAAAATTCCGCCGGACTATCAGCCGTTCCGTCCCCTAGGGAGATTGCCCGCATCGCGGCTTCGGGCGATAATGAAAGATGTAGGTACTTAATTTTGAATGAACCCAGTTGCGCCGAGGACGGGGGTCTGCCTTGAAGCGCTCCATTTCCGACGACACGCTCCGCTGTTCGTTTTGCCAGAAAACTCAGGATGCGGTCGGGAAGTTGATTTCCTCGCCCAGCGAGTATCCGCGGGCGTATATTTGCGACGAGTGCATCGCGGTCTGCAACTCGATTCTCGAAGACGACCGTTCTGAACCCACCGGTGGAATTCCGAACAAGCTGCCCAAGCCGCTGGAGTTAAAGGAACACCTCGACCAATACGTCATTGGCCAGGAGACGACGAAGCGGAAGCTGGCGGTGGCCGTTTACAACCACTACAAACGGATCCACATGAACAAGCGCAGCACCGGCGAAGTGGAACTGAACAAGAGCAACATCATGCTCATCGGTCCCACGGGTACGGGCAAGACACTGCTGGCGCAGACGCTGGCGCGAATCCTGGATGTTCCATTCGCCATTGCCGACGCGACGACGCTGACCGAGGCCGGCTACGTCGGCGAGGATGTCGAGAACATCGTGTTGCGGCTGCTGCAAAATGCCGATTGGGATGTGCAGCGCTGCCAGCAAGGCATCATCTACATCGACGAAATCGACAAGATCGCCCGGAAAGACGAAAACCCCTCGATCACGCGCGACGTATCGGGGGAAGGTGTGCAGCAGGCGCTGTTGAAAATCCTGGAAGGGACGGTCGCCAACGTGCCGCCACAGGGAGGCCGCAAGCACCCGCATCAGGAATTCACGCCGGTGGACACGGCGAACATTCTGTTCATTTGCGGGGGCGCGTTTGTCGGTCTCGACAAGGTGATCGGCCGGCGGGTGGGCAAGGCGACACTGGGATTCCAGAGAGGCATGGAAGAGGAGCGTAAGGTGGTCCCGAAACGGGACGAAAACCTGATGCAAAGTATTCAGCCGATCGACCTGATCAAGTACGGATTCATTCCCGAATTCGTCGGGCGCTTGCCGGTGATCGGCGTGCTGGACGAGTTGGACAAGGATGCGCTGGTGCAGATTCTGACCAAGCCGAAGAATGCGATCAGCCGCCAGTATCAACGCCTGTTCGAGTTTGAGAATGTTAGACTAAGGTTTACCGAGGAAGCGCTGGAGGCGGTCGCCGCCATGGCCATGGAGCGGAAGCTCGGCGCTCGCGGATTGCGGATGATCCTCGAGGATCTGATGCTAGACCTGATGTACTATCTCCCCTCCAATAAGAAGATTCGCGAATTCGTTGTAACCAAGGAGATGGTGCTGAATCAAAAGATTAGCCTCGGTCTGCTCGAAAAAGCGGGCTGAGGCCGCCGCTTCAGAGGGGCACCGGCCCATGGCCGGCTCGCAATGTTCATTCCGCACACCGCTCAGAGAATTCACAACTAATCGATGCTTACTTCGAAGGAAAAACCCGAAACCAGACGCCTCCCGATGATGCCGATCCGGGATGTGGTTATCTTCCCGCACATGATGACGCCGTTCGTCGTCGGACGCGAATCGAGCGTCCGAGCACTCGAAGAAGCGCTAAGCGGCGACAAGAAGATTTTTCTCGCCACGCAACACGATGCTTCGGTGGACGAACCATCGCCGGACGAGATATTTCCGGTCGGAACCATTGCCAATATCGTTCAGAGCTTGAAGCTACCGGACGGTAACATCAAGGTGCTGGTGGAAGGCGTGGAACGGGCCAAGACGATCTCAATCTCCGACGAGGAGGGATTCTTCCGGGCCGTGGTGAAGACCTTCTCTTTCAAAGTCGAGGCTGGGCCGCAGCTCGAAGCGTTGACCGGCCGCGCGACGACGCTCTTTGAGCAGTACGTCAAGCTGAGCCAAAATCTCAACTACGAGACGATGATTGCGGCCATCCGGGTAGACGATCCCGGCAAGCTCGCCGATACCATTGGGGCGAACCTGCAGTTGACAATCGAAGAGAAGCAGGAACTGCTGGAGATCTTCGATCCGGTGGATCGTTTGACACGGGTCGCGGAGATGCTCGATATCGAGATCGAGAAGCTCAACATGGATCGCACGATTCAGGGCCGCGTGAAGCGGCAGATGGAACGGGCGCAGAAGGAATACTACCTCAACGAGAAGATCAAGGCGATCCAAAAAGAACTCGGCCGGGGCGAGAAGAGCGAGTTCGACGAGCTAAAGAAGAAGATCGATGCCGCGGGAATGCCGGATGAGCCACGCGAAAAGGCAACGCAAGAACTGCGCCGGCTGGAACTGATGCCGCCGATGTCGGCCGAGTCGACGGTTTCGCGCAATTATCTGGAATGGCTGCTCGCGGTACCGTGGAAGAAGAAGACGAAGGAGATCCGGGACCTTGGATTCGCCGAGAAGGTGCTGGAATCGGACCACTACGGACTGGAAAAGATCAAGGAGCGCATCCTGGAGTTCCTGGCCGTGCGCCGGCTGGTCAAGAATCCGAAGGGTTCCATTCTGTGCTTCGTCGGCGCCCCGGGCGTGGGCAAGACCTCGCTTGGCATGTCAATCGCCAAGGCGACGGGCCGCAAATTCGTGCGGATGTCGCTCGGCGGCGTGCGGGACGAGGCCGAGGTCCGCGGGCACCGCCGGACGTATATCGGCGCCCTGCCCGGCCAAGTGATCCAGATGATGAAGAAGGCGGGAACGAGGAACCCGGTCTTCATGCTCGACGAGGTCGATAAGATGTCGATGGACTTCCGGGGCGACCCGTCGGCGGCGCTGCTGGAGGTCCTGGATCCCGAGCAGAACTACATGTTCGTGGATCATTACCTGGACGTGGAATACGACCTGAGCGAAGTGTTCTTCATAGCGACGGCGAACGTACTGCACACGATTCCGCCGGCTTTGCAGGACCGGATGGAGGTGATCCGGCTTTCCGGTTACACGGAACTGGAGAAGTTGGAGATCGCCAAGCGGTTCCTGGTGCCGAAGCAGACGGAAGCGACGGGATTGAATGAGAAAGACATCACGTTCCAGGATGCGGGGCTGACGTGCCTGATTCAGAACTACACGCGCGAGGCGGGCGTGCGGAACCTGGAGCGCGAGATCGGAAACGTGTGCCGCAAGATTGCGCGGAAGATGGTGACGTCGAAGGGCAAGAAGAAGGAATCCAAGCAACTGGCGACGACGGTGGTCAATGCCGCCAAGGTCCAGGAGTTGCTGGGTCCGTTGCGGTTCCGCGACCTGCAGGCCGAGAAGAAGAATGAGATCGGCGCGACAGTGGGGTTGGCGTGGACCGAGGTCGGCGGCCAGATCCTGACGACGGAAACCACGATCATGGAGGGCCGCGGGAAACTAACCACGACCGGCAAACTCGGCGAAGTGATGCAGGAGTCGGCGCAGGCGGCAATGAGTTATGTGCGGTCTCGAGCGCAGTCTCTCGGTCTGCCACGGGACTTCTACCGGCACCTCGACATCCATATTCACGTTCCGGAGGGTGCGATTCCAAAGGATGGGCCGTCGGCCGGTATTACGATCGCGACCAGCATAGCCAGTGCGCTGGCCAAGATCCCGGTCCGCGGCGACGTGGCGATGACCGGCGAGATCACGCTACGCGGCAAGGTATTGCCGATTGGTGGGATGAAGGAAAAGTTGCTGGCGGCGCACCGTCATGGCATCGCCGAAGCGATCTTGCCGAAGGATAACGAAAAAGATCTCCCCGATATCCCAGAGAATATCCGGAAGGATATGAAACTGCACTTTGTCGAGTCGATGGACGAGGTCTTGCGGATTGCCTTGGAGCGCCCATTGGACAGCGTGGCGTTGGCGGCTGGGCAGCAATCGAATATCGAGGCTGCGACTCCGCGTCCAAGCGACGAAAAATTGACCCACTAGGCTTCGGTTTGGCGTGGTCTCCCCTTGGAGAAACCGCGCGACCGGGGTTTGGAGAGGGCGATCGGCGGGCAGGATTCCAACAGGATTGCGCACAGAGTTTATAATAAGTGCAGTCAGACCAGAGCAGTTTCCGCGGCCGGGGCTTCCGGAAGTCGCGTTCCTCGGCCGAAGCAACGTTGGGAAGTCGAGCCTGTTGAATGTGCTGGCTGCCACCAAGGGTCTGGCGCACACCAGTTCCACTCCGGGCCGTACACAAGCCATCAATTTTTTTCGAGTTGAGGATCGATGGTGTTTCGTGGATCTGCCGGGTTACGGATTCGCCCGGGCACCCTTGGCAATGGTCGAGTCCTGGAAAGGGCTGGCTGAGTCCTATTTGAAGGACCGTGCAGTCTTGGAGCTTTGCGTAATCCTGCTGGACGCGCGCCGGGGGTGGTTGCCGAAGGATCTGGATCTGAAGCAGTGGCTGGAGATCCACAAGCGGCGATACACGGTTGTTGCAACGAAGTTCGACAAGTTGAAGTCACAGAAGGAGCGCCAGCAGGGGCTCAACGGAATTTTGCGGCATTGCGGGGACAGCCCGTGGATGCACGCTAAACCGATCACCTTCTCGGCCGTGACCGGCCAGGGAGTGAGGGAAATTTGGCAAGCGATCTCGACAATCCTCAAGAGAACGTAGAGGAACGGCAGCCACCGGCGAAAGATTCGCGGGAAGCGAAGGGTGTCGAAGCGAAGCCCGACACTAAGGCGGAGAGCAAGAACGTGGAAAACAAGCTGAAAGAGTCTCCGAAGGACGAGAAGACCGTCAAGGAAACGGCGGCGAAAGACGCAGGCAAGGAGCCGGCGGTCAAGGACGGCAACAACAAGAACAACGCCAAGGAGACTTCCAAGGACAGCGCGAAGGAACCGGCAGCCAAGGAGGCCGCGGCAAAGGAGCCCGCGTCGAAGGGCAACGGTCAGACCGAACCGGTGCCCGCACGCCTCCCGCTGCGCCATGGCGAGCACCGGCAACGCCGCACGCGCGAAGGCTTCAGCCTCGATTTGGCCGAGCTGAAGGAGATGAGCATTCAGAACCTCCAGCAGATCGCCAAGGATCTGGGAGTAACCGGCATGGCCGGGATGCGCAAGCAGGATCTGATCTTCAAGATCCTCCAGGTACAGGCGGAGAAGTCGGGGTTGATCTTCGCCGAAGGGGTGCTGGAGTGCCTGCCTGACGGTTTCGGGTTCCTACGGGCGCCAGAATACAATTATCTGCCCGGGCCGGACGATGTCTACGTCTCGCCGTCGCAGATCCGGCGTTTCGATCTGCGCACGGGCGACACGATTTCCGGGCAGATCCGGCCACCGAAGGAAGGCGAGCGGTATTTTGCGCTCATCAAGGTGGATGCGATCAACTTCGAGCCCCCGGAGGAGTCGCGGAACAAGATCTTTTTCGACAACCTAACGCCGCTCTATCCGGAAGAGCGGGTCCGGCTGGAAACCACCCGGGAAAACTACTCGGGCCGCGTCATGGACATGCTGACACCGCTCGGCAAAGGCCAGCGCGGCCTGATTGTGGCGCCGCCGCGCACGGGCAAGACGATGCTGCTGCAAAGCATCGCGAACTCGGTCACGACCAATCACCCGGAAATCAACCTGATCGTGCTTCTGATCGACGAGCGGCCCGAAGAGGTAACGGACATGCAGCGTTCGGTGCGGGGCGAGGTGATCAGCTCGACGTTCGACGAGCCGGCCTCCCGGCACGTGCAGGTGGCTGAGATGGTGATCGAGAAGGCCAAGCGGCTAGTGGAGCACAAGCGCGACGTCGTGATTCTGCTCGACTC
>CAYPUQ010000032.1:0-27511 GCA_964413655.1 uncultured Solibacteraceae bacterium | reverse complement strand
TGGTCGAAAAGCGACGCCGGCTTCCGCCTATTCATCCGGGCGGGATACTCAAGGAAGACCTGGATGACGTTCGCGTGAGCATGAACCGGCTGGCCCGGGACATTCGCGTTCCGGTGAACCGGGTGAGCGAGATTGTCAACGGTAGGCGCGCGATCACCGCGGATACGGCATTGCGGCTGGCGCGTTACTTCGGCACATCGGCGCAATACTGGTGAATCTTCAAACTGCCTACGACATCCAGGTGGCCGAACGCGCGGCCGGCGGGCGCATCGGACGCGAGGTGCTGCCGCTGGACTCGGCGTGATCAGAAGCTCCAGCGCAAACCGCCGAAGACCTGGCGGGGCCGGCCGGGATGAATACCGTCGACGCGGCTGACGATATAGCGGCGATCGGCCAGGTTAGACAGGCTGAGGAACAGGACGGGGCCCTTCGCTCGCAGTGGCACATTGACCGCCGCGTGGACAATCGAGAAACTCGGGACGGTTCCGGACAACCCGTTCGCCGACGGGACGCGATCGTTCAGATTGCCCGCGAACTGTTCGCTGAGATGTTCGATCCCGGCAGTCACATTGACACCGCTTCGGTGAGAGTAGCCGGCGGTAGGAGAGAAAAGATGACGCGGAGCGTAGGGCAACCGATTGCCGCGCACGTTGACGGGTCCGTTGAACGAGTCGCTGTCGAACCGGGCCGTGAACAGGTAGGTATAGGCGGCGGTCAGGTAGAAATTGTGAGGGGACGCGAGCAGCGAGCCGAGGTCGAGGCGGCCGCCGATTTCACAGCCCTCGTTCCGGGTCCGCCCCGCGTTGGCCCATGTTAACAGCGGCTGGCCGACCGAATCCCCCGGAACGATCTGGTTCGTGAAGTCCAGCCGAAACAAGGTGAATTCCATCTGAACTCCGGCCAGCGGCAGGGAGCGGACGCCGGCTTCATAGTTGGTGCTTCGCTCCGCCGAAACGGGAAAGAAATTCGGGTCCGTCGGGTTCAGGTTTTCGTCGGGCCGGGGCGGCGCGAATCCTTTGTGAACGCCAGTGAAGAGCGTCGTTCGGGGCAATCCGAAATATGTCAGTCCGGCGCCCGGCAGCACGACGGTTTGGGTGTCCCGCACGCGCACGTCGACCGGGTTGAAGTTGAACCGGCGGGCGCGATTGCGCGACGAGATGCGCTCCACGCGAACGCCCGGCGTGAAGCTCCATAAGCCTGCGAGGAAGCTGCTCTGAAAGTACGCCGGCACGGCGGTGGCTTCAATCTCGTTCCAATCGCGAAGCAATGTACCAGGCGAGTCCTCGCGCGCGGCCGGCGTAATCCCGTTGAACCGGCGGCGGGTCACGTTCTCGCGATGGAAGCGCATGCCGGCGTTCGTTTCGTTCGTCACGCCGAAGATCTTCCGCCGGATTTGCAGGCGCGGCTCGATACCCCAGAAATCGTAGTTGCGCGGACGCATCTTGTTGCCGCAAAGGGCGGCGAACGAGTCGTAGTCCAACCGCGCGGCGCCGGTGCAGCCGGTCTCCGGATTGGCCGTCATCTGATCCGTTGAATCGTCGGTCTGCCGGTAGGACGCGCGGTCGATTTTCTGGTAGTAGAGACTGGTCGACAGCCGGATTCCTTCGTCCAACTCGATGGCATGCAATGCGCGGGCGACGACGCGCTGAAGTTCGAATCTGTCGTTACGGAAGGGGTTGTCGAACGGGTTGGCTTCATAGCGTGCCTCCGCCATCCCGGCCTCGGAGAAGTTCGAATTCTCCTCGTAATAACTCGTCTGAAGCTGGAGCGACTGACGGCCGCTCAGCCGCAGAAGCCCTCGCAAACCAAGGTGCGTAATGGCGTGCGAGTGCCCCTCGCGAACGCCGTTCCCCTCGCGATGAACCACGTGGCCGAGGATTCCGCCGCGGGCATCACCCGTGCCCAATTTGCCATCGACCGACCGGAAGTCGCGGTTCCCGAGCACGGCGCCGAAACTCGACCGGAACCGGTTGGGCGCCGGCTCGGTCACCATGTTGATGACGCCGCCCACGGTCTGCGGACCGTGAACGATCTCGCCGGAGCCCTTGATGAACTCGATGCTCTCCAACAGTTCGGGCGGAGTATGATAGTGAGCCGAGGGGTCGCTGTACGGGGCGAGATGGATTGGCACACCATCTTCGAGTAACAGAGTGCGCTGCGTCCGCCGCGGATTGAGTCCGCGCAGTCCGATGTTGAGATTGAGGCCGAAGGCGTCTTCGTCCACCACATGCACTCCGGGCGACCGGCGGAGCGCCTCCTTGATGGATAACGGCCGCGTTGCGTCGAGGTCGGCGCGCGTGATTTCGCCGGTAGAGCCGGGGATGCCTTCCAGGTTGCCCGGCAGAATGCTTACAACCAGCGAGGTCTCGATGGCCGACACCTGGAGCGTGAACACGCGCTCGACCGGAGCGGGCGAGCCGATTTCGATTGTCGCTTCCTGCGTTTCGAAACCAAGCCGGGTGAGTTTGAGCTGGTACGTTCCGAACGGCAGCGACGCCAATGCGGCCTTGCCCGAGCCATCCGTGACAAAGGCAAAACGCGTCAGCGCCGTGGCGCCGCGTAGTTCGCCGCGCACCTCAACCGGCGAGCCGCTCGGGTCGACCACCGTAAGGCGTAGTTCTCCCGCATCCTGCTGTCCCCACAACGGCCACGCCATCGTGGCCGCCACGAGAAAGAGATTGAGACGCAAACCCAACATACTCAAACGCCCCTCGGGTGACCGCCGTTACCCCGGCGCTATAGATTCGCAACCAGGCCATAGATCGGCTTCAGCGAAGGATATAACGAGCGGTAGACCTGGTAGTGCCTCTCATACACCTGCGCGGTGTTAGCCACCGGCTTGAGCGAGGCCGTCTCGCGAATGGCCGCCGCGCAGGCTTCCTCGACTGAAGGAAACGCTCCGCCTCCGACCATCGCGAGTAACGCTGCCCCGTAGGCAGAACCTTCCTGCGTGGAAAGAGTTACGACCCTCTTATTAAACACGTCGCTGAACATCTGCCGCCAGACCGCGCTCTGCGCTCCGCCACCGGACAGCCGTACCGAGTGGATGTCCACCCCCATCTCCTCAATCAGATCCAGGCAGTCGCGCTGGGAGAACGATACGCCCTCCAAGACGGATCGGATCATATCCGCGCGGCCGTGCTTCGCCGTCAACCCGACCCAGCCGCCGCGCGCCCGCGCATCCAGGTGCGGTGTCCGTTCGCCCATCAGGTACGGCAGCCAGAACAAGCCGTGGGAGCCGGCTGGAGCCTTCGCAGCCGCAGCGGTCATGTCGTCGTAGGTGGACTCCGGCATCAGGGTCTTGCGCATCCATTGGAGGCTCAGCCCCGCGCCCTGCGTCACCCCCATGACGTGCCACTTTCCCGGAACGGCGTGACAGAAGGTGTGGACGCGGCCCTGGAGGTCGTAGGCCGGCCTATCGAGATGCGCAAACACGACGCCCGAGGTACCGACGGTGCAGGAAGCGATACCGGCCTGAACGATCCCATTCCCCACTGCGCTGGCGGCCTGGTCGCCCGCCCCGCCGACGACGGGTGTGCCCTCAGCCAGCCCAGTCAAAGCTGCGGCTGCCTGCGTGATGCGTCCTGTTACTTCCTGCGATTCATAAACTTGCGGAAGAATTGCGAAGTCCAAGTTGAGACCGCTGACCATCTTCTGCGACCATCGCCGGGTGACCACGTCGAACAGTCCCGTCCCGGAAGCGTCGGCCACATCGGTCGCGTACTCGCCGGTGAGCTGAAAGCGGACGTAGTCTTTCGGCAGGAGAACTTTGCGAAGCTGGGCGAAGTTCCGCGGCTCGTGATCGCGCACCCAGAGCAACTTCGGGAGAGTGAAGCCGGTCAGCATTGGGTTAGCTGTCGCAGTGACTACGTGATCTCGCCCAATCGTCCGGTGGACGAAGTCGACCTGCGCCTGGCTGCGCTGGTCGCACCAGATCAATGCGGGTCGAATCACGCTGTTGTTTTCGTCCAGCATCACCAGGCCGTGCATTTGGCCGGACAGTCCCACCGCGCCGATCTCGGACGGGTTCACCCCGGCTTCCGCGACAACGCCGCGAATCGCCTGCTGGGCCGCATCCCACCAGTTTTCAGGACGTTGCTCGGCCCACAGCGGCCGCTCCATCCGCATTTCTTCGTGCGCAGCGGTCACGCCGTGCCGCACCTGGCCCGATCCGTCCACCAGCAAAGCGCGAGTTCCGCCCGTGCCGATATCTACTCCGACGTAGAACATGTATAAGTCCTCCTGAGACTTAGGTCGTATACGACGAATAATTCGACGGCACGAACCCTTCCAAACGAGCGGCGCCCGGTCAGCACACCTACCGGGCCTCCACCAGGTATGGTAGATACGCCGCGCCATACAGCCCGGCCTCGTTCCCCAGGATCGCCTTTTCGACCCGGGTCTCGGTATTCCGGAAGGTGAACGAGCGGCACTCGATTTCGGCGAACATCGCTGGAGCAAAGAAATCCCATGCCGGTAAGACACCCCCGCTCAACAGATACAGCGGAAAGTTAAATATATTGATGAGAGACGCCAGCGCGATGCCAAGCGCCGTCCCCATGGAAGCGAAGACCCGCTGAGCATTCTCGTGCCCCTGCTGGGCCAATTCGCAGACCTCGCGCGCGGTCACCCGCTTGCCGATCGCCACGAGGTTGGCCATGCTCTCCACAGCCGTCGCGGAGGCGTGCTTTTCAAGGCAGCCGCGATTGCCGCATCCGCACGGATTGCCCTCGGGTATCACCGTCATGTGGCCGATCTCGCCGGCCATGCCGACCGCGCCGTGCAGCACGCGTCCGCCGCAGATAATGCCACCGCCGATGCCGGTACCGAGCGTGAGCAGGATGAGATCGTCCACATCGCGGCCCGCGCCTGCCCACTTCTCGCCCATCGCGGCCGCGTTGGCGTCGTTCTCGAGTACCACTGGAGTGTCGAGCCGCCGCGAGAGTTCGTCGCGCACGGGAAATCCGTCGAAGCCCAACAGATTGTGTGAACCGGCGATGACGCCTTCTTTCATGCGGATGAATCCCGGCACGCCGATCCCGACGCCCACCAAATCCGCCACTCCGTACTTGCGCCGCAGTTCGTCGATGCTCGCCGCCATATCGTCGAGCACGGCGTCGCGGCCCGCCGAAAAGTTTGTGTGGCCGGCAACCTTGTCCAGTATGGTGCCGGAGGCGTCCACCGCCGCCGCGCGCAGGTTGGTACCGCCCAGATCCAGGCCGATCGAGTATCTCGCCATGAAGCCGAATCATAGCAAATTAAGCTCGTTTTCAGCACCACGCGACACAACAAAACCCTTGACAGCGGCGCGAATCGGTGGTAACTATATGGTTTCGCTTACCGATGAACCCGTTCGGGAAGTCAAACTTGCTAACTGATATATTTTCCGCAGTTTAGGAGTCAGGTTCAAACTTTCACTTCAACCCTAACCCATGAAGGATCAGCCGTATTTCATCGTCGTTCTGGCACATTCTTTCCATGGCCGGTTAAGAAGGCTACACGTTCCCCAGCAGGCGGTTTACACAATTCTGGTGTTCGCGCTACTCGGCGTGATTTCGGCCGTGGGCGCGGCCACCAGCTACGCCCGGATGGTCTGGAAGGTGGCCAATTACAATTCCCTCCGCGAGGAGATCGACACCCTCCGCAACCGCTACGCGCAACTCCAGAAGAGCGCCGATCAAACGAATCAGCAACTGGTCACGTTGCAGATGCTGGCTGGCGAGGTCCAGATCGCTTTCGGTGTGAAGCAACACCTGGATGGGCCGCCCGACATTTCGGCCGAAGGTCCGCTGCTGCCCACCTTCGACGAGACCATCGAACAGTACGACTTTCTCAAGAGCGCGCGTCTTTCACGCACGTTCCGGAAATTTCCGCGTATGTGGCAGACCAACATACAGCCCAGCCTCTGGCCCCTCCACGGCCGGCTGCTGAGCAGCTTCGGCCACCGGACCGATCCCTTTTCCGGTGAAGGCGCCTTTCACACCGGCATCGATCTCGCCGCTCCCATCGGCACGCCCGTGCGGACGACCGCCGACGGTATCGTCTCAGTCGCCGAATGGTGGCGGGGTTACGGCAAGCTGGTCGTCGTCGACCACGGCAACGGTTTGAGCACCTATTACGCGCACCTGTCCCGGATCGACGTAGTGGCCGGACAGGAAGTGCGGCGGAGTTCGATTATCGGCGCGACAGGCGCGACGGGCCGCGCGACGTCGCCGCATCTGCATTACGAAGTCCGCCGCGGCGGCAATCCGATCAACCCGTACACTTTCCTCGCTCGCTACGCCAGCGGCGAGACTCCGCAGCGCGACCTTCCGTTTTGATACGATGATGTCCTCGCTCAGGAGGGCACCGTGAAATCGAACCGTATCCGCCTACTCGTCGCCGCACTCAGCCTCGGACTGCTGGGCGCCGCCTGGCAACGGACCAATACCTTGTCCACGATGACGCAAACCGCGCAGGCGCTACTCGCCTCGCTCAGCGAAGAGCAGAAGCAGCGCGCCACGTTCCGCTTCGAGGACGACGAACGTTTCTTCTGGCACTTCGTGCCCGGTAACAACATCGAGCAGAGCTACAAGCGTAAGCGGCTTGGGCTGACCCTCGGCGAGATGTCGCCGCACCAGAAGCACCTGGCCAACGCGCTGCTGAGCGCCGGGCTGAGCCAGAGCGGCTATATCAAGGCCGTCAGCGTGATGAGTCTGGAAGACGTTCTTCGGATTCTCGAGAAGGACACCGCCGGCCGCCGCGATCCGGAGAAGTATCACTTCAGCGTCTTCGGCACGCCTTCCGACAAGGGCAACTGGTCGTATCGCGTGGAGGGGCACCATCTCAGCCTGCACTTCACGGTT
Source organism: uncultured Solibacteraceae bacterium (assembly GCA_964413655.1). Taxonomy (GTDB): domain Bacteria; phylum Acidobacteriota; class Terriglobia; order Bryobacterales; family Bryobacteraceae; genus CAYPUQ01. The sequence goes on along the minus strand of CAYPUQ010000032.1, from coordinate 20,666 downwards.
GTAAACGGGAAGATCGGCGCCGCGCCGATGTTCTATGGCGCCAATCCCGCCGAAGTGAGACAGGGTCCGCGAGCGGGTCTCCGTGTGCTTGCGCGCGAGGAGGATCTCGGTCGTGAACTGATCGCTTCCCTGACCGCCGAGCAGAAGAAGACCGCCATCGTCAGCGCCCAGGCGTACAAGGACATCCTCACCGAGGCGTCGCGAAAGGCGGCCTTGACGGGCCAGCCCAACGGCCTGTCGGCGGCCAAGATGACCGCGAAGCAGCGCGAATTACTGCAGAACCTCGTCGGTGAGTATATCGGCAACCTGCCGGACGCGATTGCCGAGACGCGCGCGGCGAAGTTGAAGGCCGCCGGGAATAACCTGTACTTCGCCTGGGCCGGCGTGGAAGAGCGCGGCGGTCCCCACTATTACCGCGTCGCGGCACCGGCGTTCCTGATCGAGTACGACAATACGCAGAATAATGCGAATCATATTCACAGCGTTTGGCGGGAATTCGACGGGGATTTCGGTGACGATCTGCTGAAGGCGCATTACGAGAGCAGCCACCGGCGCTAACAGGGCGTCACTCCACGCTACGGTCGACGTATTTGCCGGTAGGGATGCCGGTAAAACGGCGCGACTTGCGTCCTGGCAGGCGTACCTCGACATCGACCGCGCCTCGATGGCGGCCGAGGCCGAAATGAACGCGGAGGTCGTTTTGGGAGAGGTAGCTTCCTCCGGACCGGATCTCGCGGAGTTGGGTTTTGCCGGCGGCGTGAAGCAGAATTGTCGCTCCGACGCAGAAGCGGTTCGGGCCGCCACAGCGTAGATTGAATCCGGTCCAGTTGTCGTCTTGCGCGGGGGTCGTGTTACGCAGCAGGGCGGGGCGGCCGTCCATCGAGGTGACGACCAAGTCGAGTTTGCCGTCGTTGTCGAGGTCGCCGACGGCCAGGCCGCGGTGCGACCTCGCGGGGGCCAGCGCTTCGCCCGCCGCATCGGAAGCGTCGAGAAACTGGCCGCCTTCGTTGAGCAGTATCTGGTTACGCTGATGGAAAGTCTCGCGCAATTGGGGAAACTCGTCGACCTGAGGAAAGATGTGGCCGTTCGCGAAGAAGAGATCGAGATCGCCATCCAGGTCCACATCGAAAAGGGCGACTCCCCAGCCGAGCCGGGTGTGGGTCCGAGCGGCCAGCCCGGAGGCCACCGTGACGTCCTCGAACTGGCCGCCGCCTAAGTTGCGGTACAGAGTGTTGGTGTCGTTGGCGAAGTTGGTGACGACGATGTCGGGCAGTCCGTCGCCGTCGTAGTCGCCGGCATCGACGCCCATTCCGGCCTGCGCGCGGCCGTCCGCGTTCAACGCTACGCCCGCCGCGAGGGCAGTGTCTTCGAAGCGCCCGCCGCCGAGATTGCGGAACAGGAAGTTGGGATTCGAGTCGTTTGCGACGTAGATATCGATGCGGCCGTCGCCGTCGTAGTCCAACGTGAGGACTCCGAAGCCGTAACGCGCGTCGAGCCCCTTCAGCGAGGCGCTGGCGTCCTGGAATCCGCCGGAACCGTTGTTGCGGTAAAAGGCGTCCTTCCGCGCGGGCAGGCCGGCGGGACCGGTCATGACAACGGGTCCGCCCCGATAGAGAAGGCTGCGCTTCGCGTCGAAGACATCGGGCCAGTTCGCCTCGACATAGCTGGCGACATAGAGGTCGAGCCGGCCGCTGCCAGTGGAGTCGAAGAAACTGCACCCGGTGCTCCAACCGTCATCGGCCACGCCCGCGGCGGCAGCCGTCTCAGTGAAGGTTCCGTCGCCGTTGTTGCGGTAGAGCAGGTTCGGTCCGAAGGCCGTGACATAGAGATCGAGCAAGCCATCGTGATTAAAATCGCCGGCACAGATTCCGCTGCCCCAGACGGCCGCGTCCACCCCGGCGCGGCGCGCGACGTTCTCGAATCGCCAACGCCCCAGATTGCGATAGAGCGCATTTGGGCGCCAGCGGAGTTTACCGTCCGGCAGTAGTTCCGGTCCATGGACGATAAAGATGTCCTGTAGACCATCGCTGTCGTAGTCAAGGATGGCGACACCGCCGCCGGCGGACTCCAGGATGTGGTCCTTGGACGGGCGGCCGAAATAGGTTGGGGAGAAATCAATGGCGGCTTCCTCGAAGCGCGGAGTGGCGGCAACAATCAGCAGGTCGTCGCGCGACGCGGCCGCGGCGGGCGCGGGATCGGGGGACGAGGCGTGGCCGCCGGCCTGTTTCTCGACGATGCGTGGCGCGGAGTATGTCCGCTGGAATTTCACGTCTTGCGCGGGCAGGGACTCGCGCAGCGCGCTAACAATGCCGCTCAAAGCGGCCCAGTTGGAATCGGCGAGAGGAAGCGCTTCGAGAGCTTCCAGTTTGGCGGATGCCTCGCGGAGGCGGGCGTCGCCCGGTGCGAGGCCGCGCAGTTCCCGCAATACGGCGGCCACCGACTTTCGGGCCGCGTCGCCGTCGCCAGCTTGCCAGGCGGCTTCCGCTTCACCGGCGATGCGGATCGCGTTCCAGAGCCGCGCGTGCTCGCGCTCTTCTTGCGCTGGGATCGTGGACATCAGCGCCAGTACGGCGGCCAGCGCGGCGGCGCGGAACTTCGTCATCGCAGCCGCTCCATCAGCCGCAGTGCATCAGCGTTCGCGGGGTTCAGTTGAAGGCACTGCTGGAGCATCTCGTGCGCGCGGGCCCTGTCATCGATGTGGAAATAGAGGAGCCCGAGGTTGAGGTAGGCCTGCACGTAGCCGGGATCGAGGCGCACCGCTTCCAGCAAGTGCACTTCCGCGCGATCAAGCTGCCCAAGCTCCGCGTACATCGTACCCAGGCTGTTGCGCAGCATCGCGGAGCGGGGGTCGAGCGCGAGCGCCCGTTCGAGCGATGCGCGGGCATTGGGCAGGTCGCCCAGGTCGAGGTAGACGTTGCCAAGGTTCGCCCAGACCTCCGGCGACGCGGGATCCATCGTGGCGGCCTGCTTCAGGTGGACTGCGGCGTCCTGGAACTTTCCCATCCGCGCCAGCGTTGCGCCGAGATTGAGGCGGACCGGCGCGGAGCCGGGATCGAGGACGGCGGCGCGTTCGAAACTCTTCGCGGCGGCTTCCAGGCGGCCTTCCCAAACGTGGACCGTGCCGATTCCACTGACAATCGCACCGGATCGCGGATCGATCGCCGCCGCGCGCTCAAAATACTCTAGCGCTGGGGCATGTAATCCGGCCTCCAGACAGTCCAGCGCGATGCGAAAGAAGATTTCCATTCGCGAGCCCGTGTTGCCGTATCGTTGTCCAGGAAACGGGAGGGCGAGATCCTCGCGCGTTCCGGCTGCGTTGGCGATGTGCGTGGCGTCCGCGAGGATGGCGGCCTCGCCGGGCTGGCCCCAGGAGAGTTTCGCCAGCCGAGCCTCCTTGTCGAACAGGAGGCTGAAGGGGCGCGTGACGTCGGGAGGAACCACGAACAGACGGCGCACGACGATGACAGCGAGGCGGAGCGTCTCGGGGGGCACTTCCAGATCGCGCCAGTCGAGACCACGGCCCCGGATCGCGGTCGCCCTGAGAGTCTTCGACGCCGTTCCATGCGGCGCATGCAGAACGAAAGGTTTTCCGTGGAGGTCGCGGAACGTGGAATCCAGCGGCACCGGCACCGGATCGATGAACCACGTACCGGTAGGTTGGGGCTCCGCTCCGCGGCTCGCTGGGGGGGGCGAGACCGATGGCGGCTTCGGAAGGAATACCTCGGCTGGTCCTCCTTCGGTTACGCGGAGCAGCCGGTTCACCGGTACGGGGTCGAGCTTCTGCGATAGACCGCCCGGCCAATCGATGCGGACATCGACCGGCCCGTCGCAGGCGCCTAGTCCGAAATGAACCCGGCGGGAGTGCTGCGAGAGGAACCCCGAGCCGGCCTGAACTTCCTTTGTCTGCGTCTTTGCGCCGCAAGTGGCGTACACCTTCGCGCCGATGGCGTCGCGGTTGCTTCGCGTGCCGGTGAGCGACAGCGTAAGGAAGCGGTTAACGCCGCCGGACCGGTTGTGCATCACACGGATCTGCGGGCCACCGCGGTTCTTCAGAATCACGTCCTGCTTTCCGTCGTTATTGAAGTCCACAATTCCGAAGGCGCGGCCATCGTCCGCGAAGTCGAGGCCCGACAGCGCGGACACATCCGTCATCGCACCGCCGCCGGAGTTGGCGAACACGCGGTTGCGCTCGCCGCCGTGGGTGGACCAGCCGAACTCGGTCATCCGTTTTTGAAACTCTCTCCAGGCCGCTTCGTAGGGACCCGACCGGACGGCTCGCGTGGGCGACGAACCGAGCAAGTCGCGCCAGTGATACTCCTCGAGATCGGTTTCACGTGGGCCGGTTACGTGTCCGCCAACCACGAGCAGGTCTACGCGGCCATCGTTGCCGATGTCGAGGAAGTGGCTCGCCCACGCCCAGCCGCCATTGTCGACGCCCGCTTGCGCGGCCAACTCGGCGAACGTGCCGTCGCCTCGATTCCGGTAGAGGCTGTTGCCGTGCGCGAAGCTCTGCATCGCCCGCCGCGCGGCCGCATCGGCGTCCGGGCGGAAACCGGGGCGGCTCATCAACCGCTGCCCGGCCGCGCTCCAAATATTGGAAACGTAGAGGTCGAGGAGGCCGTCGCCGTCGTAGTCGGCCCAGGCGACGCTCATCCCGGCGCCGATGTCTTCGACGCCAGCCTCGGCCGCGAAATCGCTAAATGTGCCGTCTCCGTTGTTGCGGTAGAGGTTGTTGCGGCCGAAGTCGTTCGCGACGTACAGATCGGGAAAGCCGTCCGCGTTGTAATCGCCCCAGGCGGCGGCAAAGCTCCAGCGCCGGTTGTTCACGTTCAGGCCCGCGGCCTCGGTGACATTCGAGAACGTGCCATCACCGTGGTTGCGGAACAGGTGATTCGCGGCGCCGTTGTTGGCGTCGTAGTAGGGCAGCGGCTGATCGAGCAGGTTAGTCATGGCGCCGGTTTCGGCGGCGTGGTACTGGCAGACGACGATGTCGAGAAAGCCGTCGCGGTCGTAATCGGCGAGCGCGGCCATCATCATGGTTCCGCGACCGGCGGGCGAGACAGGGAACCGGGCGGGCGACCGGCGGAAGCGGCCCGAGCCGTCGTTCTCGAACAGGAGCAGGCCGGCGGTAGTGACAACGAGAAGGTCCTGGCGGCCGCGGTTGCGGAAGTCGGCCCAGACGGCGGAGGAAGTCGAGTCCAGCACGCCGAGGCCGGCCTCGTCGGTGACGTCGTCGAAGGTTCCGTCGCCCCGGTTGCGGAAGAGGCGGTTGGGGAGGCCGCCGGGCTGGCAGACGTAGAAGTCCTCCCATCCATCGTCGTCGTAGTCGCCGATAGCGATACCATTCAGCGCGTAGAAGTCGATGCCGGAAGCCGCGTCGAGGGTCGCGGCCCAGTGCGCGGCGCCGTCTGCGAGTTGGCGGCGGAACGCTTCGGTTGCGCCCAGGGCGTTCTCCGTCACGTCGGCGAAGAAGGGCTCGGTACTTTCGGCCTGAACCGCTTTCGACTGGACGATCGATGCCAGTTGCCAGTTCCCCGCCGGCGCTCTTCGCCACGTCGTTCGCCATGTGCCATGGTTCTGCCGCAGCCCGCCGGTCCGCAACCGGCCGCCCACTTCGTAGAGGATTGTGGCGGCCGTGGTGTCTCCCGGTTCGATGGCAACGCAGCGGAAGGATAGTCGCGGGTTCAGTTCGTATGCTTCCAACAGGCCGCGGAAGTGCTTTTCGAACCCTTCGCGGTTGACGGGTTGTCCGGAGATGGTTCCGGCGAAGTCTTCCGAGAGCGCCGATTGGAAGCGATCGCCGCCGCTGCCGGCTGCAAGTGCAAGGAGCAGCCGTTCGAAGTGCTGAGCGGTCTCGTCGCTCTCAGCCGGCTCGGGGGCAGTGAGTTGGCCGAGGGCGAGGAGTGGTAGCGCCAAGAGTAGGCTTCGGTTCACCGCTTACTCTCCTCAGCGGCTCGCGAGGCTCATGACTGCGTAGCCCCGGACTTCGACGCCGGGCCGCAGCCACAGCGGCTCGTCAAACAGATTGACGTAGAGTTCCCGTTCCCCTGGAGGAGGTAACTCATACAGGTGACGGGCAACGGCATCTTCCATGGTGGGCGACATGAGAATCACCGGGGCGCGCGGAGCTTCTGGAGGAACGGCGCGCCACCACCGCACATTCGGATATTCGCGAAGATACCACGGTATGGGCCACAGGTTCTCCGTTGTGAACACCTGTACCCTCATTACGGCCCCTTCGGGATGATTGCGGGCCAGACCAGCGACGCGGTCGCGCAGCCGGTACACATCGGGCAGTGTGTGCGCGTAGACGTAGGGATTCGCCGGATCGCTGGCGAGCGCAAAGCTGCCGCGCCACGCGAAGATCAGGAGCGCCGCGCAGACCGCCGCGACGCCAAGGCCGAGGCTTCGCCACCGGTGGACCAGATCCGCCGTTCCCACAGCGGCTAACAAGATCCAGCCGTGCAAGAAGCCCATCGCGCACCAAGGCGTCTTATAGCGAAGCAGCGAATAAAGCAGCGTCAACACGACGGAATAGGCGAACAGGAACAGTGCCACACGCTGGCGCGCGAACAGTGCAGGGACCGCCGCGAACGCCGCGATTAGGAATAAACCGTCCGCGCTGCCGAACAGAATTCCCAGATAGTAGAACCAGGGGTGGCCGTGCAAGGGAGGGTCCGCCGCGCGCGCGGCGTAGGAGGCCACCGAGCGCAGTGCCTCCCACAATGCGGCTGGCCCGAAGGCGGCGAGGGCGACTGCGGACCCCGCGGCAGCCGCGATCAGTACATGCGATCGCTCGACTCGCGGCCGCAGAACGGTGAATCCAGCGCCGGCCGCGAGGAAGGCGAGTACAGCCGTCTCCTTGGTCGCGAACATCAGCCCCGTAAACAATCCCGCCAACACGGCCCAACGCGTGACAGGAGCCGCCGCATAGCACATCAGGCTGAACAGGAGTCCCGCCGAGAAGCAGACCAGCAGGACTTCCGGAATGTAATACCGGCTGAAATAGACAAGCCCTGGCGAGACGGCCGTGAACAGTCCGGCGAATGCGCCCGCCAGCGAACCAGCGGTTCGCCCGATCATCCAGGCGAACACGACCAGGGCCGCTCCGAAAATCGCAGGCACGGCGCGGATCAGCCGCTCACCTAGCTCGACATACGTGCTGGCACCACCCGCGCGGGCTACCGGCCAGGACGCGTAAGCGAGGACGGGTCCGTGAAAGTCGTCAGGGTCGTAGTGGAACTCGCCAGTTTCCAGCAGAGTTCCGAGGCGATCCGCGAGAATGGCTTCGTCGGCGTGCATGGGACGCTCGTCCAATTGAAGGAAGCGTAACGGCGCGGCGACGAGCAGGATCGCGGCGAGCCATTTCATGGAGCCGGCTTGCCGTACACCTCGACTTCGACGTAGTGATTGGCAGGCGACGCCGTGCTGCCATTGCTGTAGAGGCGCACATACCGCGCCTCGACGCCGCGTCCGTCGATCAGTTTGCCCTCCGACGTATTCACGTAGTTCATGTCGCTGCCGATGCCGAGTCCGGAGGTATTGTCGTGATCGTTGTTGAACAGCGTGCGGACGTTGGCGATGAAATCGGGATCGTCGGCGACTTGCACGACGACATCCTGGTAAACTCGCGGCTGTTTGTGGAAATGCCAGACCAGCACTGCGTAGATCGCCTGCTTGCCACCAAGGTCAATCGTGATGTGCTGGCGCCCCGGCTTCAACTCCACGTACGTTCCATCCGTGCCTGCTTTGTCGCCGTCGGTGATCATATCGACGTCGCCGATGATTGGGTCGGGATCGCTGCTCGACACCAGCTGTCCGGCCGCCACGTTGGTGGTTCCGGGCGGCGCCAGGAAGGGTGGCCGGGGTTTGCCGAGGGGCTTCTCCAGGTTCGGGACGCGCAGATTCTCCGGCGTGCCCTCGAAGAGCGGTTTGGGCAGTTCAACGGGAATCGGTTGAAGGCCCTGCGCCAGCATGGGCGCGGCTGCCAGGGTGCAGAGGAAAATCGGTCCGAGCATCAATACTACCTGGTACGCAGCGAGCGTTCGAGCCGCTGTACCGCCATTTTAGCTTCGGCGGCGACACCGGCGTCGTCCGCCGCGGCGCGAGCCAAGGCCAGTCCCTCGGGCGTTGGGTAGCGCGGCAGCAGCGCGAGGACCGCCTTCTTCTCGTCCGGCTGCGCCGCCAGTTTCAGCGCGTCCGCGAGCAATTGGACGGTTTCCTCCGCCGGACGCGCGGAAGGCAGTTGAACGAGATTCAGGAAGCCGCGCAACGCGAGTATCTGGTGCGCGGGGTTCTTGGTCTGCCCGGCGAGCGCCAGCAGGTCGCGCATCGGCTCTTCGCCCGGCCATTCGGTGAGTCCGAGGATTGCGGCACGCACCAAGTCGGGGTTTTTGTCCTGCATCGCTTTCCGCAACTCCGGAAGGACTTCGCTTGTCCCCGCCTGTCCCATCACTTGTAGCAGCGAGGTTCGCACCGGCACGTCCGGCGTCTTTTGATACGCCGCTACAACGTCCGTGCTGCGCGCGGGCGGCGAGCGCCGCAGCGCTGAGGAAAGCGCCCGTTCGATCTCGCGGCGATCGGTCTGGGACTTCGTGTTCAGCAGGAGTTCGAGAAGCGGCGGAACCTGCTGGGCGCCGGCAACCTCGCGCAGGGCGCGGAATGCTTCGCGCCGCACCGCCCGGTCCGGATCGTTGACAATACGGAGCACGACATCGGCCGACTCCCGGATGCCACGCTCTCCGGACGAACGAATCAGTTCGATCTTTTTCGGGTTGTCCGCCGACTCGATCCCGGCAACGATGGCGGCGTCGACGCTCTCGCCGCTCATCCGGTCCAACGCGCGGCGAGCCGCGGCGCGCTCGACTTCGTCCAGCGAGGACGAGGAGGCCCGCTCGGCCAGCATCGGCACGGCCGATGGCTCAGAAATCGCCGCTAAACCGTCAATGGCGGCTACGCGAACTTCCAGCGCCTCATCGTTGGCCGCGGCCAGGATTGCGGGAATCGCCGCCCGGTCGCCCCGCTCGGCAAGCGCCGTCACCATGCGAACCCGTCCGGCGGATTGCAGCTTCGGCAGAGTTCCGGCCATCGCGACTGTCACTTCGGGTCCCGGCACCGAACTGAGAGCTTTGATGGAAGCCGCCTGTACGCGTGGATCGGAGCCGGCGGCCGCCGCGCGCAGCTTTGGCAGAGAATCCTTGCCGGCCACGCTCGCGAGTCCCTGCAAACCTCCGATGCGCATCATCGGGGGCGTTTCGACCGAGGACAGCTCACTGTAGATTTCGAGCGCGGGGGCGCGCTGGCCACGTTTGGCGAGATCGTCCGCCGCGATCAGCGACGCCTCCATCGCCGGCTGCGATCCTTGCTTGCGTAGCGCGGCCAAGGCCTGCAACGCTTCGGGCGAGGCGATGCGGCCGAGCGCGGTGATCGCGGAACCCGCAAGGTCGCGGTCGGCGGCGCTCGTCAATGCCGCGATCGCGGGCACGGCTTGTGCATCGCGGCGGATGCCGAGCGTGTTCACGATTCCCGGTTTGGCCTTCGTCGGCGCATTCGGCAGAGCCTTGCGCAGGGCTTCCAGGGGCGCGGAACCCGGAATCCGTTCGAGCGCGTAACGAGCCATCTCGACCGTCTCGGCCGATGGGAGCATGCCCGCCAGTACGGGGACCGCGGCTTCGGAGCCGAGGATGCTCAGTTGGCGGCAGACGAAGTCTTTGCCCGCGATCGTCGCGTTGGAACCGAGAAACTTCAACAGACGCTGTTCCGCTTCGGCGGCGGGAATGGTCCGTAGCACTTCTTCGAGATCCAGCAGCGGCTGCCGGCCCTGGTCGTAGTCGTACTTCGCGACCTGGGCGAGCGTCGCTTCGAGCTTGGAGTCGGCGGCTAACATGGCTGCAGCCGCGAATAGGACGAATAAGGCTTCGATAATTCGCATGACTTCCTTACAAATGCCAGGGCGCGCGCATGGGCCGAGACAGGTAGCGCTCCGCTTCGCTGTCGCCCCGGATCTTTTCGCGCTCGGGGTCCCAGCGGATGGTCCGGCCGGTCAGGATTGAGATGAGGCCGAGATAAGCGGGGGTCGCCGAGCGGAGCGCGGTTTCGGCGGGAGTCAGCGGCGTTCGGCGCGACTTCACGCATTCGAGAAACTCGCCGTGATGGCTGGAGGAAACCGGCAGCCGGATCTCGTCGCCGCGAATGCGGCTGGCGAGCAGACTTCGCGGCTGAGCTTCGATGCCGGAACGGTCCACCCAGATCCACCCCCCCTCGCCAATGAACTTCGCACCGCGCCGGACGTCGTCGTGGCCGCCCGAGATCACGATGGTCACGCCGTTCGGATACTTCGCGGTGACCCGAAACTTCACCGGCGTGTTCCACACGCGGTTCTCCGTAGAGAACTCGCCCGTCGCGGAAACCTCGACCGGACCAGTGTGGTCGAAGCCGAGGCCCCAGTGCGCCGTGTCGACGTGATGGCCGACCCAGTCGAGCAGCATGCCGCCGCCGTAGTCGTAGTTCCAGCGCCAGGTCTTGTGGACGCGCGCGGGGCAGAATGGCGTGGCGGGTGCGGGTCCGAGCCAGCGGTCCCAATCGAGTGTTGGCGGCGGCTTCTCCGGCTTGTCGAGGTGGCCGAGACCGTCGAAGTCCGGGTGGCCGCCCGGCAGTCCCACTTCGACGCGACTCACTTTGCCGATGCGCCCGTTGCGCACCAACTCGCAGGCCAGGCGGAACTCTGCGCGGGAGCGCTGCCAACTTCCGGTTTGCCAAATGCGCCCGCACCGGCGAACGGCATCGGCGATTGCGCGGCCTTCGGCCCAGTTGTGGGCCAGCGGTTTCTCGCCGTAAACGTCCTTGCCGGCGCGAAGCGCTTTCAACGAAGCAATGCCGTGCCAGTGGTCGGGGAGAGTGAGACAGACGGCGTCGATGTCGGCGCGCGCGAAGACTTCGTCCATCTCGTGGTAGCCCTTGCAACCGCTGTTGCCATGCGCGGTGCGGACGATATCGAGGCCTTCGGCGAGATGGTTCTTCTCGATATCGCACAGCGCCACAATCTGGGCCTGAGACTCGGAGAGAAAGCTTTGGATATTGTTCCCGCCCTGCCAACCCGTTCCGATTAGTCCCATCGTGACGCGGTCGCTTGGCGCCACCGCGCCATCTTTACCGAGAGCCGACGCGGGAACGATCAGCGGAAGCGCTGAAGCGGTTTTGAGGAACTGGCGGCGGGTAGCAGCGCGGCTCGTCATTACTGGCTTCCCGAGGACGACGAGAAATTCGGCGCGTCGTTGGCTTCCAGGTCGCCCAGCGCGTACTGAATCCCGGCCAGGAAATGCCGCAGCAGCTGCGGATGTTTGTAGATGTGAGCGTTGTGGCCGAGCGATGAGTAGAAGACGCGCCCGTTCTCGTGCGGCTTGATCCACGTCATGGGGAAGAACTTGTCGGCCAACCGGATGGGCAGAAACCGCCGCTTCGGATCGAGGTCTGTTTTGTCCGTGTCAACGGCGAGGAGAACATGGATCCGCGCCGCGATGTCCGGCTCCTGGAACTGGTAGACCTCGTCGGCGACCTCGAATCCCTTTCCGTCGAACATTGCCGTTAGCGGGCTGGCAGGATCGGCTAGTTTGATCGTAATTGTTTCGTGCGGCTTCCAGGGATGGCCGCCGTTCTCCGTACCGCCAACCATGCGGCCGAATGGGGGCCACTGGTCGTAGACGGGATGCTCGACGAAGGTGGCGGCGGCGGCATGAAATCCGATGAAGCCCTTGCCGCTCGCGATGTAGCCGAGCAGGGACTCTCTCAACGCTTTGTCGTCAAACAGCACGCCGACCGTGTTATTGAAGCAGATTGCGTCGAACTGGTCGATGAAGCCGGGCCGGAACAAGCCGATGTCGTTATTAAAGACCGCCTCGTAAGCGCCGGTCCGCTTTCCTAACTGTTCGATGGCGTAGTTGCCGTAGGGGATCGACGGATGCTCTTTCTCGCCGACGCGAACGGTCCCGCGCCGGACGTTAAGATTACTGACCAGGATACGCCGCGGCTTCTTCGGCTTGGCGGGCGCGGCGCGTGGGACCGCGGCCTCGATCTCCTCTTTCTCGGCGGGGGTGAGCCCCTGCGCGTGCAGGAGTCCGAGACAGGTCAAGAAAACGAAAGCAAGTTTCATCGTGAATTCTTTCGTGCGCCAACCAGCCCGCTGGGGGTGTCATCGGCGGCGAGGTCGCCGAGTGCGTACTGGATTCCGGCCAGAAAGTGCTCCAATAGTTCCTTGTGCCAGAAGATGTCCGGGTTGTGTCCGAACGAGGAATAGAACACACGGCCCTTTTCGTGGGGTTTGATCCACGTCATCGGGAAGTCGAGATCTTTGCGGCGGATCGGTAGGATTCGCCGGTTGGGACCGACATCGCTCTTCTCGACGTCGATACTCAGCAGGACTCGCAAACGGCCGCGCAGATCCGTTTCCTGCAACTGGTACACTTCGTCGGCGATCTCGAAGCCCTTGCCCGCGAAGGCTCCGTTCAACGGATGCTTCGGGTCTTCAACTTTGATCGTAATGGTTTCGGTAGGACCCCATGGGTGGCCACCATTTTCAGTTCCACCAACCATCTGGCCGAAGGGCGGCCACTGGTCATAACGGGGATACTGAACGAACGTCGCCGCCGCGGCGTGGAATCCAACCCAGCCCCTGCCTTTCGCGATGAAGCCGAGCAGGGATTCCTTCAGTTCCTCGTCGTCGAACAGGACGCCCACCGTGTTGTTGAAGCAGAGGGCGTCGAACTGCTCAATCGTACCGGGCCGGAACATTTCGATGTCGTTGCTGAAAACGGCTTCGTAGGCGCCGGTCCGCTTGCCCATCTGGTCGATGGCGTAGTTGGCGTGCGGAATCGACGGGTGCCCCCGAACGATGCGGCCGTTGTTTTTGCCGAGAGTGCTGACCAGCATCCGGCGCGCCTTGCGCGGTTTCGCCGGAGCTCGCGTGGGAAGCGCCCGGTCGATTCGGTCTTTGTCTTCCTGGCTCAGCGGCGGGTGAGTGGGGGCCGGAGCTTGGGCTGACAACGGGGCGAGGAGAAAGAAGGAAATGAGGAAAAGCTTTAATCGCATGCGCCTATCACACTACAAATGCCAGGGACTGCGCATCGGCCGCGAGAGCATCCGGTTCGCCTGCTCGTCGCCAACGAAACGCTCGCTCTCGGGATCCCACTGCAGCTTGCGCTTCAGCCGCATCGCGATGTCGGCCTGCTGGCAGACGGTGTCGGCGCGGACCGCCGACTCGATATGCGAGATCGGTTGCGCGCCCGTTCGGACCGCGTCCAGGAAGTTGCGCCGATGATCGTCGCTACGGATCGCGCGAAACTCGCTGGCGCCGAACTTCTCGCGAACGAGATGCTCGGGATGAGTCCGTAGCGCGCTCCGGCTGACATAGACCCAGCCTTCAGTTCCGATGTACAGCGAGGCCATGTTGCCGAACGAGAACTGCTGCGCGCGCTTCTTCGCCGTGCGAATGTCCATGTGCAGCACCTTCACACCGTTGGCGTAGGTGTGCTCGATCTCCCAGGAAATAGCCGTATCGTAGAGTCCGTCGGCGGGGTACACACCTGTTCCTTCCACGGTGAGCGGTCCAGTGTGGTCGGCGCCGTTGGCCCATTGCGCCGTATCGACGTCGTGGACGCCCCACGCCCCGCTGATACAGCCGAGCGAGTAATCGTAGATCAGCGTCCAGTTGCGGGTGCAGCGTTCATACGTGTAGGGAACCCAGGGAGCCGGACCCAGCCACATCTCATAGTCGAAGCCTTCGGGCACCGGCTGCTCGGGCTGATTGGGCACGTACTGCGATCCGGCGCTGCCGATCATCATGGTCTTCAGTTCGCCGATCCGCCCGTTCCGCACCAGTTCGACGGCATGGCGGAAGTTGTGGCTCGACCGCTGCTGCGTGCCGAACTGAAAGACAACGCCGAACCGGCGGACCGCGTCGCGCATCGCCTGGCTTTCGGCCAAGCTGACGCCCATCGGCTTCTCGTAATACATGTGCTTGCCGCGCCGCGCGGCTTCAAGGCCGATCAGGGCATGCCAGTGATCGGGCACGGCGAGGAGAACTGCGTCGATGTCCGGCCGGGCCAGCAATTCGCGGAAGTCGTTGTAGCCGGCGCAGGAGTTATCCTTGTACGCCGTGTTGACGGTATCGCGGGCGCGGTTGCGATTGTCGGACTTCACGTCGCAAACCGCCGCCACGCGAACGTCCGAGGTGTTGACGAGGGCACGGAGGTGGCCACTGCCCATGCCCCCGACACCGATCACGCCCATTACGATGCGGTCGTTGGCGCCGCGCGCCGATGCCGGAAGCCACAGCGGCGCCAACGAACTTGCCAGGAAAGATCGTCTGGCGATTCCTCCCATTACCACTCCAGGCGAATCTGCGCCTGGATCTCGCGCGGAATCGCCGTGTCGAACTTGTCGTTGCGGTTGGTCACATCCGTGATCCTACCAGCGACACCTACGTTCGTCACGTTTGTGTTCGGGTCGAGATAGTTCGGGTGGTTGAGCGTGTTAGTGGCCAGAAACTCCAGCCGGAGCTTGGCTCTCTCCTTGATAAGGAAGTGCTTCGCCACGCTATTGTGCATCACCGCGGTCGGTGCGCCGACAATCACGCCGCGGCCGGATGTGCCGAAGCTGCCCAACTGCGGCGCCGCGAATGCGCCCACATCGAACCAGCGGTCCACGCCAGGGTTACTGATGTTCGGATCCCGCAGGATGTCGGGACGTAGCGTCACCACCGGACGTGTCGGATTTTGGGTGAAGCGGGTACCGGTCGGGTCGGGGCCCGTCCAGGTGGGTGTCAACGCGCGGCCCGTTTCAAAGGCCACGATGGTGTTCAACTGCCAGCCGCCGAGGATTCCATTCACGATCGCATTGGACGTCCGCATGAAGGGCTTGCCCTTGCCGAACGGCAGATCCCACATCATGTTGCCGGACCACCGGTGGGTGGGCAAACGCTCCCACCAAGTGCGGTCGCGCAGACGATTGTGGGCATCTTCGGGCCCCTGGCCGTCCTCGAGGTCGCCGATGTCCCGCGCCCAAGTCCAGAAGGCCTGGAAATACAGGCCGTTCTTCGGGCGTCGGTGCGCCTGCAGCGTCAAGGCATGGTACTGGTGGCCGGCGCCGTTGCCCGCGTAGTTGATGTCGGGGTAATTCGGAAAGCGGCGCCCTTTGTCGACGAACAGGCGATCGTCGGCAAAGGGTTGGTTGATGTTGTGCGTCCACACGCCCTGCCGGGTCGCGGTGCCGTTGTAAGACGCCATGAAGCCCGTATCCCAGCGCTGGTGCTCGATGGTGAACGAGTACTGCATGTACTTGGCGATGCGGATGTCCTGCTGAATCGCGGCCGGAAGGCTGACGGCGCTCGGACCGCCGGAACCCGTCGACGGGAACATGTTTGGAAGCAGCAGCGGATCTGTGGTCGGATTCGTGTAGTTCGGTTCGGAGATTACGAAAGGAACGCCTACCGCGGTCGTACCGCGCGGCGCTACGTTATGGGCCAAACCCCAGCCGCCCCGCACGACGGTCGTGTTGGCCGAAAACGGCCGCCACGCGAAACCGAACCGGGGTTGGAAGTTGTCGCGGTCGGTGCCGATCAACGTGCGGCCCGAGAAGCCGGCAGCAGAGGCGCCGACGACGTCCACGTATCCGGTCGGCATCAGCGGGCTGACCCGCCCCAGCGCATTATCCGGAACGATTATGCTGCCCGTTCCGATGTCGAACATCGACTGCAGGTCGTTAGCCTCGATCCAGGGGGAATGCTGATCCCACCGCAACCCGAAGGTGAGCGTGAGGTTCTGCCGGATCTTCCATTCATCGGTGAAGTAGTAGCCCTGGCTCCAGCGGCTGCGGTCTTGGCGAATGGCGGGAAACGCTCTCTGCAGAGTGGAAGGAACGCCGAGCAGGAAGTCGGCGTAGGTGTGGCCGGTGAAGCGGTTGCTGAACGTCGCATTACCGAACAACGCAGCCTGTTGCCCGAAAGTGGTGAAGGTCGAATACCTCAGGTTCACGCCGAATTTGAATGTGTGCTTGTTCTTGAACCAGATCAGGTTGTCGATGAAGTTGTGAACCAGGTCCTGATTGCAGGGGCTGCACGTGTTGGCCGCTGAAATGCCAGAAACCGCCAGGTTCTGGAAATTGAACTGCGGCATGCCGCCGACATCCGGGATATCTGGCGCAAGCCCCTGAAGTCCGAGATCGCGGGCAACTTCGAGACCGCGAATCGGGCTCTCGCTGGGCTGCCGCTGAGAGGCCAGGCCGTAGCGGAACTCGTTGGAAAACGCCGGCGTGAAAACATACGTGTGCGCCATCGTCAACGTATCCATGTTGCGCTGGCTCACTCCTTTGCCCTCGATATTGGGAAGATTGAGCACGGGCCCGTCGAAGTTCCACCGCACGGCGGTCCACCGGCCGTAAATGAATTGCTTGTCCGAGATCCGGTGATCGACGCGGTTGGTAATGGTCGGCTGGTGGACGAAGGGCAGCAAGTGGATCGTCCGGTAGTTGTTGTTCACGAACGTGTTGGGGTCGCCGAAGTTCGGCCGGAACAGGAAGCGCTCTTGCACCGTGTTTGTCACCGGGCTGATGCGCGAGGCCGGGATCACGTTGCCCGCGAACGGCGCGTTCCCATTGAAGGGATCGCGAATGGCGGTGGACTCACGGCTGAAATCGCCGGTTCTCCAGACATCCAGTGGCACGGTCCGGTTCACCGCGGCGTTCCGCAGACTACCGAAGGCGATTTCCGTCGTGTGAAAGAAGAAGGTTTTGTTCCGGCCATCATAGATCTTTGGAATGTAAACGGGGCCTCCGCCCGAGAGGATCAACTGGTGGGAGCGGGCAGTGCTGCGGGCGCTATTGAACGGGTTTCGCGCGCGGAAGGCGGGCGTCTGATAGTAGTCGGCCAGCGTGCCGTGGAACTCATTCGTGCCAGCGCGGCTGATAAGCGTCACTTGGCCCATGGTCTGCTGCTCGGCCGAACCCTGCGCAATGTCGATGCGCATCTCCTGCACCAATTCCGTACGATCGAGCAGCGGCCCGATGGCGTTACCGCCCGCGCCGGCCACCGAGGTGCCGTCGATGGTCGCGTCGCCCTGGTTATTGCCGGAGCCGGCGAAGCGGATGTGCCACCCGCCGGTCCGCTCGACCTGGGGCGTCATCGTGAAGTAATCCCACGCCCGGCGCAGCGTCAGCGGAAGCGCCCGCATCACTTCGCGGTCCTTGGAATTGGCGATGCGCGCCGTCTCGGTTTCAACCAGGGTCGAGCCGCCCGACACCTCAACCACGGTGCCCACGGTGCCCAGCCTCATTTGGGCGTCGACGCGGCGGATTTCACGTCCGGTCACGATGATGTCCTCGACGCGAAATTCCTGGAACCCATCCGCCGTCACGGTCAAAGTGAACGTGCCATCCCTCAGGTAGGGCACGGTATACTGGCCCTCGTTATTGGATTGGACCTCGTACCGATAGTTCGTGCCAGTCTGAACCACAGTGATCGTGGCGTTGGGAATCGCGGCTCCGGCCGGGTCGATGACCGTGCCCGTAATGGTTGCGAAGGTACTCTGGCCCCACAGGGCCGAAGCGAGCAGAAGGCAGCTCATCAGAGCGCCGGCTAACGGCTTGGTTACCCAGTTCAACATGTTTCCATTCCTTCCCCGTACCGGCCTCGACGCGCGTCAGCTATCGAAGCCGGGAATCATAAGTAGCTTACAGCACCCCACCGGCAGGGACGGCCCCCAGCGGAAGGACGACGATTTGTCGCAGTGATCGACTGGCAAGTTCAACTAACCTTAACGTAGTGTCACGATCCTACTATGAGCGGCGAATTCGCTCAATAGCCCCGTCCGATTACCAGGACAGTTTATCGAATTGCGACAGGAATGGTCCTACTTGCTGTAAAATTGTGGCCGGGACGAATGGCTCCACTGAAAACGGCATCCCCGCCCGCGGTGGATCGAGCGCTGGCGATTCTTGAGGAACTGGCGCGGTCCAATCGCGGTTTGCGCCTCCCCGAAATCGCGAACCGGCTTGGGCTCCCGAAGAGTTCGGCACACTCCGTCCTGGTTGCGCTTCAGCGCCGGGGCTACCTTCAACGCAACGACAGCAATGGCCGGTATCTGTTTGGACCGAAAATATTTACCCTGGCCAACCTGGCGCTGAGCGGAATGACGGTGCGCGACGTCGCGCACCCAATTCTGGCCGGGCTGATGCGGCGGACCGGGCTGATGGTACACATGTCGATCCTCGACCGGGACCAAGCCGTTCTGATCGAGCAGATCGCGCCCCCACACCTTCCCGCGCCGATGACGTGGCTTGGTAAGCGGCTCGACCTGCACTGCACCGCCCTGGGAAAGGCGCTCGCGGCATGGCAGCCGGAGGAGCAGTGGGAACGCCTGACAAGGGAACATACCCTGTCCCGGCACAACGACAACACGATCTGCACGCCCACACGGTTCCGGGCGGAACTGGCTTTGACGCGGCAGCGAGGCTATGCCGTGGACGAAGAGGAAGTGGATCTCGGCGTCCGCTGTCTCAGTGTGCCCGTTTTCGGACCTTCCGGCGACGCGGTAGCCGCCATCAGCCTGTCGGGTTCCACTTCGGACATTTATGAAGGGAACGCAGACTCGCTGGTGAAGCTGCTGGCCGCCGCGGCAGCAGCGATCAAGCAGGAACTGAGTTCGCCGGCCAACACGCCCCCGGTCGAGGACGACGCCGGAGCCAACTGAAACCGGCCCACATTTCATCCTGTCTACAGGACACGTCTGTTGTACCAGTCTGCCGACGCCAATATACTTTCATTGACAACAACCAGACGGCGAAAGTAAGGGACGGATCGTCCCGTGCCGGAGAGGAGTCGTTTTTGAAAATACGGTTCGCGAAGTTCGTCCTGCCGACCCTCGTCTTGCTGGCGCCCGTGGCCGGACTGGGCCAGGGGCAACCGGCGCCCTCCAACGTTAGGGGCAAGGAATATCCCAAAATCCACCCCGATCTGCGGGTGACCTTCCGGGTGAACGCGCCCTCGGCGCAAAAGGTCGCCGTGGCGGGCCGCGGCGCCGACAGCGGAATGAACGGCAATACGCCTCACGAGATGACGAAGGGCGCGGACGGCGTGTGGGAAGTGACTACCGCTCCGGTGCGGCCGGGCTTCCACTACTATGAGTTGATCATCGACGGGCATCGCACCACCGACCCCGCCAGCGAATCTTATTTCGGCTGGGCGCAATTGACGAGTGGTCTCGAGGTGCCCGATCCGGCGCTGGACTTCTACCAGGCGAAGGACGTGCCGCACGGAGAGGTGCGCATCCGCTGGTACCGGTCGAAGATCACGGGGCAATACCGGCAGGTGTACGTCTACACGCCGCCGGGATACGACACATCGCCAACGGTCCGCTATCCGGTTCTCTATTTGCAGCACGGCTCCGGAGAGAATCAGACGAGTTGGACGTGGCAGGGCAAAGCGAACTTAATCATGGACAACCTGATCGCCGGAGGAAAGGCGCGGCCCATGCTGGTTGTGATGGAGCAAGGATACGCGGCCAAACCGGGCGACATTACACCCGGCGCGCGGGGCAACGAGGCGTTCGGCGACGTCGTGATTCGGGATCTGATTCCGCATATCGACGCCAATTACAGGACTGTAGCCGACCGCCGTCACCGGGCCATCGCCGGGCTCTCGATGGGCGCCGGGCAGGCACTGCGAATCGGGTTGGCCAACCTCGATAAATTCGCCAGCATCGGCTCGTTCAGCGGCGGAAGCCGCGACTTCGATCCGCAGACTTCCTTCGACGGCGTGTTCGCGGACGCCAAGGCGGTGAACAGCCGGCTCGACCTGCTGTGGGTGGGCTGCGGCACCGAGGATCGGCTGTATTCCGGGGCCAAGGCCTTTCACGAATCGCTGGAAAAGGCCGGGGTGATCCACGTTTGGTTCGAAGGGCCCGGTTCGCACGAATGGCAGGTGTGGCGGAAGCACCTCCACGACTTCGCCCCCCGGCTGTTCGCGGGCAAGGGCGGCGGAACCGAATGAAGTTCGCAGCGATACGGGGACGCGGCGCCGCCGTCGTGGATCCCGGCCAGGGTTTGGCCGCTCGATGACGGTTTGGCGGACATGATCGATCTCATTGGCCGTTGGGACGAGGTGAAGCAGACAATCGGGCCGAAGGGTGACGGATTGGCGCAGGCCGATGTTCGGTTGGAAGCGCCCATTCCCCGGCCGCCGCGCAACGTGTTCTGCCGGCCCGGAGATGAAGTCTCGATCGCCATCTCTGGCATCGGGCGCCTCACGAACCGTATCGCTCAGACAGGGAAGGAAAACTAAGATCAGATGACCAATGACATCGCCGTCGAAGTTCACGGCAACAGCGGCGACGCGATTGTAATGATTCACGGACTGGGCGGCACGTCGAATGTCTACACCCCACAAGTCGATGCTCTCGCCCGGTTCCACCGGGTGATCCGGCCCGATCTGCCCGGGTCGGGCCGGACACCGTCGGGCGGGCCGGTCACCATCGGTGGTTTGGCGGAGGCCGTTCTCGGAGTGATGGACCGGATGGGTGTGGAGACGGCTCACCTGGTGGGCCATTCGATGGGTACCATCGTCTGCCAGCACGTTGCCGCGCGGCAGCCGGGCAAGGTGCGCAGCCTCGCGCTGGCGGGCG
>CAYPUQ010000031.1:10670-27550 GCA_964413655.1 uncultured Solibacteraceae bacterium | reverse complement strand
TAGATCAGCACAAACGCCAGCGTGTTGGAGACGCCGTGGGCGACAATCGGCACAGCCAGCGTCCGGCCACTGCCAAGGTACAGCAGGCCCAGCAAAGTCCGGCAGTGGCCTCCTCGCCGAAGGCTGCCTAAATCCAGTTCGGGAGCCGATCGCGAGAGTCCGAAGCCACGGACGCGGCCGGACGAATCCGGCGTCGCGCCACAGAAGCCCGCGCAGCCGAAGCGAAATCCATCCCAGCGCAAAGAGGAATGGAGTATTGCTGAGAGGAACAACTCCGTAGTGGTCCGCGGCGCGAGGATCGCCGTGGCAAGCACCCGAGTCCACAGCCGCCCCTTCAGTGCGCCAGCCGGCCGGCCTTCACTACTCCGCCCTGCAAGACGGCAAGAATGCGCGAACGGTCTTCCAGAATTCCGATATCGCCCACAACGTCGCCGTCCACCACGAGGACATCGGCCAACTTCCCCGCCTCAAGCGTCCCCAGTTCGTGTCCGCGCCCGAGAATCTCGGCCCCGGTCTTTGTCGCGCAACGGATGGTTTCAATCGGCGTGAATCCCACCTCGCGTACGAAAAAGGTTAATTCCTTCGCGTAAGTCCCGTGCGGCGTCCAGGCGAAGCCGTAGTCGCCGCCCATGCCGAGCCGGCCGCCCGCGCGCAGGATGCGCCGCGCGCTCTCGATCCCGCCGTCGAGCGTCTCCTGGTGGCCGTCGATCACCGCTTGCGGCATCCCAAACTCCGGCCCGAACTCTATGCTCGCCTTCTCGAACTGCAGCGCAGGCACGGCGGGAACGTCGCGCTCCAGCATCAGATCGAGCGCCTCGTCGTCCATGAACGTGGCGTGCTCGATCGTATCGTAGCCGGCCTGCAGCGCGTTCTTGATCCCCTGCGTCGCCCGGCAGTGCCCAGTCACTTTGAGCTTGTGATTGTGCGCGACGGCCACCACCGCGTGCATCTCCTCGAAGGTCATACACAGCGTGTGGTGATCGTTCGTGTCCGGCGCGGCAGCATCGCCGGTGGGATAGGTCTTCACCCATTCGACGCCATCCTTCACCAGCCTCCGCACCGCCGCCCGTGCCTCGTCTGGGCCGTTGACCAGCAGCACCAGCCCCTCCATGCCGATGCGGCGGAAGTCCGGGTTCCAATCCATCAGCCCGCCCACGCCGCAGATCTCACGCCCGCTCGCCGCCAGCCGTGGACCCGGAACCAGGTCCTCTTCGATCGCTTTCTTGAGCCACACGTCGATGTTGAACAGGCTGCCACCGCTGCGCGCCGCGGTGTATCCGCATTCGAGCGCCAGCTTGCAGTTCACCGACGCCAGCAGCGTCACGTACTCCACCGGATACTTGATATCGAGATCTTCAAGGGCCGCGACGTTGAAGTACGTCGGGTGGAAGTGCGCCTCGATCAGCCCCGGTAAAATCGTGCCGCCCCGCGCGTCGATCCGGACGTGCTCCGGCGGCAACGGCGGTACACCGGCCGCTGGTCCGGCGTAGCGGATCAGCCCATCGGCGATCACGACCGCGGCATCGGCCACCGGCGGAGCGCCCGTTCCGTCCACCATCTGGCCGCCCACGATCACAGTGGTTCCAGTTGCTTTCCTCATTCGAGTGACCCCAGAAAACTCAACACGCACCGGACCGTGGCCGCCGTGTCGTGCCAGTGCAGCAGGTGTCCGGCATTAGCAATACGCACGCGCGCACAGTCGGCGATCCGCCGCTCGACCTCTCCGGCGTCTTCGTCCGTCAGCATTCCGCCGCAAAGCGGATCGGCTTGCATAAGCAGCACGGGGCAGCGAATCGCCTCTAAGATGCCGTCACGATCATAGCCATCGAGCCACTGTCCGTCGACGACCGGCGCCAGAACGTTCGGATCGAGCAGTTGCAGGCACCGCGCCGTGAAGCGCAGCGCCGCCGCGTCGCGTTCATCGCCGAGCCGCGCCGCCTTCGGACCGTACCGCATCCCGGCCAGGTCGCGCGCCACTTCGTCCACCGGCCGCGAGTCGCCGGCGAACGGCCGCTGCTTCCGGAAATAATCGAGCAGCGCCGTCTCCCCGATTCGCTTACCCATCGTGTCGAAGGGCGGATCTTCGAGAATCGCTGCGGTCACGCGCTTCGGGTGCTGCGCCGCCAGCGCGGCGGCCACCATCGCCCCCATCGAATGGCCGTAAACGACGCAGGGCCGTTCCGGCAGCAGTGCCTCCGCTGCGTCCACTTGGTCGGCCACGAGGTAACGCTCCAGCCGCCGCGCGGAAGCACCGTGCCCGGGGAAGTCGGGCATGTGAACTTCGTACAGCGGCGTCAGCGTGGGCAGCAGCGGCAACGCCGACAATCCGCGCCGGGTGACGCCGTGTAGAAAAACGAGAGGAGCCTTGTTCATGCCGGAAGCCCTATTCTATTCGGTATGAGGTACTTTGTTGCGGTTGCCCTTGTGGCTGGCCTCGTTGTGCCCGCCCTCGACGCCCAGCCGAAGAAGATCGTGCTCATCGCCGGTAAGAAGAGTCACGGCCCGGGGGCGCATGAATACGTCAAATCGGTCAAGCTCCTGAAGGTGATGCTCGACCGTTCGCCGAACCTGAAGGGCGTCCGTACCGAGATTCACTTCAACGGCTGGCCCGAGGATCCCCGCGCCCTCGACTCCGCCGATACCATCCTGACGATCTCCGACGGCCAGGACGGCGACAAGTACTCGCCCGTTCCGTTCATGACGGATGAGCGTATGCAGGTATTGGAGCGACAGATGAAGCGCGGCTGCGGCTTCGGGACCCTGCACTTCTCGACCTTCACGCCGGAGAAGTACGGCCCGCAAATCCTCGAATGGGGCGGCGGCTACTTCCAGTGGCAGGACGCCGCCGGGCAGCGCAACTGGTACTCGCAGATCAAGACTGTTGAGGCGGACGTCGCGATCGCCGCGCCGGATCACGCCATCGCTCGCGGCCTCGAACCCTTCCGCATGAAAGAAGAGTTCTACTACAAGATCCGCTTCCGCGACTCCGACACGCGCCTGAAGCCGCTGCTTCGCGTCCCGGCGCTCGCCGAATCGCCTCGAGACAACGTGGTGGCCTGGGCTGTCGAGCGCGCCGGCGGCGGCCGCGGCTTCGGCACGACGATGGGCCACGCTTACGATCACTGGAAGCATCCCCAGTTCCGCAGGTTCGTGCTGAACGCCCTCGTTTGGAGTGCGGGCGCGGAGGTGCCGGCAGGTGGTGTCGAGTCCCGGTTCTACGAGGACGCCGAGGTCGACCGCGCCCTCGTGCCGAACCCGATTCGCACGCTGCTGGTGACCGGCGACCATCATCCGGCCCACAAGTGGCGCGAGACGACGCCGGCCATTGTCGAGGCCCTGCACAACCGCGGCCCCGAATTCGCCGTCACCGCAACGGTGAATCCGGACGACCTGGCGAACCTCGAAGGTTACGACCTCGTCGTACTGAACTACTGCAACTGGACCAAACCCGGCCTGAGCGACGCCGCCAAATCGGGATTCGTCAACTATCTTGCCCGGGGCGGCGGCTTGGTCGTGGTTCACTTCGCCAACGGGGCCTTTCATCATTCGCTGCCGGAAGCCCCGCCCTCGGACTGGCCGGAATACCGCAAGATCGTCGCCCGCGTCTGGGACCACGCCAAGGGCGTCAGTGGCCACGACCCCTACGGTCCGTTCACCGTCGAAGTGACTGGCAGTCACCCCATTACCAAGGGAATGCCCCAACGCTTCGACGTGGTGGATGAACTCTACTTTCGCCAGCCGGGAAACGTTCCGATCACTGTCTTGGCGTCCGCCCACTCAAAAGTGACGAAGCAGGACGAGCCGATGGCGTGGGTCTACAACTACCGCAAAGCCCGCGTCTTTCAAACCCTCCTCGGGCACTCCGCCGAATCGCTCGGCGCCTGGGGCACGATGCAGTTCATCCGCCGCGGCGCCACCTGGGCCGCCGGGCGGTAGAACGCCGGGAACTACGCGATCGCCTTCCGCATGCCATCTACCGCCTTGGCCAGACTCTTCACCGGGTCTCCCAGCGGCAGGTACTCCATGGTCATGTACCCCGAGTATCCGCTTTCCTTGACCGCCTTGTAGATGTTCTCGTAGTTCATTTCGCCAGTACCCGGGTCGTTGCGGCCAGGATTGTCGGCGATGTGAAACACCTTCGTGTAGGGCGCGGCTTCCTTGATGGTGCGAATCACGTTCCCCGTCTCCACCTGCTCGTGATAGATGTCGAACAGCAGCCGGATATGCGGGTGGTCCACTTCTTTCATCAGCCGCAGCCCCTCGACACAGGTGCCCAGGAAGTAGCCCTTGTGGTTCACCTTGGTGTTCAGCGGTTCCACGATCAGCGTGATTTTGGCCTTCGCGGCCAGGTCGCCACACCGCTTGCAGCCCTCCACCAGGCTGTCCCATTGGTCTTTGTAGGTCTTGCCCGCGATCGCGTTGCCGGTCATCAGCAGCGCCAATGGAATATCGAGCTTCCGCGCGAAGACCAGGTTCTGGTCGACTTCCTTCAACAGGTTGTCCCGCTGCGCGGGATCCACCATGGAGATTGGCATGCTGCCCCAACTCGGCGTCGAACTGATCGTGTCCATGCCGAGCCGTAGCGACCGGGCGAGTTTCTTCACGCGGTCAATATCGGCGTCAGTCCATTTCGAGTGCTCGCCGACCAGTTCCACCGACTGGAGGCCGGCCTTGGCGGCCTGTTCCATCTTCTCTTCGAAGGAGCCCTTCAAGGTCCACAGCATCACCGAGGAGGTGACGCTGGCCTTCGGAGGTGGCGCCTGCGGTGTCTGCGCAAGCACGGCGGAGCCGGCCGCGGCCAGACTCGCGGTATGAAAAAATTGACGGCGGTTCATAACGGTTTCCACCTGCATTGTGGCACAGCGGGAACCGCTATTGCGGCCGTTTCAGACCCTCCACAACCGCCCGCGGCGCACGGAACGCCGTGCCGTGCCGCGCGCCGGCCGGGAACACGGTCTGCCCGGTAATGTCCTCCCACGAATGTAGATCCCGCGACCGGATCGCGCCATAGCGCTTATCTCTGTACTTATCGAAGTAGATGTACCAGGCGTCGCCGATGCGGATCGGGCTCGGACCCTCGGCCCATTGCGGCCCCGAGATCCGCTCGCTCGGCGCGCTCCACGGCCCATCCAGCGAATCGGCGAAGGTGAGGAAGAGGTACTTCGCCTCAGGCTTCAGAGTCTCATTCTTCACCACCATCGCGTAGCGTCCATCCGGCCGGAAGATTGCCGTGTCGATCACGATAAACCCCGGATCGTAGAACAGCGCCGCATCGGTGAACCGCTGGAAATCACGTGTCCGGATCGCGTACTGCCGGTGATTCAAGTCGCGATTCCCAGTCCCCAGCGTCTCCGGAAAGCGCCCTTCGATCGTAGACGCCCATACGATCACAAACTCCCCGCCCGGCTCATCGAAAAAGATCTCCGGTGCCCAGCAGTTCTTCACGCCCTCCACATCCGGAAACACCGCGATCGCCCGCTGGCCGGACCAGTTCCTTAAGTCGCGTGAACTGGCGTAGCCGATCGTCTTGCCCTCCCAAGCTGTGGTCCAAACCATGTGGAACACGCCGTCGGGACCTCGGACGATCGACGGGTCGCGCATCAGCTTCGACTCGCCCACCACCGGCGTCAACAGCGGCTGGTCGCCGTTCAGTGGAGTCCATTTCAAGCCGTCGCCGCTCGATGCCAAGTACAGACCGTCCTCGCCGTTGCCGCGAAAGAAGGAAAACAGCAGCGCATCCTCCCGCGGCGCGCCGGCGCCGCAGGACATCAGTATGACGACTAGGAACGGGAGAAACGGCTGTCGCATGTCTCTCCACAGTATAGTGATGGTGATTGCTTGTCCTGGTTCTACCAACATCCCTCCTGGCGCATTGCTCCACTGGCGGCGCAAGCGCGTCCGTCCAAGCCACAACCAAAAGGATACCCCGGCTCCTCCGCGGCTTCCGCTGCCCGGAATAGCTCTGATCAACGTTCGTCAGCGGAACGAAAACCGCCCCGCCGCCGTACAATATTGGTATGAACGAGGGGTTCGACGTTGGCCGAACGGTAGCTTTGGAGCCGGCGTCCTCGACCACTACCGGCTCGGCGTCCGTCTCGCGCGGACTTCCGTACGACATCGTCGAGGGATCGGTTCGCCGTCTCGGCTGGACCGGCCTCGTGTATGCGTTCCTGTTCGTCAGTCTGTATTCTCTGTACTACCTGACCAGGCTCGAGGACGTTTACAGCGAACATCATTTCGCGCTGTTCACGCGCCACATGATCCTGGGAGTGGCGTTGGGACTGTTTGTTTGCGGTCTGGCCTGGAGCCGCAAAGTGGCCCCCTATCCGATGTTGGATTTTGGCCTGCTCTTTCAGGTTGTGGGCGCTTTCATCATCGGTGTGACCGAGACCTGTTTTCCGATCGAGCCTCAGGCGCCGATTCACGGAATATCGTCAATCACGGTGTGGGTTACGTTCTTTGTGCTGGTGGTACCCACGACCTTTTGGAAGTCGCTCAGCGCGGCGCTGGCGTCGGCGGCAATGGGGCCGCTGGGTCTGACCTACAACATCCTTACCGGCGGGGTGCCCGTGCCCCAACTCGGCCAATGGGTCCACCTGTACGCCTCGGCGTTTCTCGTGGCAGTGGCCGCGGTTGCCCTGTCTCGCTACGTCTACAGCCTTGGCAAACAAGTCTCACGGGCGCGCGAGATGGGCAGCTACGAACTCGTCGACCTCCTCGGTAAGGGTGGCATGGGTGAGGTTTGGCGGGCGCGCCACCGGATGCTCGTGCGCGAGGCCGCCATCAAACTGATCCGCCAGGAGGCGCTGTGCTGCGACTCCGAGGAAGCCGTCGTCGCCACACGCCGCCGCTTCGAGCGCGAAGCGCAAGCAACCGCAGCGCTCTCGTCGCCGCACACCGTGGCGCTGTACGACTACGGCGTTTCTCACGACGGTTCCTTCTACTACGTGATGGAGATGCTGGACGGGCTCGACATGCAGGCCTTCATCGAGCGGTTTGGACCCGTGCGCGCCGAGCGTGCCGTCTTCTGGCTGAAGCAAATTTGTGACTCGCTCGCCGAGGCCCACGCCAAGGGCATCCTCCACCGCGACGTGAAGCCGAAAAATCTTTTCGTCTGCCGCCTCGGCATTGAATACGATTTCGTCAAGGTGCTCGATTTCGGCCTCGCCAAGCTGCGCCAGTCGGCCGACAAGGACACGCAGTTGACGCGCGACGGCACGACCACCGGAACGCCGGCCTACATGTCGCCGGAACTCGCGATGGGCACCCACGACATCGACGCGCGGTCGGACCTCTACGCGGTCGGCTGCGTCGCCTACTGGCTGGTGACCGGCAAACTCGTCTTTGAGCACAAGAACAGCCTGTCCATGGCGCTCGCGCACGTGCAGCAGATTCCCGTGCCGCCATCGGAACGGACTGAGATCGATGTGCCCCTGGATCTGGAGAACCTGATCCTGCGCTGCCTCAGCAAGAATCCGGCCGACCGGCCGTCCAGTGCCCGCGAACTGAGCAGACTGCTGAGCGAAATCGACCTTCGGCCGCGCTGGACGCAGGACAAGGCCGAGGAGTGGTGGAACATGCATCTCCCGGCTTCGGTACCTGCTCCGGCCGAGTCCGTGGTTCATGCATAGCGGCGGCGACGCATCGGTGGGAACCACACAGCGCTGAACCGCGTCTCCATCGCCTGAATGCGCGCTCCCATTGCGGCGTCGTTGAGTTGGTTCGCCATCGCGTTTGCCGCTCATGGTCAGCGGCTGTCCATTGGCGTTGTGGGCGGAACCAATGTAACGGCTAACTTTCCCGCCACCGATATCAGCGGCCCGGCGGACGCATTCGGCAATCCCGCGTATCGTTTTCAGTACCTGACGGGTCCCAGAAGCTTCATCACCGGCGCCTTGGTCGAAGGCCGCCTCACCGAGTCTGTCTCCATCGAGGCGAATGTCCTGCACCGCCCACTCAAGACAACCATCCTCTTCACCGAATTCCATCCCGATGGCGCCACCGTGGTTTCTACGGACCGCTTCACCGCCGTGCGTGCGTGGCAATTTCCCGTGATGCTCAAATACACGCTGCCATCGTCGCGGTTCACCGGCCGCATCCGTCCGTTCCTCGCCGCGGGACCTTCATTCCGAACTCAGGAGGACGCTTCCGCTACGGAACCGTCGCAGTTTGGTTGGTCCGCCGGCGCGGGAGCGGCAGTCCATCTCGGCCGGTTTCGTCTTGCGCCGACGTTGCGGTATACACGCTGGCAACGCGAGTCGGTGGCTCCACGCTATGCCACCAAGCCCGACCAGGTCGAGTTGCTCACCAGCCTCGCCTATGAAACCGGGCCGGACTCGCGCCGTTTGGCCGGCCGCAAGCTTGAGGTGGGGGCCGTCGCCGGTCTGCCTCTTACCCCTGGATTTCGGGTGATTGGCGGCATCGACGAGCGGATGCGCTACATGGCCGGGCTCAGCCTGCAAGCCATGGCGATGGAGAACCTCGTTGTCGAAGTGAACGCCATCTACAAGCCTCTGCGCGGAGTCGATTTCTCCGTGCTGACGTGGCAGTTCCCGGTTCTCGCGAAGTACCGTTGGACCAGATCGGGATGGTCGCCGTTCGTGGCGGCCGGACCATCCTTCCGCTTGGCCGGCAACCTCAACAGCTACGACCCCTCGCATGTTGGCGCCACAGTGGGAGCAGGCATGGAGACCCACACCGGCGGCGTTCGGCTGTCCCCCGCGCTACGCTATACGCGTTGGGCCAAGGACACGCCGGCCTTCGCGCGCACCAATCCCGATTCCGTCGAGATCATCTTCGGCGTTTCGTTTTAGACCCTACTCCCCTTCCTTCACCGTCACGATGCGGTTTGCCTCCACACCGGTCAGCTTCGTGACCTTCCCGGAAGGCCAGGCCACCGCGACCTCGTCGACCGTCTTCGCCGGCCCGATTCCGAAATGCGCGCGCGGATCGTTCGACGATGCATAACTGCCCCCGGCCTTCACTTCGCGGGTCTGCACGCGCTCGCCGGTGCTCACCGTCACGCGGGCGCCCACGCCGAAACGGTTTCCTTTCGCGCCCTCTAGGCGAATAAGCAGCCAGCCGTTCGATCCGCCGCCGCGATTCATCAGCAGCGTCGGCTTTTCGTCCAGCGCCGAAACGGCGACATCGATCTTGCCGTCGTTGTTGAAATCGGCGAACGCCGCGCCGCGAAACGACTTCTCGATCGCCAGACCCGGCCCGGCCGCCGCGCCGGCGTTCGCCAGTTTCGGGCCGCCAGTGTTTAGATACAGCTTGTTCCGCTGCTTGTACTTGATGTTGATCGGGTAGCGATCCACCTGCGGATAAATGTGGCCGCTGGCAATAAACAGGTCCTTCCAACCGTCGTTGTTGAAGTCGAAGAACCCGACGCCCCAGCTCAGGTCGCGCCACGAGTCGGCCGCCAGCCCCGACGCGTGGGAATCGTCGCGAAAGAAACCGTTGCCGAGGTTCCGGTAGAGGGTGTTGTAGTCTTCCGAAAAGTTTGTCACGGCGATGTCGAGCCAGCCGTCGTTGTCGAAGTCTTCGAACTCGACACCCATGCCCGCCTGCTCGCGGCCTTCTTCGCTGAACGCCACACCGGCCTCGATCGCCACGTCGGTGAACGTGCCGTCGCCGTTGTTCCGGTACAGATAGTTCGGCGTGCTGTCGTTGGCGACGAACAGATCCGGCCAACCGTCGTTGTTGTAATCGCCCCAGGCCGCGCCGAGCCCGTAGTAGCCCGGTTCGTCGGCAACACCGGCCTTGGCCGAGACATCGGTGAACGTGCCGTCGCCGTTGTTCCGGTACAACGAGTTGCCAGACCCCTTGAGCCCGCGCGGGCCGCACGCCACCGGGATGCCCTGATACAGGCAGAACTTGCCTTCGGTGGGCAGGTTGTTCAGATCGTAGTCGAGATAGTTCACCACAAAGAGATCCAGGTGGCCGTCCTTGTCGTAGTCGGCAACCGCCGCCGCCGAGGACCAGCGCGAATCGCCGACGCCTGCTTTGGCCGTCGCGTCGCGGAAGGTGCCGTCGCCGTTGTTGAGGTACAGCACGTTGGGGCCGAAGTTGGCGACGTACAGATCCACCCAGCCGTCGCCGTTGAGATCGGCCGCCACCGCGCCCTTGCCCCAGTGCGGGTTCCCGACGCCTGCCTTCGCGGTGACATCGGTGAACGTGCCGTCGCCGTTATTGCGGTAGAGCGCGCTGCGCTGCGGGATCTTGCCGGACAGAGCGGCTTCAATCGTGGTCCCGTTCACGACGTAGAGATCCATCCAGCCGTCGTTGTCGTAGTCGAGCACGGCCAGGCCGCCGCCGATCGACTCCACCAGAAACCGCTTCTCCTTCGCCTCGCCGCTAACGACGATCAGCTTCAGGCCGGCCGCGGCGCTGCGGTCTTCCAGCACCGGGGCGTCAGCCAGGAAGGCAAGCGCCACGCTCACGGCGGCAGTCGCCAGAACAAGCGCCGCCCTCACGGGTTGCTCCGCCGGTAACTCTGGAACCGGATCTGCCCCGGATCCGCCGTACGCTGCCGGCGATTCAACTCCGCTGCCTTGGCCGCCAGCGGCGCGGCCTCGTCTTTACGGCCGGCTTGCAGCAGCAGCCGGACCAGCGTGTTCACCGGCGCCGGATCGTCCGGATCGAGTTGCATGGCCTGGCGCAAGACACCCTCGGCGTCCGCGGCGCGGCCGAGTTGAATCAGGCACCGGGCACGGGCGAACTGGGCCTTCGCGCTGTCCGGCATCCGCGCCGCGGCCGTCTCCAGATCCGGCAAAGCCCGCTGTGGCTCGCCCTGCGCCAACAGGCTCAGGCCACGCACCAGGAACGCGGGCGGATAGTCGCGGTTGAGCCCCAGTTCTTTGTCAAGCGCCGCGATGGCCCGGTCGAACTCGGCCATGCTCTGCAGTGTGAGGCCGAGATGGAAATGCGCGAGCGGCAGCCGCGGCTGCAGCGCGATTACGCGCTCGAAGACCGGCAGCGCCTCCAGCCACCTGTGGAGATTGTGCAGCGCGCGGCCGAAATTGAGCTGGGCTTCCACGTCGTCCGGGGCCAGTTCGACAGCCCGGCTCAAATGTTTCGCCGACGGCTCGTTCTCGCCCGCGTCGAGCAGTTCCATCCCGCGTCCGAGATGGGCGCTTTGCAGGAGGGAAGCCAGCTTCGGATCCTCGGGCGGCTGGCGCACTGCTGGCTCGAGAAGCTCGATCACCTCTTCGAATCGCTTCAGCCGGCCGCCATACGTGGCCGCGATGACGAGCAACTGCTTGTCCTCCGGGAAGCGCTTCCGGCCTTCCGTCGCCGTTTGGTAGAGTGCTTCGGCGTTGCCTTGAAGCTGGTATACGCTTGCCAGCATCAGGTAAGGCTCGATTTTACCGGGATTTGCGCGGAGGCACTCGCGCAGCGAGGCTTCCGCCGGGGCCAAATCGCGCCGCTGAAGCGCCTGAAGACCGGACTGGCAGGGATCGGCCGCGACCGCCGAGGCCGCCAGCATCGCGGCGGCGAACACGAACCGAATGGATGTCCACGGCAAACTGAAACCAATTTACCATTGCCCTTTCGCGGCGCCTTGTGGCATACTGTTTTTACGCGTGGATTGATTTAGGACCTCTTCGGAGGCCAGCTACTTGCAACCACGTAAAAAAAAGTGCTAAAGGCGATCAGGTTCTGAGACGCTCCCTGAGGTGATCGCCTCAGGGTTTTTGTTTTTGGGCTGGTCGCTCCAAGGAGATGTCTAATGAGCGCGTGGTCCCAGAGCCTATCCCACCATGAACTGCTGCTTTCCGGATCCGAAGGTCAGTTGGTGACCCTTCGCGTCACCGCCGATCCCCGGCATCTCGAAAGCCTGCTGGAGACCTTGGCCGAACTGCGGTTCCCCGTGAATCCGCAGATCATTCACCAATTCGAAGACGGAGCCCTGACCGCCGTCGAGTTCCCCGCCTTCGACGGCCGCATTCCCGAGGTCGAAGTGGCCCTACGCCACGGCGGTTTTCCGCCGGGCAGCCTGGAAGTGCTTCCACCTCTGTAGCCGGCTCAGGGCAGCGCAGGACAAGTGTCGTTCCCGAAGTAGGTTCTGCATTCCTCGGGTGTCAGCGAACGAGTGACTCGCGTCCTGGCGAGTTTCATCAAATCGTGGATGTCCAGCACGAAAACCTTGACGACCGAATTTTCTCCGGCGGCGAGCCGTTTGCCGCTGGGGTCGAACGCCAAACTGGTGAACTGCGCGTCGTCCTCAGCCCTCAAAACGAGCAGCTCTCGACCGGTTGCAGCGTCCCACAACCGGATGGTTCTGTCGTAGCTGGCCGTAGCCAAACGCCGCCCGCCGGGGCTGAAGGCTACGGCAAGCAACCCACCTTGATGGCCGCGAACCGAAAGCTGTTCCTCTCCGGTCGAGGCATCCCACACCTTCAATGCCATCTCGTCGGTGGCGGCGAGGCGCTTTCCGTCCGGACTGAACGCCACATGCCGCGGACTGGTACAGCGTAAGTGGAGCAGCTCACGCCCTGTTTCCACGCTCCACAGCTTCACAGCGCCGTCGCTAGCCGCTGTCGCGATCCGGCTGCCGTCGGGGCTGAAGGCTACGCTCCATACGAAGCCCTGGTGGCCGGTGAGCGTGAGCAGCTCGCGCCCGTCGCCGGCGTCCCAAAGCTTCGCTGACATGTCGATGCTTCCGGTGGCAACGTGCTTCCTGTCAGGACTGAAGGCCACGCTCCACACCACTTCTCGATGACCGCGCAACGTGACTTCTTCTTTTCCAGTCGAGGCATCCCACAGCTTGGCGGTGAAATCCCGGCTCGCGGTGGCAATTCGCCGGCCATCGGCGCTGACGGCAATACTGACGAGACTGCTGTCGTGGCCGTGTAACGTTAGCAATTCGGTACCGGTTGCCGGATCCCAGACCTTCGCGGTCCTGTCGGCGCTTGCGGTGGCCATTCTCTTGCCATCGCGTGCAAAGGCGATGCCCGTCACGACGTTCCGATGTCCGCTCAAAACCAGGAGTTCGCCTCCCGGCGCGAGGGTCCAGAGCTTCGCGGTCCTACCGGCCGAGGTCACCATCTTCTTCCCATCGGAACTCAGCGCCAGGTTGGACGGCCCACCGAGCCGGTGCGCGAGCAGTTCCCGGCCGGAATCCGTGTCCCATATCCTGGCGATTCCGTCCAAGTCGATAGTGGCACTCTGTTTCCCGTCGGCAGTGGCGTCCAGGCGGACGATCGGTGCCTTGTGGCCCTGGAAGGTCACCATATCCCGTCCCGTGGTAAGATCCCAGACCCTCGCGGTCCGGTCATTGTGAGCGGTAACCACGCGCTGGCCGTTCGAGGTGAAAGCGACACCGGAGACTCGCCCGCTCCGCAGCACTAGCGACTGGCGGCCGCTTCGCGCGTCCCACAACTTCAATGCTTCGTCGCGACCCGCACTGGTAGCCACAAGTCTACTGTCGGGACTGAACGCCACCGACTCCACCCCGCTCTCATGGCCGCGCAACGTAAGCAACGCGCGTCCGGTGGCTGCGTCCCACACCTTTGCTGTCTTATCGACACTGCCCGTGGCGAGAAGCTTCCCGTCTGGGCTGAAGATCGTTCTGTTGACGGAGTGCTCGTGCCCTTCCAGCGTCAACACATGCTGTCCGGTGACGGCATCCCACACCCTGGCCGTCCTGTCGGGGCTCGCAGTAACAATCCGCCTTCCGTCTGGGCTGAAGGCCACGTCCCATGCCCAGTCGCGATGGCCGCGTAGTGTGAGCAGTTCCCGCCCCGTCGCCGCATCCCACACCTTCGCGGTCTTGTCGTTGCTGGCGGTGGCGACGCGAGTGCCGTCAGGACTCATGGCCACGCCTCGAACCACATCCTCATGGCCCTGAAAGGTGACCCGCACACGCGAGGCAGCGATGGCCGCGTGTAGCGCAGCGTTGGCGGCGGGCAGAACCTCCTCGCCGGACCGGACAGTCGCGTCCGCGGCGTGCATCGCCAAAACGATACTTCGTTCCGGATCTATCGCCAGGCTCTCCATCGCCTGGGCGGCCAGCCGCGCGGCGTTCGCCTCCCGTAGCGCCGCCACGGCCCGGTCGCGCTCGGTGTTCGCCCGAATCGCCTGGCTTGCGCTCACTACCACACCAGCGATCAACAGCACCAGGAATGCGGCGGAAGTCGCGAGCAAGAACCGGTGCTTGTAGGCGAACTTCTTCACCCGGTACGCCGCGGACGGTGGACCCGCCTCTACCGCCTCGCCGCTCAGGAAACGCTCCAGATCGCACACCAAGGCGTTGGCAGTGGCGTACCGTCGCGACCGGTCCCTTTCGAGCGCCTTCATCACGATCCAATCCAACTCGCCGCGGAACATCTTCGGCAAGCGCGTTGGTTCCGTTCGCTGGAGTTCCGAGACCCTGGCGAGGGTTTCGGTCGACGACTTGACACGGGCGCTCGGCGGCGGCGGTTCCTGCTCGAGGATGCGCCTTAGCATCTCGGCGTGGGCCGCACCGGCGAATTCCTTGGTCTCGATTGGCGTGGTTCCCGTCAACATCCGGTACAGCACCGCGCCCAGCGCATAGATATCGGTTCGCGTATCCAGGTCGTGCCCGCCTTCGGCCTGTTCCGGACTCATGTAGCCCAGCGTTCCAATCACCGTTCCGATACGGGTCAACTCGGCGGAATCGTCCAGCGGCTCTCCAGCCGCCTTGGCGATCCCGAAGTCGATCACCTTGGGAACGGGCTTCCCGTCGTAGACCGTTACCAGCACGTTGCTCGGCTTGATGTCGCGATGGATGAGCCCCTTCTGGTGGGCGTGCTGGATCGCCTGGCAGACGGGAATCAGCAGGTGCACCCGCTCGCGCGGCGTCAGCCGGTGTTCGTCGCAATATGAGGTGATCGGGACGCCCTCCACCAGCTCCATCACGAAGTACGGCCGGCCGCTCGCCGTGGCGCCGGCGTCCAGAACTTTGGCGATGTTCGGATGGTCCATGAGGGCGAGCGCCTGCCGCTCCGAATGGAAGCGCGCAATCACCCGCTCGGTGTCCATACCGGGCTTGATAATTTTGACGGCCACGATCCGCCGGACCGGCTCGAACTGCTCCGCCGAGTACACGACGCCCATGCCGCCGGCCCCTAGCCGGCGAACGAGCTGGTAAGGCCCAACAAACGTGCCCGGCCCTTCTACAGACGCGGGGACAGTCCCGTGCCCGCCAGCCAGAGTCTCCGTTGGCGCGTCGCCTGCCGCACCGGCGCGCTCTTCTCTTTCGTCCACCGGTGTTCTCGTGCCCCTCTCTCGCCCGAACAGAGCGTACGGGTGCGGGCGTGCATTCGATTATATATGGCCCTACGCTTCACGTTGCCTGTACATCTCCTTGATACCCCGGTGAATCGCTTTCATCTTTCGCTTGTGCTCCTGCGCTGCCCGCTCGTCTTGCATCCGGACCAGATGGTCCATCTCGCGCCGCAGCTTACGAAAGCCGTTGAGGCGCGACTCGTCGAGCCGGCCCGCGGCGGCCTCTTCGGCGACCGCGCAGCCTGGTTCGCCTTCGTGCCGGCAATCGGCGAAACGGCACCGCGCCGCCAACTCGCCGATCTCGTCGAACACACGGTCGACAGCTTCCGCCGCGGCCCAGGGTTCGATCTCGCGCAGCCCCGGCGTGTCGATGAGCAGCCACCCGGGCTCGATCACGAACAGACGGCGGCCCGTGGTAGCGTGCCGGCCGCGGCTGTCGTGCTCGCGAACGGAGCTCGTGTCCTGCACGGCCCGGCCGAGTAGCGCGTTCACAATGGTCGACTTCCCGGCGCCCGACGAGCCGAGCAGCACCGCCGTCTGCCCAGGCTGGATGTAGCGCGCGAACTGCCGCACGCTCGCGGCGTCGAGCGCCGAGAGCAGGAGCACCGGCGCGCCGGCCGCGATCCGGTCCACTGCCCGCACATAGGGCAGCGGGTCGTCGCAAAGATCGAGCTTGTTCAGCACGATCAGCGGTTCGGCGCCGCTGCCGGCGGCGAGTATCAGGTAGCGTTCCAGCCGTCGCGGATTGAAATCGCCGTCCAGGCCGGTGACGATACCTAGAACGTCGACATTGGCCGCCAGCACTTGTTCCTCGACGGTGCGGCCGGCTTTCTTGCGCGAAATCCACGTGCGCCGCGGCAGCACCTCGACAACCCGCCGCGTCGCTCGTTCGATCACCACCCAGTCGCCGGTGACGGGCTTCCCGCCGGCCATGCCCCGGCCCGTTCCTTCTTCAGTCTGGTATTCGCAGTGCCCACGGTTTTCCGAGATGACGCGCGCCGGTAGAAACCGGCCGTCCCAACCGGCGAACGCCTCGGCAAAATGATCGTTCCATCCCAGTCGATACAGATCCACTGTAGTCGTTCCTTTTCTCTGTCGAATTGAAGGGGAAAAGAGACACTACCGGCGATCGGGCCTGAAGCCCTTATCGCAACGGTTCAGCGGATGGAAACAAGGACGGTCAGAAGCGTTCCTTCGCAATGAGTCTACCAAACCGATCAGTGCTTCGGCAGCGTATGACGAAACCGGCGCGTCCACAGAAGCGTGGCGCCGTCGCGCATCACGATTTTCTGCTCGCCGTGAAACCACGGTTCGAGCCGCGCAATGGCGTCGATCCGGACGACGTGGGAACACCTCACGCGGGCGAACAATTCCGGGTTGAGGCGGCGCAGCATCGCCTCGTGGATGACCAGGTAACTTGCGCGTGGCCTCGATCCAGTCGATTTTGTCCGCGGCAACGAAAACGGCGGCGAGTTGATCCGCGACGTTCGCGCGCCGTCCGCTACGAATGCGCTCGCGGGCGCGATCGAGCGCGCGGCGAAGGCGCCCGGCGTCGTAGGGTCTCTACTAACAGTCGTAGGCGGTAACGAAAACGATCTCTTCCTGCTCTGGAATCCACCGGCATTCCT
>CAYPUQ010000031.1:4586-10570 GCA_964413655.1 uncultured Solibacteraceae bacterium | reverse complement strand
TCGTAGGCGGTAACGAAAACGATCTCTTCCTGCTCTGGAATCCACCGGCATTCCTTCCTCGGGGACGTGGCGCACGTTCTCAACGTGCCGTCTCCGCACTCTTGCGGAGACTTGGGTGACCGGCACCCGAGCGTCGCCACGATTGGCGACGCGGCGGAACGCAAAGTGCGTGGGCCACTCTCCTTAGGCAACTTTGCAGTCGCAAGACCTCCCTTACTGCATCGGCGGCCCGGGCCGGTTGGCGATGGCCGCCGTGCCCAACAGACCGCCTAATCCCATCGTCTCTACCGCGCTCGACGGCACGATCACCATCGAGCCCTTCTCCTTGATCGCCTCGTAAAGCATATTCATCGCCCGCAGGTGCAGCGCCACCGGGCTCTGCGCGTACACGGTGGCCGCCTGCGCGAACTTGCCCGAAATCTCGGTCTCGGCGGTGCCGAGGATAATGCGCGCCTGCCGCTCGCGTTCGGCTTGCGCCTGCCGCGACATTGCGTCCTCCAGTTCCTGCGGGATCTTCACGTCGCGGATCTCTACCGACTGCACCGTGATGCCCCACGGGTTGGTCTTCTCGTCGAGGATGCGCTGCAGTTCTTTGCCGAGTTTCTCCCGCTCTGCCAGCATCTCAGCCAGTTCGTGCTTCCCGATGCACTCGCGCAGCGCGGTCTGCGCCCCCAGCGTGATAGCCTCGACGAAGTCCTGCACCTCGAGGACGCACTTCTCCGCGTCCCACACGAGCCAGAACACGATGGCGTCCACGTTGACGGGTACTGTGTCGCGGGTTAACGCCGACTCGGCGGTCACGTCGGTGACGCGCACCCGCTGATCCACCATCCGGCTCACCTCGTCGAACACCGGAATGACATGGAACAGCCCCGGACCGCGCAGCCCCCGGTACCTGCCGAGCCGCAGCACTACCCCCTTCTCCCACTGCTGGGCGACGCGAATGGCATACAGGAAATACACGCCAACTAGCACCGCCCCGACGACCCATGCCGGCGACCCGGTGCGTTGGGTTGCCGCCGCGCCACCGGCCAGGCACAGCACCATGACGAGCACTCCGACGGGCGACATGCCCGGCAGCAACCCGGCCACCGATATAACTTCCTTCTTCCTTGCCGAAGGCAATCCGAACATTTCTCTTCTCCTTTGTAACCGTCACCGCGTCTTTCGGGTCGCAGGCTTCTCGGCCAGCAGGTCCCGCATGACTTCAATCTGTTCTTCCACCGCGAATCCCTCGGCGCCGGCCCGCGCGACGAATTCGCCCACCATCTGGTTTAGCCGCCGCCGGCGCTCGACCTCGTCCGGCCGCGGCTGATGGTCCGAAATAAAGGTCCCCGTGCCCTGCTGCGTGGTCAGCACTCCACGGATCTCCATCTCCTTGTACGCGCGGACAACCGTGTTGGGATTGATGGCGAGATCGACGGCCACCTGCCGGACCGTTGGCAACCGGTCGCCCGGCGACAGCGAACCGGCGGCGATCGCGCCGAGCACCTGGTCGATCAACTGGCGATAGACCGGGACGCCGCTCCGGAGATCGAGCTGAAACCGGAACTCGCGGGCCTTCCGTTGAGTCGCCTTAGACATCTATAAATCTAGTGTACTAGTCTTTTAATACAATGCAAGTTATTTTTTGGACCTCTGATTGACTCGCGACGTTTTTTCGATCGTGATGCGCCCGCACACCAATTCGGCCCGGCGCGGATTCTTTCGTCTTGGCGGCGATGGAGCCAAGTGGGGCAGGCACAATCGCCCGCGTGCAATTGCTGCGCGGATGGAGTGAATGCTCTGGGACGTCCCGCTACCGCGGCCGGAACGGGAGGTAACCGGCGGCTGACGTGGAGTTGGGGATACCGCAGCACAGGACCGGGAATCGCTCGGGGTTGAGCGGAGCCGGGACCTCCGGAGGCCGCACGTCGAGTTGGTAGAGTCCGATCCAGCCGGGCGCCAGACCGCTGTACAGAATCGCGGCGCTGGCCGGTGTTTCGAGCGGCGTGGCGGACGAGAGTGTACGCGCGAGCGGCTGTTGCGAGGTGCGCGACAGTACCTGAACGGGCGCTGGTTCGCCGGTGGGCGGAACCGGCTCCACCGGGCCGAAGCCGCCGCCATAGACATTCACGATCTCGCCCGGAACCGCCGGATCGGCTGGAGTGACCGGTCCCCGGAAG
Source organism: uncultured Solibacteraceae bacterium (assembly GCA_964413655.1). Lineage (GTDB taxonomy): Bacteria > Acidobacteriota > Terriglobia > Bryobacterales > Bryobacteraceae > CAYPUQ01. Next base: position 8,405 of record CAYPUQ010000031.1, on the reverse strand, counting down.
TCTTCGTGCAGCGCCGCGACCGGGAAAAACGACGAACCGGGCGGGCCGCCTAAGTCTTGCTGTCATTCCTGACCGGCGCTAACAGAGGCGCGACTCGGACACTGGGGAGGTGGGCGGCTCGCGAGCGACGATCCACGAATCCGAGCCACAACTGACGACAACAGCGCTACCGACCAACAACCCGGCTGACGGTTTCCGTACCGTTATATCCGGAATGCCACCCGCTAAAGCGAACCGTATTATGGCGTCGGCGGTCAATACCGCAGCAGGCGCTCCGCTTCGCGAACGAGGTCGTCGACCTGTGGCAGGATCGCATCCTCGAGATCCGGGTTGTAGCCCACCCAAGTGTCGAGCGCCGCGACGCGGCCGACGGGCGCGTCGAGCGAGTCGAACAGTTCGTCCGCCACACGCGCCGCGATCTCTGCCCCGTAACCCCACGACAAGCAGTCTTCGTGAGCCACCAGAATCCGGCTCGTCTTCACCACGCTTGTCCGGATCGTCTCCCAGTCGTACGGCGCCAGCGAACGGAGATCGATCACCTCCACCGTTCGGCCGTCGAACTCCTTCTCGATGCGTGCCACCGCCTGCATCGCCCGCTGCACCACCGCCCCGTACGTCACCACCGTCAGCGACCGGCCCGGCTTCACAATCCGCGCGCGTCCGAATGGAATCGTGAAATCGGGTCCCGGATGCGGCGACCGGTTGTATGCCTCCCGGTACAGCTTCTTATGTTCGAGAAACAGCACCGGGTCGTCGCAGCGGATCGCCGTTCGCAGCAACCCGCAGGCGTCCAGCGCGTTCGACGGCATCACCACGCGCAGCCCGGGGATATGCGTGAACAGCACCTCGCCGCTCTGGCTGTGATAGATGGATCCGCCGGTCAGATAGCCGCCGATGGGGACGCGCAGCACCAGCGGGCACGAGAAGCCGTTGTGACTGCGCCAACGTAGAGTCGCCATCTCGTCGCGGATCTGCATCATTGCCGGCCAGATGTAGTCGAAGAACTGAATTTCGGCGACTGGCTTCAGGCCGCGCACCGCCATGCCGATCGCCCGTCCCGTGATGGCCGCTTCCGCGATCGGCGTGTTGAATACCCGCCGGCTCCCGAACTGGCGCTGTAAGTTCTGCGTCGCTTTAAAGACGCCGCCCTTGCCCTTCACTTCCGCGAGATACTCTTCGCGGCTGCAGTCCGCCACGTCCTGGCCGAACACCACGAGGCGCTCGTCGCGCCGCATCTCCTCGGCCAGCGTCCGGTTGATGGCGTCCACCATCGTCCGCGGTTCGCCGCTGAATTCCGGTTCGCGCTCAAATTCCGCGCCCGCCGGGTCCACCTTGTCCGAATAGAGAAACCGCAGCACTGTCCGCTTTTCCGGCCACGGCGCTTTCAGCGCAGCGGCGGTGGCTCGCTGCACCTCCGCTTCCACCTCGCCCTCAATTCGCTCCAGTACCAGTTCGTCGAGCACGCCATTCTCGATCAGCCAGCCCGGGAACAGCGCCAGCGGATCTCGCGCCGCCTCTTCGCGCCTCTCCCGCTCGGTCTTGTATAGCCTCTCGTCGTCGGAAAGCGAATGCGAATAGAGCCGGATGAGCCTCACATGAACCAGCGCCGGACCATTGCCCTCGCGGCACCACGCAATCGCCTCGCGCACCGCCTCGTACGACTCCAGAAAATCGCATCCGTTTGCCTCGATGATGTGCAGGTTCGGCACTCCGCCCAGCAGCGCCGAGACGTTTCCGCCCGGCGTCTGCGACTCCACCGGCACCGAGATCGCGTAGCCATTATCCTGGATGAAAAACACGAGTGGCAGTTTGCCGAGCGCGGAGGCATTAATGGCCTCCCAGAATTCGCCTTCGCTCGTCGCTCCGTCACCCGACGACACAAGGGTCACTTCCCGCCGGTCCGGATCCAGGTGCCGGCACGCCTCGGCGCACCCGGCTGCCTGCAGATACTGGGTGCCGGTCGGTGAAGACGCGCTTACGATGCGCAGTTCCGGCGAACTCCAGTGCGACGGCATCTGCCGCCCGCCCGACGCCGGATCGGCCGCCGCGCCCACCGCTTGCAGCAGCATGTCCTTGGCGGTTACGCCGAGGGTCAGGCAAAGCGCCCGGTCGCGGTAATAAGGGTAGATCCAATCGCGGCCGATATCGAGCGCCATGGCGGCCGCCACCTGGGCGGCTTCATGCCCGGCCCCGCTCACCTGAAAAAAGATCCTGTTCTGCCGCTTCAGAACAATCTCGCGGTCGTCCAGCCGCCGCGACATCAGCATCAGGCGATAGGCCCGGCCCAGTTGCTCCGCCGTCAGGCCCGACCACGTCATTTCCCGCCCGGTCGAAGCCGTCGTCGTCCCCACGACTTTCAGTGTAGCCCTGCCGCGATACGTACCACGTCGATGCCGTACTTGAGACTGCCCCTCGCCATGCTGCAAAGTGGTGGAGGCACGCCATCTATGCTCCTGCTGCCTCCGTCCCAACGCCGGGAACTGTGGACCCACCTGGTTGCTATCGTCGAAGACTACGCCGCCGGCGCCGGCAGCCTTCGTGTCAGCCCGCTGCTCGATCCGGCCCACCTGCGCGAGATGCTCGCCCGGTACGACTTTGCAGTGCCCGTAGACCCGATCGAGGCGGTCAACTTCGCCGCCTCCGCGCTCCGCGACTTTCAGGTTCACACGCCGCATCCACGCTACTACGGGCTCTTTAACCCCGCGCCCACCACCATGGGCATTGCCGCCGACACCTTGGTGGCGGCGTTCAACTCCCAGCTCGCGGCATGGAGCCACTCCCCGTTCGCCGCCGAGGTGGAGCGCCACCTGATCCGTCAACTGGGCGCGCGGTTCGGCTACGACCCGGCGTCCGCCGACGGGACGTTCTGTTCCGGCGGCGCCGAAGCGAATCACTCCGCGCTGCTGGTGGCGTTGGCCGCGGCGTTTCCCCCGTACGTGGAGGATGGCGCCCGCGCCCTCGCCGGGCAGCCGGTTTTCTATGTCTCGGCCGAGAGCCACCACTCGTTCCACAAGGCTGCCCGTTTGTGCGGGATTGGCGGCGCGGCGCTCCGCGAAGTCGCGGTGGACGCTTCGCTCCGAATGAAGGTACACGACCTCGAACAGCGGATCGCCGCCGACCGCGCCGCCGGGCTGCTGCCATTCCTCGTCGTGGGCACGGCGGGAACCACCAACGCGGGCGCTATCGATCCGCTTCCCTCGCTCGCCGAAGTGGCACGGCGCGAACGGCTGTGGTTCCACGTCGATGCCGCCTGGGGCGGCGCCGCCGTCTTGTCGCCGCGGCTGCGCCCGCTTCTCGACGGCATCGAACTTTCGGATTCCATCACGTTCGACGCCCACAAGTGGATGTCGGCGCCAATGGGCGCGGGGCTCTACCTGACGCGCCACCGCGAAGCGATGCCGCGCGCGTTCCGTACCCCCACGGCCTACATGCCGAAGGAGGCGGCGGAGTTGGACGTCATCGATCCGCACCTCCACTCGATGCAGTGGTCGCGGCGCTTCATCGGACTGAAGGTCTTCTTGTCGCTGGCGGTCGCCGGCTGGGAAGGCTACGCCGCTACCGTCGACCACATGACGGAGATGGGCAGCCTGCTGCGCGGCGAACTCCGCCGGTCCGGTTGGCGCATTGAGAACGACACGCCGCTCCCGGTGGTGTGCTTCACCGACGAAGGCGGCGCCGATCCCCGCGCCGTTGTCGACGCAGTCCTGAGCGGCGGCGAGGCGTGGATCTCAACCACGCTGCTCGCCGGAACCCGCAGCGTGCTGCGCGCTTGCGTGACCAATTACCGCACAAGTCCCGAGGACATTCGCGCCCTGCCGG
>CAYPUQ010000031.1:0-4486 GCA_964413655.1 uncultured Solibacteraceae bacterium | reverse complement strand
GCCCGTCCGGAACGATATCCTGAAGAGCGTGCGACTGGTAATCCTCGATGGCTATGCGCTGAATCCGGGCGACCTCTCTTGGGGCAAGTTGGCTGGGCTTGTCGACGAGTTCGAAGTTCATGACCGGACCCCGGAGGCGTTGGTGGTAGAACGCACCACCGGAGCGCACCTTGTGTTGACGAACAAGACGCCCGTGTCGGCGGCATCGCTGGCGCAGTTGGCGGAGCTGCGCTACATCGGCGTGCTGGCCACCGGCTACAACATCGTCGACGTGGCCGCCGCCAAGGAGCGCGGCGTCACGGTGACGAACATCCCTACCTACGGAACGGACTCGGTAGCCCAGTTCACCATGGCGCTGCTGCTGGAACTCTGCCACCACATCGGACTTCACAGCGACGCCGCGCGCAACGGCGCGTGGGCGGCGAACCCCGACTGGTGCTTCTGGCGGGCGCCGCTCGTGGAGCTGGCCGGGAAGACCCTCGGCGTTGTCGGCTACGGCCGCATCGGACGGCGCACCGCCGAAATGGCGGTGGCCTTCGGAATGAAGGTGCTCGCATTCGACAGTTATGTGCCGGCGGATCCAGGTCCGGCGCGAATCGTGGATCTCGCCGAACTGCTGCGCGAAAGCGACGTGGTGACGCTGCACTGCCCGCTGACGCCCGAGACGCGAAATCTGCTCGACAGTAAACGCATCTCTGGAATGAAGCGCGGTGCCTTCCTGTTGAATGCCTCGCGCGGCGGCTTGGCCGTCGAGGAAGATGTCGCCGCGGCGCTGAAATCCGGCCACCTCGGCGGCGCCGCGTTCGACGTACTCTCGGTGGAGCCGCCAGTGAACGGGTCGCCATTGCTGGCGGCGAAGAACTGCATCGTCACGCCGCACATCGCCTGGGCGACGCGGGAAGCACGGACCCGGCTGCTCGATATCGCCATCGACAACATCCGCGCGTTCCTGGCCGGCCGTCCACAAAACGTTGTCGGGTAGGGGCCGCGGGTGGGCCCACGATTCGAGGAGCGTGTCGCCGGTTGCTTTCGGGGACTCGCCACCGGCGACGCCATCGGCAAGCAAACCGAGACGTTGACGCGGGCCGATATTCGGAAGTGGTATCCAGGCGGGATCACGGGATTCCAGGGCCGCCCGGGAGACGTCATCCCGCGTTACGCCGGCAAGCGGTATGAGTGGCGTATTGGTGAGACAACGGACGATACCGAGCAGACTCTTGCGGTGGTGCGAGCACTGCTCCGGGAGGGCGCCGTCCGGCATGAGGCAATCGGGCGAGAACTGTTGCGGTGCAAGAAGTCGGTCCATCCGGGCGTGTCGATGTGGGCGTTTGTGCAGGCAGGCGATCCCGCCCGTGTCGCTTCAGACGGTGACGGCTGTGGAGCGGCCATGCGCGCCGCGCCGATTGGCGTCGTTTATCCGCCAGATAGGCTGGACGACCTTGTTCATGGCGCTTATGAATGCTCCATCCAGACCCACGGCGGGCAACTGGCTATTTGCGCCGCCGCCGCGGTCGCAGGGGCCGTATCGGCCGCTCTGGAAGGCCGGCCATGCGCCGAAGTGTTGGACGTCGCGCTACGGGTTTCCAAAGAGGCCGAAGCCCTACGGCCTTCCGGGGAAGCACTCACGATCACGCAGTCCATTGAGACGGTCTACTCCGATCTCGCAAGGAGGAAGCACCTGGCCGTCGACGAGGTTGCCCAGCGATACTTCCCCAACAAGCCCCACCACATCGTTCCGTTGGCCATCAGTCTGGCTCTCATTACACAGTCGGTGGAGGAGACGGCGCTCTTTGCGGCGAACGTTGGCGGAGACTCGGACTCGGTGGCCTCCATCGGCGGCGCGATTGCCGGTGCGCTTCGCCCGGAAACCGTGAACGAGGAGTGGTTCGACGTGGTGAGTGAGGTGAACGGCGACGACATTCCTGGCACGGCTGTTTCTCTTGCCGCTCTTCGACCCCACAAACCAAAAGCCGAGCGGCTCGTCTGAACATCATGGCTCTATCGGGTGATCTGCGATTTGCCGCGCGCACGTTGGGGCGGAGTCCCGGCCTCGTGGTGGCGGCGGTTCTCTGTCTTGGACTCGGGATCGGCGCGACCACCGCGATTTTCAGCGTGGTCAACTCCGTCGTGCTGCGGCCGCTGCCGTACCGGAATGCGGAGGAACTGGTCCGGCTCTACACCGAGTTCCCCGAGTTTCCCAATGGCGGGCTGCGGCGGTTCTGGACCTCGCCGCCGGAATTTCTCGACCTCCGGCGCGACCTGTCGCGGAACTGGGCGGCCATCGAAGCCTGGACCACCGGCGGTGTCAACCTCGCGGGCCAAGGCGAGCCGGTGCGTGTCACGGCATCGTTTGTCTCGGGCGGGATGCTCGAAACGCTCGGCATCGCGCCGGTGCGCGGGCGTCTCTTTAGCCCGGACGACGACAGCCCGGCGTCGCCGCAAACGGCCGTGATTGGCTACGATTTGTGGCGCACCGAGTTGGGCGGCACGGATGGCGTGGTGGGCGCCGACATCCTGGTCAACGGCCAGAAGACGCGGATCGTTGGCGTGATGCCGCCGGGATTCCAGTTTCCACCCGGCGAGGTGGACGCGCCCCGGATCTGGCTGCCGCTCCGAATCGACCCGGCGAATCCGGGCGGCCGCGGCAGCCATTTCCTGTACCTCCTCGGGCGCCTGCGGGACGGATCGGGAATAGTGCAGGGCCGGCAGGAGATGGCCGCGCTCGTCGCCGAATCCGGTGGGCGCGCCGCGCCCAATACACACCTCTTCCACCCCAAGTTTCATCCCCTGGTCGCCTATCCCCTGCATGACGAGACCATCGGTGGGGTGCGCCCGGCCATGCTGATGATGCTGGGTGCGGTGTTCTTCGTGCTGCTGATCGCGTGCGGCAACGTAGCAAACCTGCTTCTGGCGCGCACCCAGGCCCGGCACCGCGAGATCGCGATCCGGCAGGCGATCGGGGCCGGAACCGCGACGCTCGTAAAACAGTTCCTGCTCGAAGGGCTGCTGCTCGCGGTGGCCGGCGTGGTTGTTGGACTGGGTCTGGCTTGGGCCGGGCTGCGGCTGATTCTGGCCTATGGCGCCGATAGCATCCCACGGTCCGTCGAGGTGGGGTTGGACGGCCGTGTTCTGCTCTTCACGGTCCTTGTCTCGTTCGCGACCGCGCTCGTCTTCGGACTCGCGCCGCTGGCGCAGGTGTGGGCGGGCCGGGTCGCCGAGACCTTGAAGGCGGGCGGCACGCGGACCACAGCCACGCGGGAAGCACACTGGCTCCGCCAGGCGATGGTGGTCGGCGAACTCGCGCTGGCGCTGGTGTTGCTGATCGGCGCCGGGCTGATGGTCCGCGGTTTCTGGCGGCTGCAACAGGTGGATATCGGCCTGCGGACCGAGGGCTTGGTTACGTTGCGCATCGCATTGCCTCAAGCGGCCTACCCGCGCGGAGAAGAAGTGGTGCAGTTCTGGACGCGCCTCCAGGAACGGGTCCGCGCGCTGCCCGGTGTGGAGTCGGCGACGATGATGGCGGGCATGCCGCCCATCCGGCCGCTCAACGCCAACGACACGCAGATTGAAGGCTGGGTGCAGCGCGAGGGCGGTCCGATACAGAACATCGACTACTACCAGGCGGTGGGTGAAACGTTCTTCGAGACGGTGGGCGCGCGGTTGGTGGAGGGCCGCCTTTTCGACAGCCGCGACGGGACAGGCGGCGTACCCACTGTGATCGTCAACCAGACGATGGCGCGCACGTACTATCCGGGTGAGAGCGCGATCGGGCGGCGCATTCGCCCGTCGTTTCAAGATGCGTGGCGAACGATTGTCGGGGTCGTGGGCGACGTGAAGAATGCGGGCGCGGACCAGCCAACCGGGACGGAGATCTTCCTGCCGCAGGCGCAGTCCGCGGGGTTCGGCGGCCGCAATGCTTACCTGGTGATCCGGACGCGGGGCGAGCCCGGTCCGGTTGTCGCGTCGGCGCGCCGCGAGGTTGCGGCCATCGATCCGGCGCTGCCGGTGGCGAGCGTGCGGACGATGGAAGAAGTGCTGAGCCAGTCGCGGGCGCGGCCGCGATTCCTGACGCTTCTCCTGGCACTGTTTTCGGGAGTGGCGCTAGCGCTGGCGGCAATCGGGACGTACGGCGTGATGTCCTACGCGGTGGCGCAGCGGACGGGCGAGTTTGGTATACGCCAGGCGCTCGGCGCGCTGCCGGCCGATGTGCTGCGACTGGTCCTGCGCCAGGGATTGGTGCTTGGTGTCGCGGGCGCCCTGATCGGCGCGGCGGGTGCCGGGTTCCTGACGCGGTTCCTCGGCGGGCTATTGTTTGGCATCGACCGGCTGGACGCCGCGACCTTCGCCGCGATGGCGGGGTTCCTGGTGCTGGTAATCCTGCTGGCCTGCTATTTCCCGGCGCGGCGGGCGACTCGTGTCGATCCGCAGGTGGCGCTGCATTATGAATGATCGACTATCCTGAAGAGGAAGGGCTCTGCGCGCGCTT
>CAYPUQ010000030.1:19033-27563 GCA_964413655.1 uncultured Solibacteraceae bacterium | reverse complement strand
CAGGTCGAGACGGCCCGTTTTGCGGCGATCATTGAAGATCACACGCAACAATTGGCGACATGCATGCCGACACATTCCGGGTCGAATCAGACCTAACCTCATCATCCAACGGTGCTGCTGGACCTCATCATTGGGGTGCAGTTTGCGAGCCAACTGCCAGAGATGTTGGCGGGCGTGATAAAGATCGACGATCTGAGTCGCACGCGGGAATTCATCTGCTGGCGTCCGTGATCGAAGGGGGCATCCTGGCCGACCACGAGCGAACCGAGGACGGCGAGATCACCGCGGTGTTTGAGGGCCAGTTCGATGGCCGCGATCTCGGCCGGATCGCAGTGGGTGAGGTTGGCGATATTCCGCTTCTGGACTTTACCGTCCTGGCGGAAGGACTCGCGGAGGTAAGTGTTGATCGGCGATGTGCCAGATCCACTCGGCTCCATCGCCCATGACGACCTTCTTCGCGGCCCGACTCCAGCCGCGCTTCCAGGCTTCCAGCTAGGGTCAGTCACAGAGCCCCTTATAAAGTATCACATACTTTAAGAATCAGGCCCCAAAAAGGAAAACTCGACTTCCGTCACTTCTGCGTCGCGCACCCCAGCTTCCTGTGCCATGCGCCGAAGCCGGGCCAAACTAAGCTATACTGATCAGTTGGCGCGTCCTGCGTGAGCGGAGGGACTGTGTTTATCAGTATCCGCGACCTGGAATTGAACAAGCTCGCGATTCGCGAGGTATTCGCTCCGGGGTGGATCGAGTTTTTTGACAAGAAGTTACGCCAAGTGGAACCGGTGACGGTAACCGGCGAGGCGGTGTTGCGGAGCAGCCTCGGCGAGATCCGGGTACACGGGCACATCGAAGCGTTGGTGGAGTTCGATTGCGATCGATGCCTGGAACCGGCGCGGCTGCCGTTGCGCGGCGATTTCGACTTGGTGTACGAACCCGCTGACGCGGATTGGCCGGAGCAGGATGCCTCGCTTTCGGAAACCGACGCTGAGACTGGCTTTTATGAAGGCCATGGAATTGAACTCGCCGACGTAGTGCGAGAACAGATTTTGCTATGGCTTCCGATGCAGCGGGTGTGCCGCGCCGATTGCCGCGGCATTTGTCCGCGGTGCGGGGCCAACCGGAACGTGGCCGAGTGCCGCTGCCGGAGCGAATCCGCCGATCCGCGATGGGCCGCCCTCCGCGGCGTCCAGGTGAAGCGCTAACCCAACCAATGATCGTTGTTGTAAAAATAGAAAGGTCTTACTATGCCGAATCCCAAGCGACGTCATTCCAAGCGGCGGACTAGCACGCGTCGTGCCCACGACCATCTCAAGAAGCCGGCGCTGGCTACTTGCCCGGATACGGGAATGCCGGTGGTGCCGCACCGCGTGTCCAAGCACACAGGCAAGTACAAGGGCCGGGAGATTATCGAGGTTACGGAGTCCTGATCGCCGGGGGCTGACATTTGTCCGAACCGCAAATCACCATTGCCGTCGACGCAATGGGGGGCGACTTCGCGCCGGCGGTTGAGGCCGACGGGGTGCTCGATGCCGTGCGCGAGTACGGGATTCGTGTGCTCCTGGTGGGCCGCGAGGAACTGGTGCGGCGGGAACTGGCCCGGCATCCGGGCTGGGAGCGGCTGCCGGTGGAAATCGTCCACGCCAGCGAAGTCATCACGATGGACGACAGCGCCGCGAAGGCAGTCCGGAACAAGCGCGACAGTTCCATCCGGGTGGCGTGCCGTCGGGTGCGCGACGGCGCTGCGCACGGCGTGGTGTCGGCCGGCAATACCGGCGCCGTGATGGCGACGGCGAAGATGGTCCAGGGGATGATCGCGGGCGTCGAACGGCCCACGTTGGCCACCGCGCTGCCGACCCTCAAGGGCAACCCCGTCGTCGTGGTCGACGTCGGCGCCAACGTCGATTCCACGCCGCGCATGTTGGCCGAGTTCGCCGTGATGGGCGAGATCTATTCGCGCGCGACCTTCGGCATCGAGCGGCCGCGCATCGGACTGTTGTCGATCGGCGAGGAGGAGCACAAGGGAAACGAACTGACCCGCGCTGCGAGTTCGCTGCTAAAGAGTGTGCCCCATCTGAACTTCGTCGGGAATGTTGAAGGGCGCGACATTTATAAAGGGGATGTGGACGTTATCGTCTGCGACGGCTTTACGGGCAACATCGTGTTGAAGGTGAGCGAGGGCGTGGCCGACATCATCAAGCACATGTTGAAGGATTCGCTGCTATCGTCCTGGAGCGGCAAGGTCGGGGCGTGGTTGGCGCAAAGCGGTTTCCGCGAGTTTAAGCGCCGCATCGACTATTCCGAATATGGCGGCGCGCCCCTCCTCGGTCTGCGCGGCGTCTGCATCATCTGTCACGGCAGTTCCAACGCCAATGCCATCAAGAACGCGGTCCGGGTGGCCGCGCGGTACGCCGAAAGCAACCCGAATGCCCGGATTGAATCGGAACTGAAGGACTGGGCATCCTCTCAAGTAGAGGCTCGTGCGGACTGATTTTCCTTTATCCGGCTGGCTCCGGGCGGCGATTTTGCTGCTGGTGGCCAGCCCCACCCTGTTTTCCCAGCGCCTCGATCCCGTCCAGTGGACGCTGAGCCTGCAGCCCTCACGGGTGGCCCCCGGCGGGAAAGTTCTCGGGCGGTTCGAGGCAACGGTTGAAGAAGGTTGGTATCTATACTCGGCCACCACGCCGCCGGGACCGATCCAGACCGAAATTCGCTTGCTCGACCATCCTGCGGTGGCGAGGTATCGCGTTCACCAACCGCCGCCTCAGGTTAAATTCGACCCGAATTTCGACGTCAACTCGGAGACCTTCAAAGGTACCGCCGTCTTTCTGATCGAAATCGAGTTGGCTCCCGGCGCCGCGCCGGGTTCGGTGGAATTGACCGGCCAGGGCGAGTACCAGGCCTGCTCGGAAACGATGTGCCTGCGGGTCCGCACGAAACAGGCTTCTGCGACGCTGGTAATCGATCCGGGCGCGGGTGCGGGCGGCGCAGCGATTCCCGCCGAATACCAGTTGATTGGACCTGCCGCCGCTGTGCCACGGGCCGAGACTTCGGCGGCACCGGTGACCGAGACCGGCCAGACCCAGGCTGTTTCGCAGTTTCTGCTTGTGGCCTTCGGGTTCGGCATGGCGGCGATTTTTACGCCCTGCGTGTTCCCGATGATTCCGTTCACGATGTCCTACTTCCTCAACCGGCCGGGCGGGCGCAGGGACGGTGTGATTCAAGCGGCCGTGTTTTGCCTCGGCATTATTGTGCTGTTCACCAGCCTCGGTTTGCTGACGACGGCGATCCTGGGGCCGTTCGGCGTCGTGCAGATCGGTTCGAATCCGTGGGTGAACACCTTTATCGCGGCGGTATTCCTGGCGTTCGGCCTCAGCATGTTGGGAGCCTTCGAGCTGACGCTGCCGAGCGGCTTGCTGACGCGAATGTCGCAAGCTTCCGAGCGCGGCGGATTCTTCGGCGTGATGCTGATGGGGCTGACGTTTTCGCTGACCGCGTTCGCTTGCGTCGGGCCATTTATGGGCACGTTGCTGGCCGCCTCGGTCCAGAGCGGTGGGTGGCAGCCGGTCCTCGGGATGTCGGCCTTCGCTTCGGGCCTGGCGCTGCCATTCTTCCTGCTGGCGCTGTTTCCGGCCTATTTGAAGCGGCTGCCGAAGAGCGGCGGCTGGCTGATGCGCGTGAAGACGGTGCTGGGCTTCATTATCCTGGCGGCGATGCTCAAGTACCTGAGCAACGTCGACCAAGTGATGCAGTGGAATCTGCTGACGCGGGAACGCTTCCTCGCCATCTGGATTGTGCTGTTCGCGCTGCCTGGGCTGTATTTGCTGGGACTGCTGCGGATGGAAGGCGTCAATCCGGAGGAGCCGATGGGAGTTGGGCGCACCCTGACGGGAGCCGCGCTCTTGGCGTTCTCGCTGAGTCTGGCGCCCGGTATGTTCGGCGGGCGGTTGGGCGAATTAGACGCCTATGTGCCGCTGCCGGATGAGACAACCGCGTCGCGAACGTCCGGGGGCCCCAGCCTGGCGTGGATGAAGAACGACTACCACGGCGCTCTGGCCAAGGCTCGGGAGGAGGGCAAGCTGGTGTTCATTAGCTTCACCGGCTACGCCTGCACGAACTGCCACTGGATGAAGGCCAACATGTTCACGCGGCCCGAAATCGCGGCGGCGCTGGGCGGGTTCGTTTTGGTCGAACTGTACACCGACGGCACCGACGCCGCATCGCGGGAGAATCAGAATCTCCAGGAAACGCGATTCAATACGGTGGCGATTCCGCACTATGCGATTGTCGATACGAACGAAAACATCCTTGCCAACTTCGTCGGTTTGACAAAGAAGCCGGACGTCTTCCTGGCCTTCCTCCAAAAGGTGTCAGCGCCGGTGGCGGCCGCGCTCTGGTAGGCTCGCGCCCTCCTCCGCCTCCTCCACGTGCGCGATCTCAGCGGAACTCTTCTGGTGTATACTGAACCCACATTCGCTCAGAGTCAGGTACCCGGACGAGTGGGAACATTTCTCCGGGTCACAGGGTTTTTAACAACTGATTGGACCGGCATGTGGCGGCACGCTCCCCCGCGTCCGCGCACGATGCCGAAAAGGGGGCTCAATGAAGAAGGTCGCGCTCTTTCTTCTGATTCTTGCGCCGGGGATGCAGGCACAAGTGCTGTACGGGTCGCTGGTCGGAACCGTGAACGATGCCGCGGGCGCCGTCGTGCCGGCCGCGACGGTGACGGTCACAAACGCCGGCACCGCCCAAACGCTGACGGCAATGACGAACAACACCGGTTCGTATACATTCTCCAACCTGATGCCAGGCACGTACGATTTGACGGTTACCGCCGCGGGCTTCCGCGCATTCACGCGCCGGGCGATGCCCATTACCGTGAACACGGTACGGCGCGAAGACGTGGCGCTTGAGGTCGGCCAAGTCACCGAAAGCGTCACGGTCCAGGGAGCGTTGGCGACATTGCAGACCGACAAGAGCGATGTCCACGTGGAACTGTCGTCGCAGGAAGTGACTAATCTTCCCCTGCCTCGCTACCGCAACTACCAAAGCCTGATCAACTTGGTGCCGGGGGCCACGCCGGGCGTGTACCAGAACAGCATTCAGGCGGCGCCGGCGCGCGCGCTGAGCACCAACGTCAACGGCGTCAACCGCAACAACAACGCCACGCGGATCGACGGCGCCCTAAGCGTGTTCTTATGGCTTCCGCATCATACGGCGTACGTCCCGCCGGCCGAGACCATCGAAACCGTGAATATCGCCACCAACAATTTCGATGCGGAACAGGGCTTGGCCGGAGGCGCGGCCATCACCGTGATCACCAAGTCCGGCACCAATGAAGTCCACGGTTCCGCGTTCGCGTTCAACGACAACGCTCGGCTACGGGCACGGAACTTCTTTAACACCGGAGACAAGCCCAGCCACAACGCAAACATCAATGGTTTGACGATTGGCGGGCCCATCCGGCGGAACAAGCTGTTCTACTTTGGCGGGTGGGAAGGCAATCGCGAGCGATTGGGTGTAACACGCCTGATGACCATAGGAACCGAGGATCAGCGCCGCGGCGACTTCAGCGCCTATCAGGCCACGATTCACGATCCGCTCACCGGCAATCTGAACGGCTCCGGGCGCACGCCCTTCGCCGGCAACATCGTGCCGATGAGCCGGCAGAGCCCGATCTCCCGGCAGCTTCAGGACCTCGTGCCGGCGCCTAACCAGCCGGGAACCGTTGGCAACTACTTGCGGTCCGGTACGCAGAAACTCGACCGCGACAATTTCGACGTGAAGCTGAACTGGAACCGTCGCGATACCCACACCGTGTGGGGCAAATACAGCATTATGAACGCCGACGTGGCCTGCGACGCCGGGCTGGGACCGGCAGGCGGCACGCCATTGTGCCAAGGCAATATCGGTCTTGGGGCACTGAGGACGCAGGTGGCCACCCTCGGTCATACGAAGACGTTCTCTCCCACGTTTCTCTGGGACGGTATTGTGGGCTGGACACGCCAGGGTCAGGAAATCACCGGCATCTACTATGCCCAGGACTTCGGCCGCGAAGTATTAGGTATCCCCGGCACGAACGGAAGCGACATTCGCGAAAGCGGGGCGCCGGTGTTCTCTATCGCTGGTTACACCAACTACGGCAGCGACACCGATACGCGCCCCTTCATCGCGCACGACTCCACCTGGACGACCCAGCAGAACTTCAGTTGGAACCGCAGCCGCCATGACGTTCGGTTCGGCTTCGAAGGACTGCGCCACCACCTGAACCACTACTCGCCGGACGGCGGCGGTGGCGGAGGACCGCAGGGCTCGTTCATCTTCAGCCAAGGGATCACTGGGACGCTCGGCGGCCCGCCGCTCACCCAGTTCAATTCGTATGCCGCGTTTCTGATGGGACTGCCCGAACAAATGCGGCAGACGCGCCAGATTGAGAAGATGACCGCGTACAACTACCAGTTGGCATGGTATGTTCGCGACCGCTGGCAGGCCACGCAGAGGCTCACTGTGTCGACCGGACTGCGCTATGAACTGTATCCGCTGCAAACCCGTGCCGGCCGCGGCGGCATCGAAGGCTACGACCCGGAAACCAACCTCGTTCTGCTCGGTGGCCTGGCCGACGTGCCGCGCGGTCTCGGCGTGTCCACCAGCAGGAAGCTTCTGGCTCCGCGCATCGGACTGGCCTATCGCCTGACCAATACGACGGTCCTCCGCAGCGGCTATGGTTTGACCTACAATCCCATGCCGCTGGCTCGCCCCTTGCGCGGATTCTTCCCGCTGACCCTATCGAACATTTTCCTGTCGCCGAACGGATTCCAGCCCTTCCGGCCGCTCGAGCAGGGGATACCGCCGCTCGAACTCCCCGACCTGTCCAGCGGACGCGCGGCGCTGCCGCCCACGGCGCTGATGCGTTTCATTGCCGGCGACCGCCTGAACCGCGGCTACGTCCAAAGCTGGAATTTCTTTGTCGAACGCGAACTTCCCGGACAGCTTATCGCCGCCGTCGGTTACGTCGGAACGCAAACTGTAGGGAGCTTCGCCGATCTGGATATCAACGCGGCGCCGCCAGGCGGCGGGACGGCCGGGCGTCCCTTGGCCCAGCGTTTCGGCCGCACAGTTCAGACCTGGGCTTGGAACGGATATCTAAGCGCCAACTATCACGCGCTGCAAGTCGCAGTCAACCGGCGGGCAGCGGACGGGCTGGTCGTCAAGGCTGCCTACACCTACTCGGCCGCCATCAATTGGACCGACGAAGACGGCTGGGCCGGCGTCTCGTTCAATTACCTGCCCGCGTTCCCGCGCAACCGGGCGCGGGCCGGCTACGACATACCGCACAACTTTCAAGTCGGCTTCGTCTACGACCTGCCCTTCGGCAAGGGGAAGAAATACGCCAACAGCGGCGCGGCTCGCTGGATCGTCGGCGACTGGCAAGTGAATAGCGTTTTCGCCGCCTTCCAGGGACGGCCGTTCACAGTAGCGGCGAACGCGGCGGCGCTGAACGCGCCGGGCAGCATTCAGACCGCCGACCAGGTGAAGCCGGTGGTCGAGAAACTCGGCGGCGTGGGGCCGGGACAGCACTTCTTCGACCGCACCGCCTTCGCGCCGGTGAACGCAGTCCGCTTTGGCACGTCGGGCCGGAACCTGCTCCGCGGTCCAGGCGCCGTCAACATGGATCTTGGGATCTTCCGCCGGTTCCCGCTATCGGAACGCTTCATTCTTGAATTTCGGGCCGAAGGTCACAACGTGTCCAACACGCCGCATTTCGCCAACCCGGCCAACAACGTCAACGCCGGTAACTTCATGCAGGTGCTCAGCGCGCAGGAGGATCAACGGCAGGTAAGATTCGGCTTACGATTGGCCTGGTGATCGTTCGACTGCCGTGGCGCGGCCGGTAATTTCACTCGGCGCACGCACAGTATTCCTCAAACTCCCGCCAACCCGTCCGATGAGGTCAATATGGAAGGCGGCGCAAGCCGGGACCAGTTTGTCCGCGACGCGCTCAGCGTATTGGAGACGGCTGAGTCGGCCCTGGAATCGGGCGAGGCATTGAGTGACCTCACGATCCTGATTGGAGCCGGGGGGGGCATCCACGTGTTGATGGACAACCACCTTCCCTTAGATTCCCTGGAGGCTCTGCACGGGTCCCGTAGGGCTTACAGGGTGCGCCAGCATGGCCGCAAGGTCAGCGTGGAGGGCCGGGCAGGCAATCGAACGTGTTCGTTCGGAGCCGCAAAACCCGACGGGGCCGCCCGCCTCCTGCTGGCGAACCTCCCCGCCTATGCGATCACAACCACTGCGGACTCGGCGGTGCCGCGCGTTAACCGCCTCCTGACGCAAACGGTTCAATAAATCAGCGTAGCCGCTCCAGCAACTCCACGCCCATGCGGATGTCGCCGAGCCGCTGCTGGTGATCCTGCACCTCGCGCTCGATGTTCAGCGGGTTCTTGTAGCCGATCTCTTTCAGCTTCGCGATGAAACGCTCCATCCCCACCGAGCCCTGACCGAGCGGCTTCTCCGTGCCCAGCGCGCCCTC
>CAYPUQ010000030.1:0-18933 GCA_964413655.1 uncultured Solibacteraceae bacterium | reverse complement strand
GCTCCATCCCCACCGAGCCCTGACCGAGCGGCTTCTCCGTGCCCAGCGCGCCCTCCACCTTCGGCGGCCAGTCGCCGTCCTTACAGTGGACCGACAGCACCAGCGGCGCTAGCACATCGAGCGCCTCGATCGGATCGCCCGTCCCGTACAAAATCATGTTCGCCGGATCGAAGTTGATCTTCAGGTTCTCCCGCCCAACGTCCTGGATGAAACTAAGCAGAACAGGCGCCGGTTCCTGCCCCGTCTCGAGCGCGAACGTCTGGCCGTGTTGTGCCGCGTGGTCGCAGACTTTGCGAACCATTTCCCGCACGGAGATGTAGTCCGGATCCGTGGTCTCCTCGGGCACGAAGCCGATATGGCACGCGATGCTGCTCACGCCAAGCTTGGCCGAGAAATCGCTGAGTTCCAGCGTTCGCGCCAGGCGTTCCTCGCGCGTGGCCGGAGGAATGAATCCGACGGTGCGCTGGACGGTCGGAATGTCGGCGTAGTCCTCGCCCTTGTAAGCGGCGAATACGGTCACCAGCGCGAAGTCCTCGGCGTCGAGCGCGGATTTCCAGCCTTCCACGGCGCCGTCCAGCGGCAGGTCGCCCGGCACGCCCAACTGGCCGCAGCGGACGCCGAGCGATTTCACCTCGCGCACGGTTTCAAGCGGGTCGCGCCCCGCCCAAAACATCACGCCGATCTCCATATCCGTCAAAGCTGGCATTCGATCGTCTCTCCCTTTTTCTTGCGTGCTTCGACAAGCAGATTGGTAAGCTTCACCGCCTGCGCCGATTCGGCCGGCGGACACAGTTCCGGTTGCGCATTCTTCGCGGCGCACTCTAGAAAGTACTCGAGTTCGGCTTGGAAACCATCCTTCTCGCCGACCGGCGCCGGCTTCCCTTCCCCATCGCTTCCGTAGACCGTGAGGTCGCGGCCGTCGCTCGAATACTCCATGGTGCCCCCTTGAAAGGTCACGGTGAACTCCATCGAGAACGGATACGACTTCGGATGGTGCCAACCGCCCGTCACCACCACGCCACCGATCTCGGGATAGTGCAGTTCCGCGTGGATGATGTCGATTCCGGCGGGCAGATCCTCATAGCCGCTCGCCGACACCGACTGCGGCAGACCGAAGAGGTGGATGCAAAAATCGACATCGTGGATCAGCAGGTCGAACACCCCGCCGCCGCCCTTGGACGGATCCTGGAGCCACTTGCCCCACCCTGGCGCCGCGCAGCGCCGGCGGAAGAGCGCCGACCGCACCGCTCCCAGGCTGCCGCTGCGCCGGGCTTCCTTCAACGGCACATAGGCGTTCCAGAAACGCAGAACCTGGGCCACCATCAGCACGCGGCCCGCGTCGCGCGCCGCGTCGATCATCCGATCGCATTCCTCGCCGGTGAGGGCCATCGGCTTCTCCACCAGGACGTGCTTGCCGGCCTGGAGGGCGTCGACGGCCGTTTGGGCGTGCAGATGAGTGGGCAGGCACAGGTCCACCGCGTCGACCTCCTGGTCGCGAATCGCGTCTTCGATCCGGCGGTACTTCCTGGCCTTCGAGAAGTCGAGCTTCTCGCCCGGGCGGTTCAGGTTGCCTTGAATGGCGCTGAGGTCTCCACCGAGCTTCACGGGGTCGTCACTGACAACCGCCACGATTTCGGCGTTGGGAATGTGTTGCCAGGCCTGCAGGTGCGTGCTGCCCATGAAGCCCAGTCCGACGACGGCGATTCGCATGAAGCGCCTATTTTATCATTCGCTCCCGCGGGAACTCACCATTCAACGTTTTGCCCCGGTTGCAGCGCCCATACTTGCGTGCCCGGCAGGTCGGCAATCGCTTCCGCGAGCTGCGTCGGCGTTCCCGCCAGCGGCGGCCATGTTCCGTAGTGCATCGGTATCACTTTCTTGGGACGCAGCAGGCGGCAGGCAACGGCGGCCTGGCGCGGCCCCATCGTGTACAAGTCGCCCACCGGCAGGAGCGCCAACTCGGGTTTGTACAACTCCGCGATCAGCTTCATGTCGCCGAAGACGTCCGTATCGCCCGCGAAGTAGAGCGAGCGGCCGTCGGCGAACTCCAGCACATACCCGGCCGGCTCGCCGCCGTAGATCACCTTGCCGTCGTCCTCAATGCCCGAGCTATGCATCGCGTGCGTCATCACCACGTTCACCGGGCCAACCTTTTGCGCGCCGCCCTTGTTCATCGGGCTGGCGGTTTGCACGCCCTTGGACGCGAGCCATAAATGGATCTCGTAGTTGCAGACGACCGTCGGTTTGAACTTGCGGCAAAGGTCCAGTATGTCGCCCGTGTGGTCGCCGTGCCCATGGCTGAGCAGGACAGCGTCGAGCCGCGATGGTATGTGGTCTGGAGGACACTTCGGGTTGCCGGTGAAGAACGGATCGAGCAAAAACACCTCGCCGGAATCGAGGGTGAACTGGAACGCCGAGTGGCCGAGCCAGCGAATCTTCAGCATGAACGCTTCCTCCTTCCCTCTCATCATAGGGGAACGAGGAAACTCAGCTCAGGCCTTTTTGCGCCGCGGGCGCCGAAGGGGGCCGCCCTCGGATGAGGCGCCCTTCCGCGGCGGACGGTGCAACAGCCTTTCCACGTCGCGGACCAAGTGCCCCACTTCATTGCTGCTCTTCTGAATCACGGAGTCGGCGCCGGTGCTCGCTTCGTTCAGCCCCATCGCCTCGACGAAACCGGACACCAGGATGATGGGCATGCCTTGCCGGATCTTGCGTACCTCCGCGATCAGTTCGGCGCCGGACATACTTGGCATGCGGTAATCGGTGATCACGAGATCGAAGTGCTGGGATCGCACTTTTTCTAACGCTTCCTCGGGCGAGGACGACACCTCGACCTCATAGCCCAGTTCCTCCAGGACCACTTTGCGGGCCGAGAGGCCGAACTTATTGTCATCCACAACGAGAAGACGGGCAGGGGAAGCGGATTGGTGAGCGGACTGAGACATCATCGCGAAAGGGCGAAGTTAACAGAGCCTCAATCGGTGTGTCAACGCTTGTGTAGCGGGTTGGAAACAGGCGAGATTTTTTGCTTGACATCGAGCGCAGCCGGTGTTCCACGCGGCGCGCGCATTCACTCGACCTCGCGGGGCGCCGTGTAGCCGGGCTTCGCGATGATCTGGTACTTGATCGCCTTCCCCTTTTCATCGACGATCTTCAAAGGATCGCCAGTCGCCGGATTCACCAGTTCGACTTTAATCTTGCGAAACTTGCCGTCCCGTTCCTGATTGAGCGGCTGGTACGCCAACACGTACTGGTTCCGCAGCGACTCGGCAATGGAACGGAAGATGTTCGGAAACTCGCCGTAGAACCGCGGAAAGAAGGACATCCCGCCGGTCTCCTTCGCGAAGGTTCGCATCTGGTTGTCAGCCTGCAGGAAATCGAGCCGCTGAATCGGGCCGAGCCAGCCACGCGCGTCGTACCATTCACGGAGCGCCTGCATCAAACCGATCGCGTAGATGGGCACGCCCGACTCCTGTAGGCTCTTGCGCGTCTGTCCGAAGGTGAGTTTACTGAAGGTGTCGATCCCCGACGCAATCAGCACGATCGCCCGGCGGCCCTCGATCTCCGACATCCGCGTCGCCGTATCGGTGATGGCGTCATACAGGTTCGACTCCGAATACGCGGCGATCCGCAGCCGCTGCATCGCCTCATGGGCGGCGCGCTTGTCGGTCGAAAAGTCCGAAAGTATTTCCGGCCGGAGATCGTAGGCGACGACCGCAACGTAATCCTCCGGCCGCAGCGTCTCGAGGAACCCATAGGCGGCGGTCAACGTTTGATACCATGCCTCGCTCCAATACTGCTGGAACAAGTTGCTGAACTCGATCACCAGCGCCACTGTCATCGGCGCCTCGCCCATGGAGAAGTCCGAAAGCTGCTGGGGCCTGCCGTCCTCCAGAATCCGGAAATTCCCGCCCGGAATGTTCGGGATGAAACGGCCCCGGTTGTCCATGACCGTCACATCGACGGTGACCGTGATCACGTCGCTACGAAATGTGGGCAGGCCCTCCGGGATGACGTCCCCTTCCTTGCGCCCAAACTTGGAGGGGATCTTTTCCTGTTCGACCTCGGCCACCGGCGGAGCGTCCTTCTTGCGCGGTTTCGCTACCGTCTCCGAGCCGGTGCCCTTCGGCCCCGAAGACTGCGCATAGGTAAATCCTAACGCGAACAACGTCAGCGCAATCGAGAGTGCGAATAGCCGCTTCCAGTTCATCATCGTTCGTCCCCTGCCCAAAACTATACTCCACTTCTTAGACGCAACGGGCGGGCCGGACGTTGCCGAATGGCCGCAAGCGGCTCAATTTACAGTGCGATTACCGCCCGGCTTGTGCTGCTTCCGTAGGTACACCTGGAACTTTTTCTTTGCCCGCTGCAATTTCCATTCCCGATAGCGGTGCTCGATCGTGGCAAACAGATCGACACGCGAGTAGCGCGATCTGACGTAGAGGTACCCGATGGCCATCCCGGTCAGGTGGCCGATGGCGCTGATCTCGGTTCCGCGCGATGCCAGCGAACTCAGAAAACTGATCGCGGCGAAGATCAACACGAGGTGCTTGGCTTTCAGCGGAAAGATGAAGAAGATCACCTGCTGGTTCGGCCATAGCACGGCGAACGCGGCCAGCACGCCGTAGATCGCGCCCGACGCGCCGAGCGCCTGTATATCCATCATCCCGGTCAGCGCCGCGATGATGACGATGACGATCCCGGTGCCGACGCCGCAAATCAGATAGAACTGCAGGAACCGCTTGCTCCCCCAGGCGTCTTCCAGCGCCCGCCCGAAAAACCAGAGCCCCAACATGTTAAACAGGATGTGGAAGAACCCGAGCGGACTGTGTAGGAACATGTGGGTGACGAGTTGCCAAATGGCGAAACTCTGCACCACCGAGCGGGGTCGGAGAGCGAACCACGAGAAGAAACCGCCGCCGAATCCCCAGTTATGCGCAAGGAAGTAGAGTACAAAAATCGAAATATTGGAGATCAGCAGCCACTTGACGGCGGACGGAGCACCCGATCGGTGGCCCGAATACGCCGTGTATCTGCCTGCGTAAGACATCGAGAGGAAAGCCTGTAGAATTCAGCTTAACAGATGCGCCGTGCGCCGACCTCAGTCCCAACGGTGTTCCGGCCGGGAATTGTATCCATGTTTCGCCGTCATCGACCCACCGTGCACGTGCCGAGCCTGTGGCGGCGGTTGATGGACGCTGTCCGCGAGAAGCAGCAGCGGCTCGTCCGCACGAGCGACCAATCGCCGTTTCTGTTGCTCAGCTTCCCGCCGCAGGCCGAACACGTCGCCGACGAACTCGCCGGCGTCTACGCCCACACTCTCCCGGCGCTCAGCGACGGCACGCTGGGGGCGTACCGTTCGATGCTCGATCGGCTCCCACCCCTGATCGTCGTCCAGTTGCGGCCGCGCAATGTCTGCGGCTGTCTGGGGCACCATCATCCGCGCGGATCGGAATCCCGCCTCGCCCGCCGGCTCCGCGACGAGTTGTCGAGCGAAGTCGGCGAAATCGACCTTGCCTACGAATCGATTCGCGAATGGCGGCCGCACCCGTTGTCGTCGCTCGCCGTCGCCGGGCTCGGCAGCCACCTGGAAGAGATCCAGATGCGCGCCGGACTCCTATCCGTCATGCTGCATGAACTCGACCACTTGGCCCACCCAGACCGGCCGGAGAAGGAGGTCCGGTCCACCAGCGATACGTTCTACACGGAACTGATGAGGGAGTTGATTCGCGAAGAGGCGGACACGGCCTACGGTATGTCGCCGCCGGCCGGCGAAGACTGACGCCGCGGGGGTGCGTCGAACCGGCTGCCGCGGCCGTAGCGGTTCAGGAAACCCGCCGCCAGACCGAGGAGCGTCGCGATGGCGGCCCATGCCTGCCAATGCGAAAGCGGCCCCTCCCGAATCGCGAAATCGGCCGCCAGGCTCAAGTCGGAAGCGAGGCGCCACGCCGACAGGACACTCGCCATCAAGCAGACCGGAATCAGCACGGACGCCATGGATTGCGCGATCTCGCGCGAGCGCCGGCGGGCGCGTTTCAGCGAATCCCCATACCCGAGACGAATGCGGACGATCATCGCGATCCCTAGAACCCCTCCAGTGTATCAATCCGAACACGACTGCGATAAATTGTCAGGTTGGCGTTCTCTCTACCAGTGAAAGGAAAACTCTGCTCATGCGCAAAATCAAAACAGCCATAATCGGCTCCGGCTTCATGGGAAAGGTTCATACCGAGGCGGTGCGCCGCCTGGGCAACGTCGAGGTCATCGCGCTGGCTTCCTCGCCGCGCCACGACGCGGCCAAGTTGGCCCACGTGTTCGACATCCCGCATGTCGCCAGCAGTTGGAAGAACATCGTCAAGGACCCGGAAGTGGAAGTGGTCCATGTCTGCACTCCGAACGCGCTTCACTTCCCCGTCTCGATGGCCGCCATGGAAGCCGGCAAGCACGTCATCTGCGAAAAGCCGCTCGCCATGTCGGTCGCCGAAGCCAAACAGATGGTCGAGTTGGCGAAGAAGAATAAACTCGCCAACTGCGTCAACCACAACCTCCGTTACTATCCCGTCGTCCAACACATCCGGGAGATGATCGCCAATGGCGAACTGGGTGACATCCTCATCGTCCAGGGCACCTACTCCCAGGACTGGCTGCTCTACGACACCGACTACAACTGGCGCATCGAATCCAAATTCAACGGCCCGCTGCGCGTCGTCGGCGACGTGGGCTCGCACTGGATGGATATGATCCAGCACCTCACAGGCCTCAAAATCACGGCGCTGTGCGCCGACCTCCAGATTTTCCACAAGAAGCGGAAGAAGCCGAAAGGCAACATCGAAACCTTCGCCGGCAAGCTCATGAAGCCCGAGGACTACACCGAAGTGCGGATCGACACCGAGGACTTCGGCTCGGTCCTCCTTCAGCTTGGCAAGCGGGCGCGCGGCGCCTACACCGTCAGCCAGGTTTCGGCCGGCTGCAAGAACCGCTTCCAGATTGAGATCTTCGGCACCAGGGCCGGCGTGATGTGGAACCAGGAAAAGCCCGACGAGCTCTGGATCGGCCACCGCAATACTCCCAACCACCTAATCGTCAAAGACCCGTCGTTACTTCACAGTGGCGCGGCCACCTACGCCGATTTGCCGGGCGGCCACAGCGAAGGCTACGACGACACTCATAAACAGGTGTTCAAGCGCTTCTACCACAAGGTGTTGCACCCGACCACAGCAGTCGAGTACCCGACGCTCGAAGACGGTCTGCGCGGCATGATGCTGCTCGAAAAGGTGATCGAAAGCAACAAGAACCGCGCCTGGGTGGACTGCTAGCCAAGTTGGGGGGGCGCACGTTCTCAACGTGCCGTGTCCGCACTCGTGCGGACACGTTGGTCACTCGACTGTGGGGCAGGGCCGTGCCCTGCGGGGGACCCTCGGTCCGCCCCCGCCAACTCTCGCTGTTCGAGCACCCACTCGGCCAGGCCGCCCATGTCGTCCACAACAAAGTCGGGTGGGTACTCGGCGAATGTCTCCGGCTGAAAACCGAACGAAACGCCGCAACACTTCACCCCGGCGTTCCGCGCTGTCTGCACATCGACGGCGCTGTCGCCGACCATCACGATCCGGTCCAGCACCGCGCCCAGTTCCCGCGCCAGCGTCAGGATCCCGGCCGGGTGCGGCTTCTTCTCCTCGAAGCTATTCCCGCCGTATACCCGCTCAAAGTGCCCGCCTAAGCCGAGCCCGTCGATGATCGCCTGGCTGAACCGGACCGGCTTGTTCGTCAGGACGGCCTGCTTCACTCCGGCTTCGTGAAGGCGGTCGAGCGCCTTCCGGACCCCTGGGTACAACCGGGTGTGGTCGAGCATGTGCTCGCGATAGTAGTCGAGGAAATACTGAAGCGCCCGGTCGACGTCGGCTTGGCTTGCACTATCGCCCATTGCGCGGCGGATCAACACCGGCGCGCCGTTGCCGACGTAGGAGTAGATCCGCTCGTTTTCGATCGGCGGCAAGCCTATGTGCTCGCGCGCCGCGTTGACCGAATTGGCGAGATCCTGCTGCGAGTCGATAAGGGTCCCGTCCAGGTCGAAGATCACAAGGTCCATAAGAGGAGTCGCTTCAGATGGTCTGGCGCTTCAGTTGCTGGATTTCCACGCCGGAATCGAGGAACTGCTTCCAGAGCTTCTTAACTTCACTGTAGCTGCGTTGGAAGCCGTCTTTCACCTCGCGCGGCGCCATGGCCACCATCACCTGGGACGCTTCCACCACGTACGGCGCTACCTGCGAGTCGACGACCGACCGCGGCGGCGGTTTGTGCGAAAAGGCCATGAGGGCCAGCACGACGATAGCGCCCAGTACGGCGCCGCGCACCAGCCCGAGCCCGCCGCCCATCAGCCGGTCGAGCCACGACAGCCCCGCCACCTGGAAGAGTTTGCTCAGCAGATACCCGAGCAGCGACCCGGCAATCTGCACGGCGAAGAACACCACCACGAAGCCGATGGCATTCGCGATCATCCGGTGGCTGACGTAATCCTGCACGTAGGCGCCAACCGTGCCGTAGAACCACAACCCGGCGACGAGCGCGGCGACGGTTGCGGCGAACGAAACGCCAATGCGCATGAAGCCGCGGTACAAGCCCGCGACGGTGGAGAGGGCCAGTATTGCCAACAGGAGCCAGTCGAGCCAGTTCACAGCTTCCTACCGGTCAGGATACGATACGCCTCGCGATATTTCTCGCTAGTGCGCGCCGCGACGTCGGGAGGAAGTTCCGGCGCCGGCGGCTGCTTGTTCCAGTGAATCGATTCCAGGTAATCGCGCACGTACTGCTTGTCGAACGACGGCTGCGGCCCGCCGGGCGAATACCGCGACGCCGGCCAGAACCGCGACGAATCGGGTGTCAGCACCTCGTCGGCCAGCACTAACTCCCGGTTAACGAAGCCGAACTCGAACTTGGTGTCGGCGAGGATGATGCCACGCGCCAGGGCGTAATCGGCCGCCCGCTTGTAGATGTGGAGTGTCAAGTGGTGCAGCCGGTGCGCCAATTCGGCCCCCACGCGTTCCTCGACGGTCGTAAAGGGAATGTTCTCGTCGTGCCCGCTCTGCGCCTTCGTCGCCGGTGTGAAGATGGGATCCGGCAGCATGTCGCTTTCCTTCAATCCCCGCGGCAGGGGGATTCCGCATACCATTCCACCGGCCTTGTACTCCTTCCAGCCGGAACCCGACAGATAGCCGCGGGCGACGCACTCCACGTCGATCATCTTCGCCTTGCGGACCAGCATCGATCGCCCCTCGATCTGCTCGCGGAATCGCGGCAGCGGGTCCGGATAGCGGCTGACATCGGCGGTGATGAAGTGGGTGGGGACGACGTCGGACAGAAAATCGAACCAAAAAATCGAAAGCTGGGTCAAAACGCGGCCCTTGTCGCGGATACCGGTCGGCAGAATATAGTCGAAAGCCGAGATTCGGTCGGTGGCGACAATCAGCAGCCGGTCGCCCAGATCATAAACATCGCGAACCTTCCCGCGCGACAGTAGAGGAATCTCCGGAAGCTGCGTTTCGAGCAGCACCTCGGCTCCGGCCGGTGCTTGACTCATAGACAAACCCGCACAACCTTTCTATCGATCGCCGCACCAATTTTGTCCAGGTCCGCGCGCGGCACTTCCTTCTGAATTATCTCGAAATATTCGTTCTCTTCACGCCGGATATGGAGTCTTAACAAACCGGTAAATTCGAGAATCAGCTCCCGGGACGGCCTGCTCCGCAGCGCCTCCACCAAGCGCTCCAATTCCCGATGCTCCGCTGTCAACTCGGCCGCTAGCGCCGAAGGCATCGCCGGAAACAGGATTTGCTCCTCGATTTCAAAGTGATTGGTGAGTTCGATTTCGTACCGGTCGACGATCCGTTGGGCCAGCCTCGCGACCGGCTCCGCCGACGTATCTTCCTTCAGCGCGCGCTCCGTCAACACGCACAGCGCCAACCCATTGTGATGCTGGTGGGAGAGCGGTATGAGACTGGGATCGCGTAGCACTTACCAGTGTTATCACAGCCGGACGTTCATCGCCTGAGGGCGCGTTCGAGCGTCGTCAGGTCGCGCTCGGCGGCGTCCAATTGCTCGCCGGCCTTCGCCGCATTGCCCGACCGGAGCGCCGCCTCCGCTTCGTCAAGCCGGTAAATCAGCCGCTGTTCCCCCGCGACGTAGTCCTGACGCAGGCCCAACCCCATCCGCGCCTGGGACTGTTTCAGCGCCTCCAAGGTTTGGCGCACCGCGCCGACACGCGTCGACATCAGGATGAGCCGTTCGCGCGCTTCACTCAACGCGGCGTCGTTCCGCGCGGGAGGCGGCGTTTCTGCCGCAGGAGCCTGCGTAACGGGCTCTGGCGTGTAAGTGGGTGTCCGCGGCGTTTGGGCCGGCGTCGTGGTTTGACCGTATCCCGCCGGCTCCGCGGGTGTCTGTTCGACAGCAGCAGGCCGGGGCTGGGTCACCGTCTGCGCCGGCGCCGTTACAGTCCGCGGCGGCTGGGTTGCGGCTGGCGACTGCGACGAAGGAGGAACCTCCGCGGTAGCCGGAGTCTGCTCCGCCGGGCGCGGCTGCTCCGGTTGCTGCAGCGCTTCCTCGGTCGTGCCCGCCGGCTGCTCGATCACCGCCGGAGTTTCCACGGCCTGGGTGGAACGCCACTTCGGGATCTGAACGGCGGCCACCACAATCACGGCCAGCGTCGCGAGCGAACCGGCCAGAATCCACACCACCCTCGCACCACTGCCCTGCTTCATCACCGGCGCTTGCACCACTGGAGTAGCGGTTGACTGCGGCGCCGCAGCCGTGGGCGCTACGGCGGGTCGCGCCCGGCCCTCGAGTTTTTCGAGCACCCGGTCCAGCGCGTTCTTCATCGCCACCGCCGATTGGAAGCGCTTGGCTGGATCCTTTTCGAGCGCCAACAGAACGATCTGGTTCAACTCCGGCGGCAGGCTCGCATCCAGTTCTATCGGTGGCCTTGGCGTCTGTTGGATGTGTGCCGCCATGATCGAATAGTCGCTCTCGCCTTCAAACGGCCGCCGGCCGGTCACCAACTCGTACAGCGTGATGCCCATCGAGTAGATGTCGGAGCGGGCATCCACTTCGGCGCCGTTGATCTGCTCCGGCGACATGTAGAACACCGACCCCATCGTCAAGCCGGTCTTGGTCAACTGCCGGTCCGTCGCCAGCCGCGCGATGCCGAAGTCCATCAGCTTCAGGACACCCTGGCGGTTCAGCATCATGTTGGCGGGCTTAATGTCGCGATGCACCACGCCGCGCTCGTGCGCCACGGCCAACCCGGCCAGTGCGTCCCGCACATAGCGGACGGCACTCGCGGGCGGAATGCGGCCGCGCTTCATCAGCGCCTGAAGCGTATCGCCTTCCACCAGTTCCATGATCATGAGGATCTGCTCGTCCAGGCGCTGGGCGGTGCGTAGCACGGCGATGTTCGGATGCTCGAGCGCAGCGAGTACACGGATCTCTCGCAGAAAACGATCTAGAATCTCAGCGTTACCCTGGAGATTCTCAAGTAATACTTTCATTGCCTCGACGCGGCCGGAGATGGAATTGCGCACCCGGTACACCGTGCCCATCCCGCCGCCGCCGAGAACGTCGAGAATTTGGTAGTCGCCAACCTGTTGGCCGGCTTGATAAGCCATGATGCTCCTCCAGCGTTACGGAGTCTCCACTTTGTCGCCGACCTTCGGCGTGCCCGCCCCGCTGAAGGCCGCGACCGCGGAATCCTCATCCACTTCGGTGACCTTAACCTCGCCGACGGACTCCGTGATCTCACGAATCACCCGGCCCGTCGCCGGGTCTTTCACCGTACGCGCAATGCGCTTGATCAACAGGCGGTCGCCCGATTTGAGACCCGCTTTGCTGCCCACGTTCAGCACCAGCGTATTCCCATCGACATCGGCCACCAGCCCCTCAACCGTGACTGTAACCGTCGGCAGTTTGCCGGACTGCTGGTTCACCTGCTGCGCGACCTCGCCCACGGCTTCCATCGTCGCCTCGCCGATGATCGTAGCGGCGAAATTCGCGCTCGTCATGTCGTACACACCACCGCCGGCGCCAGACGAACTGCCGCCCGCACCGAGCAGCCCCGTGCCGGAACGCTTCGACTCGCCCTTGCCCGTCGCCACGGCGAGAATCTCGGCCGTGTTGACATCGACCAGCCGCGCCGTAATCGCCACCACGGCCTTGGCCTCGCGCCGGCTCACGCCGCCGACGCCGAAGCGCCCTCCGATGCCGCCAATCGCCCGCCCGCCGACATTGGTCGCGCGGTCGTCGCGGCCGAACTCGGTGATTGACCCCATCAGCATCGCATCGACGCCGAGAATCCGCCCGATCTTGGCCGCGGTCGTCGAGTCCGCGCGGTCGCTGTTGGAAAAGTTCTGCTCGGACAGAATTTTATCGAGGGCTTTCCGCTCGATCACGGAGTACTCGCCGTCTTTCACGAACCGCTCCACCAGGAGATCGGCGATGCCCTTGCCGACGTCGACGTTCTGGCCGAATATAGCCGCCACGCCGCTGTGCACCGTCCCGTACTCGAAGTCAATGACGGCGATGCGCTTTTTCTTGGCTTGCTGAGCCGGCAGCACGCCGGCCAACGCAAGAATCAGACAGGGGATGAATATCTTTTTCACTTCCATGGCCTCCTCGACTACCACAATCATAGACCCAGGCGGTAGAATCCTCCACAGGGCGTTCAATTCCTATTCGCGAGACGAACAACGATGAGGGCTCAGGACAAGATCGTTTTCTCGGAAGCGGCGATGCGATTCAACTGCTGGATCCTGGTCCGGCTGACCAACCCGGCTTCCTTGAAGTATATCGGCAAGAAAGGCTACTTGCCTAAGAGGATCGACTGCAAGGCCAAAACGGCCGATCTCGACACCCGGCCGTTCGAGTTGGCCGGTCTGGTGGTGGACCCCACCGTTCACGCCAACGCTTTCAAGCCCGAGAAGTTGGAGAGCGCCCGGGAATCCTGGGAACCGATGCGCAATCTGATCGGCAAGAAGTACACCGTCGATATGGAGCGCAAGTCGAAGCACTTCGGCTGCGTCCAGTTCGAGGGCAACTACATTCACGGCGACTACGACCTGTACGACGTAGTGGACATGTCGGATCCACACCGCACCCGCGCCAACCTCGCCCTGGTCGATGAGATGTACGGGCAGGACCACCGCCGCGGCTGGCTCGTGCTCCCCATCCAGCGCTACGTCAACGCGCGTATCGGCGTGGATATGGTCCAGCACGGCGGTGAGGCGCAATACAAGGAGCACAGCGAGCAACCCCTCCACGCCTTCGGCCCGCTCGGCGAACAGTTCACCCTGCTGAACAAGTACAGCGTCGAGCACTTCTACGAAACCGAACTGCTCGGCCGCCAGCCCCTCGGCTGAGGTCTGGCTTCGTGGCGCACGTTCTCAACGTGCAGTGTCCACACTCGTGTGGACATGACCGGCCTTCAGCCGGTAGTCTTTCCGTCCTCGTATCCTGATAGATATGGACTGGAACGACGCCGCCGAAGACCTTCTTCACCAAATTCTCATGACCACACCGCTGCCGGTGCGGGAGCAGATCAACCGGCAGGTGCGCCAAGTCGCCGAGTCGCTGGCTGAGGAAGAGGGAAAGCAGCGGATCAACACAAACATTGTCGTCGAGGCCTGGATTCGCAGTACACCCGAAGCGCTCCGGTCCGAGCTGCCGCGCCAGATGGAGCGGCTAGGGCTCGACCCCTACGAATACAGCGCTCTGCTCGGAGAGGAATGATGAGGCTCCGGTGGGCTGTCTTAGCCTGCGCCGTGCTCGGCGGCGGGTTGCCGCTGCCCGCCGAAACCCTCGTCTACAAGGCGGAATGGCGTTTGATGCGCGCGGGCACGGCGCGGATCGTCTACAACATGGGCGCAGGCAATCCCGGCTCGTCGCACGCGCAACTCACCTTGGCCACTGAAGGTTTCGTGGGCACGCTGTACAAGGTCGACAACGAATATGAAACGGTATTCGACGGGCGCTTCTGCACTTCGTCCACGCGGTTCCGGGCGCACGAAGGCCGCAAGCATCGGCTAACACGGGTCACCTTCAACGCGACGCCCGGCAAGGCCAATCTGGTTGAGACCGACCTGCTCAATAACCAGGAGGTCGTCGCCACTCGCGAGATCGACGTGCCGCCGTGCGTTCACGACGTAGTCGCCGGACTGGCCCGCCTGCGAACTGTGAACTTCGATCCTGGCAAACGCCTGAGTCTGCCGGTGAGCGACGGCAAGAAGTCGGTGACGGCGCGCGTGGACGTGCAGCAAAAGGCCACGATCGAGGTCCCCGCCGGGAAGTTCGAGACCGTCCGCGTGGAAGCCTTCCTCTTCAACGACGTGCTCTACCGCCGCAAGGGCCGTCTGTTCGTCTGGCTGACCAACGACGAGCGGAAGCTCCCGGTGCAGATCAAAATAGACCTGCCCTTCTACATCGGCAACGTAACGTTGAAGTTGGAGACAATGGACAAACCGTGATACGAATCTTGCGAACCCTTTTCCTGTCCACGCTTCTGCTGGCGCCCTCGCTTGCGCAGGACAGCGCCCTGCTGCCAAATCGCGACGCGCTGGCGTTGTACGATCGCGTGGTGCAACTGATGGATGCGTCCACGGCGGTGGTGCCGGGCCTGGCCCGCGCCGGGGCGCCGGTGATCGAAAACGCGCGCCAGTCCATCGTCACCTTGCGGGCGGGTAACATTCAGGACACGACGCTCAATTACGAGTTCCTGACCAACGTCCGTGCCTTCCTCGCGCTCTTCGATGCCCTGCCGAAACCGCATCCGTACCCCGAGGCCGCCCGGAAGCAATCGCTGGAACTCCGCGAATCGGCCGACCGCGTCGAGGTGCACTTTCGCGCCCTCTTAACCGCCCGCGAAACACAGGTTCGCAACCCGGACCGCGACAACCTGAAACGTTACGCGGAAGCCAACTCACGGCTCGGATCGCCCGATCGCGAAGACCCGCGTGTCGTCTTCCTCGGCGACTCCATCACCGACGGGTGGCGGCTCAACGAATACTTCCCGGACCGCGACTTCGTTAACCGCGGCATCGGTGGCCAGATTACCGGCCAGATGCTCGCCCGCTTCCAGGCCGATGTCGTCAACCTGAAACCGGTGGCGGTGCATATTCTGGCCGGCACCAATGACATCGCTCGCGGCGTCCCGCTCGACGACATCCAGAACAACTTCCGCATGATCGGTGCGCTGGCCGACCAGCACAAAATCAAAGTGGTGATCGGCTCGGTTCTGCCCGTTCACAACTACAACAAAGACGAGAATCCAGGCTGGGAGCAGACCATCCGGCGGCCGTTACAGACGATCATCGACCTGAACGTCTGGCTGCAGCGCCTCTGCGCGGACCGCGGCTACACCTACATCAACTACTACGGCCACATGCTCGACACCAACAATTTCCTGCGCCAGGATCTCGCCGAAGACGGCCTCCATCCGAACGGCGACGGCTACCGTATCATGGCCTCACAGGTGCTGCCGGTCATCGACAAACTGGCCCGCGCGACGCCGCCCGAGAAGCGACGACGCCGCATCCTGTTCTAAGAATGTGGCGCACGTTCTCAACGCGCCCCGTCGCCACTGATGGCGACGCTCGGGTCAAAGTGGAATGCGCAAAATCCAATACCTGGTGGCCGCCAGCGTGGACGGCCAGATCGCCCGCGCCGATGGTTCGTTCGATTGCTTCGCCGAGGTTGGCGACGAGCACGTCTCCGACTACCTGGAGTCGCTGCACGCGTTCGACACCGTACTGATGGGCCGGAAGACGTACGAGGTCGGACTGCGCCACGGCGTCACCGATCCCTATCCCTTCCTCGCCAGCTATGTGTTCTCCTCCTCCATCGCCACGAGTCCGAACGAGAAGGTTCGGATCGTGGCCGGCGATCCCGTCGATTTTGTCCGGAAACTGAAGGCGGAACCGGGGGGCGCCATCTACCTATGCGGAGGCGCGCAACTCGCGGCCGCCCTGCTGTCCGCCGGCCTGATCGACGAGATCGTCGTGAAGCTCAACCCGCTCCTGATCGGTGCGGGCATTCCGCTGTTGGCCGGCGTCGAGAAACCGGTCCTGCTCGAACTGCTGCACACCAAGACTTACGGCAATGGAGTGCTGCTGCTCACCTACCGCGTCCGGTAGCACCGGTGGTCTTGGGCGCTTACCGCAGCGGAACCGCGTTCTTCTTGATGTACTCCTCGATCCGCGAGGTCCGGCCAACGCCCCGCCCAATATAGTGGAACGCTTCGGCGTACTCGACTCCGTACTGCCGCCCGAGCTCGCGGTTGCGCCCCAGAATGAACTCCCGGATATAGTTGCGGTCGGCGGTTGCGTCGTCGCCGTCGAGTAGCGGCAGGCGCAGGTTCCGCTGGGCGAGTTCAGCGCGGAGGCGCGAGCCGTTGGTCCCGGCGGGGCCTTTGGCGACATTCGCGCGGTTGGCCTCGATCTTCTTGTCGACGACGTGGCTGATGTCGACGACGCGGGTGATCTCCGGGCGTCGAGCGAAATAGTATTTGTCGGTCACCGCGTGCGCCTGGAGGCCCGCGGCGAGGTGCTCCGGATAGTCGTGCTTCCGTCCGGCGATCCAGCAGGCGGCCTCCAAGGCACGGGCCAGCATGTAATGATCCGGGTTCTCTTCGTCGTGCGCCCAAGGATCCCAACAGACAACGGTATCGGCCTTCACCAGGCGGATGATGAAGATCAGACGGGCCATGATCTCGTTCTGCGACACCCCAGCCATCAGGTGATTGTTGTAGTTGAGGTCGAAGTGGCCCTTGAAGCCGAGGATGGGAACCAGTTTGGCGTTGTCGCGTTCGTTGCCGAGCACGTGTTCGCCGATCGTTCCGGGCGTGCCGAGACCCGGCGCATCGCCCATGTCGTCGTTGCTGGCGCGCACGAGGTAACCGGTGTAGCCTTCTTCGATCAGCTTGGCAACCGTGCCCGCCGCCGACAGCGGAATGTCGTCCGAATGAGCCTGCAAGGCCAGCAGCACCTTACCCTCGTGCGGCCTGCCCGTTGCCCGGCGCTCGAAGAAGACGTTGGAAGGCGGCTGGGTCTGCGCCTGAACCGTGCGGGCCAGGGCGCCCCCAAGCGCGATTTGGGTCAGAAGTTCGCGTCGTCGCATGGGAGCATTCTACAGCGCCCGCCTGTCGGTCGCTGCGCTTGGAACTCAGCCGTCCACGGAGCCTTGGCTTATTGGACTAGCAGCGCGCCCGCCCCGGCCGCTCTCGCAATCGCGCGGTCAAATGTCACCAGTGTGGCCTCCAGCCGCCGCGCAAACGCGAGCAAGTAAGCGTCTGTCCATTGATTCGCGGCGGCAAACTTCCCGGACGAGAGCCGGCGCCACTCATGGCCGACGCCATCGGGTTCCGGCAGAAACAGGATTCGGCTGTCGGTGCAAATCCGGTCGTAGACTCGCCATGCCTCCGTTTGGTTCAGGACTTCAGAACCCATCACGGCTCGATTTGTCAATAACCGCAGCAAACCTATCTGGGTGATCCGGCAAAAACCGATCGGACCTGCCTCGACGGCCGCAACCCAGGCCGCGCCGCGCTCCGCCATGGCGTGCCTACGGGAAGCCAGCGCCAGCCAAACGTTTGCATCAGGCAAGAAGGTCATCGATCTCCCTATTGGTGATGCGCAGACTTCCCGGTTCGGACGAATTCAGCACCGGGAACCGGACTCGGCGCTTCTTCTCTCCGGTGGCGCCAGCGAGACCGATTTCCCGTTCAACGGCGTTGCGCACGATCTCTTTGACCGTCGTCCCGCGCAAGGCCGCCTCGGCTTTGAGCCGTCGATAAAGCTCATCGGGCAAATCGAGTGTCGACCGCATAAAAGCATCTTAGCATCTAAACACCACCCGGCGCCGTTTCCAAAACTGCTACTGTAATCTCCATGACCGTTTCCACCCTGAAACGAACGATCGGTCTCCTCCTCCTCGCCCTGACCGCCGCCGCCCAGGACCGGCCCCGCGCCCGCGACCTCGGCATCGTCATCGGCCGCTTCCCGGCCGGCCTCCTGAATGCCATCACCGACGTCAAAGGCGTCCGAGTCGGGCACACCACCATCCACGAGGGCGACGCCATCCGCACCGGAGTCACCACCGTCCTTCCCCACCCAGGCAACCTCTTCCGCGAGAAGGTCCCCGGCGCCGTCTTCGTTGGCAACGCGTTCGGTAAACTGGCTGGCTCAACCCAGGTCAATGAACTCGGCGAAATCGAAACGCCGATCCTGTTAACCTCCACCCTCAGCGTGCCCCGAGTCGCCGACGCCGTGCTCGACTACATACTCGCGTTTCCCGGCAACGAGGATGTCCGCTCCATCAATCCGCTGGTGGGTGAAACTAACGACGGCCGACTCAACGACATTCGCGGCCGCCACATCCGCCAGGAACACGTCCTTGCCGCCATCCAAGGCGCGCGAACGGGACCCGTGGAGGAAGGCAGCGTAGGCGCGGGAACTGGAACCATCGCCTTCGGCTGGAAGGGCGGTATTGGAACGGCCTCGCGCCGCACACCGGCCGGCCATACGATCGGCGTGCTTGTGCAAAGCAACTTCGGCGGTACGCTGACGGTTGCCGGGGTACCCGTCTGGCGCGAATTGCAGCCCAGTGGACCACCGCCCGGCGGCGACGGATCCATCATCATCGTGGCCGCCACCGACGCCACGCTCCGCCACCGCAACCTGGACCGCTTAGCCGCCCGCACGCTCTTCGGCCTCGCCCGAACCGGTTCAAACGGCTCCAACGGCAGCGGCGACTATGTCATCGCCTTCTCGACCCGCCGCGACGCCGCCCCAGAACTGCCGAACGACGCCGTGTCCCCGCTGTTCGAAGCCGTCATCGAAGCTACGGAGGAAGCGATCCTGAACTCGATCCTCCGCGCGACTACAGTCACCGGCAACGGTC
>CAYPUQ010000029.1:0-27620 GCA_964413655.1 uncultured Solibacteraceae bacterium | reverse complement strand
TCCTCCGGTTGCCCTCCAAGGAGCCGCTGCCTTACGAGCCGCGCTGGTCGCGCAGTCCGGGCTGCTACCAGTTGAAGTCGGCGATGGCCTGGTTGGACCTCTCGAAAGCGGCCGGCGACCAGCGCTTCGCCTCTTATTTCGAACGGGCGCTGCAAATGGCGCTCGATTCGCACAAGACATTTCTCCCCGGTGAACCGGATCGCGACAGGGTAATGGACCGTTTGCACGCCTACTGCTATTTTCTGGAGGCTCTGCTGCCGGTGGCCGGCCGCGCCGAAGCCGCCGAGACCCTGCGTGACGGCATTGCGCGCACATCTACGCTTCTGCGCGACATTGCGCCGGAATTTGCCCGTTCCGACGTATACGCACAACTCCTCCGTGTCCGGCTGTACTGCGACGTGCTTGGGGTGCTCGATCTGGACGAAAAGGCTGCCGTTGAGGAAGCGTCGGCCGTCGAAGAGTTCCAGCAAGAACACCCCGACCCGCGCATCCACGGCGGCTTCCACTTCGGCCGGCGGCGCAATGAAGTGCTCCCGTTCTTGAATCCGGTCTCCACCGCCTTCTGCCTTCAAGCCCTGACGTTCTGGCGGGTTCATCGCGCCGGTGAGTTCAATGCAAACATTGGAGACTTGATTTAACGGCAGCGCCGACCATCCCAAGCTTCCGAAAAGCGGCAGCGTTTTCGGGCTGGCTCTCAACTCACAACGAAGTGCTGTCGGTTAAACTGAGACAGAATTCCTTGTTGGACAAACAGCAGTTGCAGAGCGCAGACTTGGGACATTTGGCAGCGAGACCGCAATGAGAATCTTGCTTGCGCTCACCCGGTACCGTGAAATTGGCCAAAGTGACGTGAAACGCTTGACCGACCGCGAAGGACTATGCCGGTTGCGCGTTGGTAAGTGGCGTGTGTTCTTTGATCTCGATGTGCCCGGCGCGACGCGTATTCACGGTATCGATCGTCGAGGCTAGACCTACTGAAGGGCACTCATTCCACCGTTCCATCCCTCAAGGCTTGCGGGCGACGATGGCATAGTCGAGCGCGCCGAAGAAGGTCCGGCGGACGGGCTCCGGCAGAGCCTTCAGTTCGGGCATGCTCTCTTCGGCGGGTTCCAGGTAGAGAACCTGAATCTCGCCGAACCCCTGTTCCTCCAGGTAGAAAGCCAGCAGCTTCGGCGGTACTGGCCGGACATGCGTCGGGTCGATGTAGAAGTGCGTGGCGAAGATCGCCAGACACTCGGGGTTAGGCGTCTCGAACGCTAGCACGCTCCGGCTGTGGAGTTTAGAATAGGCGAGCCGCACCAGTTCCGGCAGACGCCCCGGCGACAGATGCTCGATTACCTGCGAACAGAACATTCCATGAAGCGAACGCTCCGGCTGGGCGTCGAGCCAGGCGAACATGTCCGCGTGTTCGGCCTGCAAGCCTTTTTCGCGGCATAGCCCCACCAACTCGCCGCTCAGTTCAATGCCACGCGCGGCGATCCCGGCTTCGCGCATGACCTCCAGAAACTCGCCCCGGCCACAACCGAGGTCTACTACCTCATCGCAACCACGAAATCGTTCGACATAAATTCCGTGCCGGCCGCGAATGTCTTCTTCCTTGCCGCGGAATTTCTCGGCGAACTTCAGCCAGTCGATGGTAACGGAAGCCTCGGCGCTTGGGGCGGCGCCCACCGGTGGCGCCGGCGCAACAACAGCCGAGCGCTGACGCAGCAGCCGTAGCTCGCTATGAATGAGACTTTCGAGTTCGCTGCGCAACTCGCGCAGAGCCGTCGCGTAGCGGGCGGCGAGACGGTCGTGAATCTCGCCAGCCGCCCTCTCGACCCAAGATTCAACCTCCCGGTGCTGTGCCTTGATCGCATCGCGAAAGCTGGCCTCATGCTGTGTGACCCGAAGGTCGAAGGCAGCCTGCAGGTCCGCCAATCCGCGCAGATACTGCAACTCGTTGCCTTGCAGCTTCCGCTCCCATTCCAATCGCCACGCGTTCCAGTGGGAGCGCGTATCGCGAATCTCCTCGGCTGCGTCCAGCACCGTCGATAGTTCACGCAGCGCCCGGTTGTTCTCTTCGAGCGCTTCGCGCACGGCATCGAGCGCCGCGACCGCCGCCCGGTTGAACTCCACCTGCTCGCGGACGTGCCAGTCGAGCGCGCGGGCGACGGTTTTCTTGACCGCCTGAATCAGCGCATTCAGCGGCCCACTGCGGCGGGGGTTAACCGTTCCAATGGAGGCAACTTTCCCCTCGGCCGCGTCCCGCGCATGCAACAGTGGCAGCAAGTCGGGCAGGCGAACGCCGCCGGCTTCCGTGGCGTGGCGCGCTCGTACCTTCTCCTGGACCTCGCGGATCAGTTCGCGCAGTTCCTTCAGCGCGGGATCGTCCGTCCCGGCCGGCGAGCCCCGGTCTTCAGCGCTTGCCACCCTTACGGCTCCAGCTTGCAGTGATCCGGCTGTAGACTCCGCCGCGCGGCGTGAACTCGCCGGTCACTTCGGCCCGCACCGGCTTGCAGGCCTTGACGATATCGCGCAGAACGCGATTGACGATGTTCTCCTGAAAGATCCCGAGATTGCGGTACGCCAGCAGGTACATCTTTAGCGACTTCAGTTCCAGGCACAACCGGTCGGGCGTGTAGGTGATCGTCAGAGTCCCGTGATCCGGCAACCCCGTCTTCGGACAAACCGACGTGAACTCCGCCGTTTCAATCTCAATCTCGTAGCCCGGGTATTGATTCTCCCAGCATTCGATCTCCGGCAGCTTCGCGTCGACGCCCGCGCGCGCGTGCTCCTCGGTGTACTCCCGCTTCTTCGCCATGTTCAGTTTCCGTTGACCAGCGTGCGCGCCAGCAGATCGAGGAACAGCCCGACGTCCGTTACGACCCCGACTGCCTGCCCCGTGCCACGGTCACTCACCTTGGTGGCAACGGCCGGATTGATGTCCACGCAGACGATCTTCACCCAACTCGGCAGCATATTGCCGACGGCGATGGAATGCAGCATCGAGCCGAGACACAGCACAAGTCCGGCGTCTTTCAACTCCGCAGCGTAGGCGTCCTGGGCTGCGTTCATGTCGGTAATGGTGTCGGGCAGCGGACCGTCGTCGCGCAGGCTGCCAGCCAACACCATGGGAATGCCCGCCTTCACCGCCTCATACAAAATGCCACTCTTCAGAACGCCCTTCTCCACGGCGGCGGCAATCGAGCCCGCATGGTAAATCGCGTTGATAGCACGCATGTGGTTGCGGTGGCCGTGCTCTTCCTGCCGTCCATCCGACTGCCGCACTCCAAGCGAGGTTCCAAGCAGGGCCGCTTCGGCGTCGTGAACGCCGAGCGCATTGCCAGCCAGCAGCGCGTGAACGTAGCCGTCGCGAATCAGCCGCGCCAGCGGTGGCGTACCGCCGGTGTGGACCACTACCGGACCCGCCACCACCACAACCCTTTGTTTCTGTTCCATGGTGTGGCGGACCAGGGCGGCGGTCTGGCGGACGGCGGTTTCGACTTGGCGCTCCGAAGAGATGCCGTTACTCATGAAGGCGAAGGCGAGCCGATCGCGCTCTTTCGATTCGGGCACGACACGAATACCTTTCATGCCCACCACAACGCGATCGCCGGCCCTGAGGTCGCGCAGGCGGCGGCATGTGGCCCGCCCGTCGCGGACCACCACCATCGCGTCCATCCGCTGGTTCTCCACGGTCACCCATTCGCTCGCCACCCGGACGAGCGTGCGGTGATTCGTCGTGGAGTAGAAGTCTTCCGGTGCGCAGCAGTCGCGCTGCACCAGCCCCAGCACGGCGTCGCTCAAGTCCACCGGCGTGCAGCCAAAACCCAGCAACTGGGCCATCATCTTGTCCATCGCCTCGCGGTCCGGCGCCTCGACACGCAGACGCAGGTGCGAAGGATCGCTGTTGGTGCGGCCGATATGGAATCGCTCCACTTCGAACCGGCCGTTAAACTCCACGACCGTGTCGAAGATGCGCTCCATGATGTGGGAGTCGATGAGGTGCCCTTCCGTTTCCACGACTTCGATAACCGGCCGGGCGGACAACTGGGATTCAGACATGTACTCGATATCTCAGGATACCTGAGGATTGGATTACTTTACCGCCAGCCAAGCCAGGAAAAGCCCGTCCGGCGCCACATCTTCCCAATACGAAACCGGCCGGCTCGCGACCTCGCGGCAGTGGCGGCCAAGCAGCCGCTCGAGTTCCCTACGGCCGAACCACCGCTCCCAATCGGGCGTTTGCAGACGACCCCAATGCCCGGCGTTCTTGTCGATCACTACGATGCGCCCGCCCGGCTTCACCACCCGGCACATCTCGGCCACAGCGGACTCGATATCGATAGCGTGTTCGAGCGACTCCGTGGCATAGGCGGCATCGAAACTCGCCGTCGCGAACGGCAGCGCCGTCATGGTAGCCGAACAGCGGATCAGATTGACCGGCGCATACGCCAACATCGCTTCCGACAGATCCATGGCGTAGACGCCCGCGCCGGGATGCCGCTCACCTACGATGCGCGCGAACCGGCCCTTGCCGCAGCCGTTGTCGAGGACCCGTTTCCCGTTCAGGTCGCCCAGGTGATCCAGAATCAACTTGACGTGATAGATGCGTGGGTCGATCGTCGACGGGAAATGCTCCTCGTTGCCCGCGCTCTCGTCGAAACAGGCGCGGATGCGCCGCCGCAACTCGGGCGTGACCGGCTCGGCGGGCCGATACAGACTGATGAAGCGGCGGAACCAGTCCACGGAACCTATGGGTGGGTGAGGAAAATCGGCAGGCCGACCTTGTTGTGGTAGATCGGGCGGTAGCGCTCGGTGTTGTACATACTCTCAAGGTCTACCTTGCGGGGGCCGAGTTTCGGATCGGGTATGGGTGACAGCTCGTACTTGCCCTTGACGATCGCCGTCATCACGCCGGTCTTGCCCTCTTGGATGCAATCGAGGGCCATGCCGCCGAACGTCGTCGCCACCAGTTTGTCGACAAAGTCGGCCTCGCCGCTTCGCAGTTCGTAGGTGAGGTCGCTGATCATCGTCTCCTCGCCGGTCAGCCGCTGCAGTTCGCCGCCAAAAGCTTCGCCGACGTTCGCCTTCTTCCGGTGGCCAAACGCGTCGGCCTGCCCGTAATGCTGCACCTGGTATCCCTTCCACTGAGCACCCTCGGACAGAATCACCAGGGCATAGTTGCTCGGGTTGTTGCGCTTGTCGTTCATGATCAGGTCGATCATCTTCTCCAGATCGAAATCGTACTCGGGAACCGCGCAGCGAATAGAAGTCACGTAGGCTGTGTACAACGCCGTGTACCCGGCATCGCGGCCGAAAACACGAAAGATGCCGACGCGTTCGTGCGACCCGATCGTCGAGCGCTGGCGGTTGATGGCGTCCGTCGCGCGGGTGATGGCGGTCGAGAAACCGATGCAGTACTCGGTATTGCGCACATCGTTGTCCATCGTCTTGGGAATGGCGATCACTTTCACACCCCGCTCGTGCAGGTGCGCCGCGTAGCTCAGCGTGTCGTCGCCGCCGATCGCGACCAGGTAGTCTAATCCCAGACCGCTGATATTTTCGAGCACCGTCTGGCTAACATCCCACGTCACCGTCGTCACGCCGTCCTTGGTGACTTCCTTTTTGGGCAGGTCCCGCCCCTCCAGATGCGGCGGTAGCTTCTTCATCTTCGACGGATTCGTGCGGCTGCTATGCAGGAATGTGCCACCGGTCCGGTCGATCGTGCGCGTGTTGGTCCGATCGAGCGGCAGCATGTAGCGGCCCTTCGATGCTTCGTCCTTCAGGTTGATGTGGGTCAGGCCCTCCCAGCCGCGGCGAAAGCCGATCACTTCATGCCCGATTTCCGTGGCCCGGTAGGTTACCCCTTTGATTACCGAGTTGAGGCCGGGTACATCGCCGCCGCCAGTGAGAATTCCGATTCTTTTTTTCATGCAAACTCCGTCAGGTATGCGAGAAATGAGACACTGGTGAGCTATTCGTGGCCCCCAGCCAGGAACTCTCAGAATATCGCGAATCTGCCGCCGCCCGCCTTGCCGCGAGGCAAATGTTCACTTCAGAACGCCTTTCGGCTGTCGCGGCTCGGTTGAAAACTCCAGCGTCACATCGACTGTCAGATCGTCGTGATTGGGCGTCAGGATGGCGCGAGTGCGGCCCAGGTTCTCGAACAGCCGCTGTTCCCGAACGTGTTCCAGGAAGAAGTCCGGATAACCGGACTGGAACGGCTTGCCCGGATCGAGACCCCAGATGCGCTTAATCTCGGCTTCCCCGAGAATGTCCAACCCTTTCACGAACAGACGGCCAAACCGGTACTGGGGGCCGGGATCGAGACGGATCGTGTAATTGACCTTCTTGTTCTCGTCGTCGATGTCGCGCTCGAACGAAGCGGCAACCTTCATATGGCCGCCATGATGGAAGCCCGCTTTGACCCGCTCGATCGCCGCCTCAATCCGCGGAGCGCTGGCGAGATCGCCATCCTTGAACCCCGCCGACTTGCGAACCTCCGCTTCGGCGTCGCCAACTCCCTCGAAGGTGACTTCGCCAATCTGGTAGACCTCGCCTTCCTCCACATCGACGGTCACGGCCAGTCCGTCGGCGTTGGCGGCCTCCTTCGCCTCCAGCTTGGGAAACTTCACGCGAACCCGGCCGCGCTCTTCGTAGAGCGGGCGGATGTTGCGCTCCAGCAGTTCGCGGAACCGTTCCTCACGGTACTCCGAGCCCACCGCCACACGGGCGATCGTGTTTTGCAGTACCGGCGTTAGAATGACTTCGTTGCCGCGGAAGTAGACCTCGGCGACGACCGGCAGAAAGCCCTTCGGATAGAAGAGAACGAACAGTTCCTCCGGCCGGTCGGCGGTCACGCGCGCGGCAATTTCCATCGGCGTGCCTCGCGCTTCCAGGTACTCGCGAATGGCCTTGCCGTAACGGTCCAGCACTCCGTTCGTCGCCGGGATCTCCTCGGTGTAGAGCGGCAGGGTCTTACGCAGGCGCTCGCGCAGAGCGGCGTCCTCGGCGGGGATTCTGGCGAAGCGGAACGGAAAACGCTGCTCGATCTCGGCCACTTCAAAAGTCACTTCGTAGCCGCCCGCGGGGCCAGGCTGATAGCGGAAGCCGACACTGGAAAAAACCTCGGCGGCCAGCAACCGGTCGCGCGCCGCTTCGAAGACCTCGCGCGAGGCGGGAGAACCGATGCGAAGACCTGTCAGAGCGATGACAGCCTCCGTGACGTATGCCTCGTTGCCTTCAATGTGGATAGCGTCGATAGGGAATGTCTCTGGCGCGGTTGGCTTCGGCGCGGACGGTTTCGGCGCAGCCGGCTGCTTCGCGCTGCGAGTCTGCGCCGCGGCGCCGTGCGGCGCCCCGCCGGTCACGGCCAGAACCAGGAGAAAGGAAAGGATTGTCCGCACTTGAAGCTTATTCTGCCAGTTATCGAGACGCGGCAAAAGGGTGAGTTGTTGCAGGATTGCTAAGATGAGAAAGAATGTCCACATACGATGTGGTGGTGGTCGGTAGCGGTCCCGGTGGCTACTCGGCAGCAATTCGAGCCGGGCAATACGGTCTGAAAACAGCACTCATCGAAAAACAACCGAAGTTGGGCGGATGCTGCCTCCACGTCGGCTGCGTCCCTACCAAGGCCCTGCTACACACTGCGGAACTGTGGGAATACGTCAAGAACGGCAAGGAACAGGGCATTCTCGTCGATAACCCCCGGCTGGACCTCCCGCTGGTGCTCGAGCGCAAGAGCAAGATCGTCAACAAGCACGCCAGCGGCGTGTCAATGTTGATGAAAAAGAACAAGGTAGACGTCGTTCAAGGCTATGCGAAGCTGCTTGGGCACGGCAAGATCGAAGCCTCCCGTGGCGGCGAAAAACGGACGGTCGAGGCGAAGAACATCATCATTGCCA
The DNA here is from genome assembly GCA_964413655.1 of uncultured Solibacteraceae bacterium. Taxonomy (GTDB): domain Bacteria; phylum Acidobacteriota; class Terriglobia; order Bryobacterales; family Bryobacteraceae; genus CAYPUQ01. The sequence goes on along the minus strand of CAYPUQ010000029.1, from coordinate 19,731 downwards.
CTGGCTCGGAAGCCCGTCTGCTGCCCGGCCTGGAACCCGATCCCAACTTCATTCTTACCAACATCGAAATGCTGGAAACTAAGGAGGCGCCGAAGACCCTGGGCATTATCGGGTCCGGCGCCGTCGGCGTCGAGTTCGGTTCGATTTTTCAACGTTTTGGATCCCAGGTGACCATCTTCGAGATGCTGCCGCGAGTCGTTCCGGTGGAGGATGAGGACGTCTCGCGGGAGTTGGAACGCTCGTTCAAGAAGCAGGGCATCCGCTGCGAAACCGGTGCGAAGGTCGAGAATGTCGAGAAGACCGGCGGCGGCGTCAAGGTCCAGGTGACGCTCTCGAACGGCAAGACGGAGACGTTCGAGTTCGACAAGTTGCTGGTCGCGGTGGGCCGCAAACCGAACTCGGAGAACATCGGGCTGGAGAATACAAAGGTCGAAACCGATCGCGGGTTCATCAAAGTGGATTCGCTCCAGCGCACGGGCGAGCCGAATGTCTACGCAATCGGCGACGTTGTGGCCGGAACCCCGCAATTGGCGCACGTGGCGACGATGGAAGGCATGGTGGCCTGCGCCCATCTGGCCGGCAAGCAGGCGCGCCCGATTCACAAGCTGCGCATTCCCGGCGCGACGTATACCGAACCGGGAATCGGCAGCGTCGGGCTGACCGAAGCTCAGGCAAAAAAGGAAGGCTATAAGGTCAAGACCGGGAAATTTCCATTCCTGGCGAACAGCAAGGCGACGATCCTTGGCCACCACGACGGTTTCGCGAAAATTGTGGTCGATGAGACCTACGGCGAGATTCTCGGCGTGCACATCATCGGCCCTCACGCATACGAACTGGTGGGCGAGGCCGTCGCGGCGATGGAAGCTGAGGCGACGCTGGATACCATGGTCCATACGATCCATGCCCACCCGACGCTCTACGAGGCGCTGGGCGAGGCTTTCAACGCCGTCTACGGACAGGCGATTAATTTCTGACGGTCTGGGGCTAGCGTTACGTTGGGGCAGATTTGCGAATTTCGCGACCTTGGGCGCATGCGCTATGCGCCGGCGTGCGATTTTCAGCGCGACCTCGCCGCGAAACGGAAACTCGGCGAGATCCCGGACCAGTTTCTGATCGTCGAACATTCGCACGTCGTCACGCTGGGCCGGAACGCCCACGAATCGAACGTGCTGGCCAGCCCGGAACTGCTCGAACGCGCCGGGATCGAGTTGCACCAAACCAACCGCGGCGGCGACGTAACGTATCATGGTCCGGGACAGATTGTCGGCTATCTGATTCTGGATCTGCGCGAGTGGAAGCGCGACGTGGTTGCCTATGTTCGCGCACTGGAACAGGTTCTGATTGATACGCTCGCGGCGTTCGGACTGCTTGGTGTGCGCGAATCGGGCGCCACCGGCGTCTGGATCGAAGGTGGGAAAGTGGCGGCCATCGGCGTTCATATCAGCCGGTGGGTAACGTCGCATGGGTTTGCGCTCAATGTCGATACCGATTTGAGCTATTTCCGGTACATCATTCCCTGTGGACTGACGAAGCCGGTGACCTCGATGAGGGAACTGGGATGCGGCGCGGCGCGGCAGGAAGTAGTAGAAGTTCTGCTGGCGCGGTTCGCAAGCGTTTTTGACCGCAGTGTCGTAGAACACGTGGAGACGAAATCATGATCGATGTCGTAATGCCCCAGATGGGCGAGAGTATTGTCGAAGGTACGCTGACTAAGTGGCTGAAACAGCCCGGCGAGAAGATCGAGCGGGACCAGCCACTGTTCGAGATTTCGACCGACAAAGTCGACTCGGAGATTCCCTCACCGGCCTCCGGCGTGCTTGCCGAAGTGCTGGTCGAAGAGGGAGCTACGGTGGCCATCAACACCGTGGTCGCCAAGATCGACGAGTCCGGTGACGGCGCCGCCGCCAAGAAACAGGAGCCGAAGGAAGAACCGGAGAAAGAGGCGAAGCCGGAACCCGAACAGAAGCGGGAAACGGAACCGGAGCCCGAACCGGAACCCGAAGAAGAGGGGGAGCCGGAGGAAGAAGAGAAGCCGGCTCCCGCTGCCGCCCCCCCCGCCGGGGAAGGAGAAGAGGAAGAGGGCGAGCGGTCCGGCGTTCCGGGTCCGCTTTCGCCGCTGGTCCGCCGGATGGCTCGCGAGCACGGTGTCGATCTGAAGAAGGTGAAGGGTACCGGCGCGGGCGGCCGCATCACGAAGTCCGACGTCGAGGCGCACCTCGAGGCGCGCGAGGAAGAGGAGGCGCCCGCTGCGGCCGCGCTCGCCGCTCCCAGCCGCCCCGCCGCCAAGGCGACGGCCGAGGAACCGGCCCCGCTGCGGCGCGTCGGTCCGGCGAAAGCGCGCGTCGAGGCCATGTCCACGATGCGGCAGAAGATCGCCGAGCACATGATCTTCTCCAAGAAGACTTCGGCCCATGTCACCACCGTTCACAAGGTGGACGTGACCAAGATCGCCAAGCTGCGCGACAAGCTGAAAGGGCCGTTCAAGGAGCGCTACGGTTACTCGCTCACCTTTCTCCCCTTCTTCGCTCGCGCCGCCTGCGAAGGGCTCCGGAAGTTCCCGATCGTCAACGCCTCGATCGAAGGCAAGAACGTCATCTATCACAACGAAATCAACATCGGCATCGCCGTGGCGCTCGAGGGCGGCTATGGCTTGATCGTGCCCGTGATCCGCAACGCCGACGAGAAGAACGTCGTCGGCTTGCAGCGTTCCATCGCCGATCTGGCGGCTCGCGCGCGCGGTAAGCAATTGAAGCCCGACGAGGTGCAGGGCGGGACATTTTCCATCACCAACTTCGGAAGCTTTGGCAGCATCTTCGCTACGCCGGTTATTAATCAGCCGCAGGTGGCCATTCTCGGCGTCGGCTCGGTGGAGAAAACGCCGGTAGTTACCGAAGACGACGCGATCGCCATTCGCTCCGTTGCTTTCCTATCCCTGACCTTCGACCATCGGCTGATCGACGGCGCCATCGCCGACCAGTTCTGCCTGCGAGTCAAGGAGGTACTGGAGAACTGGTCCGAACAGGTGTTATAGTCGGGGCGATGAAACGGCGCAGCTTCCTCGCGGGGGCCATAGCGGCGCAGGCTATTACCGCGGCTCCCATCACTCTTCCCAAGAAGGTCCGCGTCGCGATGGTCGGCTTCGACGCGCACCCCGGCGAGGTCCTGAATCCTTCGCTCGACCACCCCTCGGTCGAGGTGGTCGCGCTCTTCGACGACGATCCCGCAACGGCCGCCCGTTACGCGCGCAACCCCAAGCTCAAGGACGCGCGGGTGTATCGCGACTACGGCGAGATGCTCGACAAGGAAAAGCCGGATGTTGCGGGCGTCTGCAACTCGAACTCGCGGCGCGCCGAAGCGGTGATCGCGTGTCTCGAACGCGATATTCATACCGCCGCGGAGAAGCCGCTGGCCATCGAACGCGAAGACCTCGATCGCGTCGTCGCCGCCGCGAAGCGCAGCAAGGCGAAGCTGACCATGCTGCTGCCGATGCGGTTTTCTCCGCCTTATCTCGCCATGAAGGAGATCGTCGATTCCGGCGAAATCGGCGAAGTAACCCAGATCGGCGCGCAGAAATCGTACAAGCCCTCCAAGCGGCCGGAATGGTTCTACAAGCGGAAGACATACGGCGGCACCATTCCGTGGATCGGCATCCACATGGTCGACCTGATGCGTTGGACCAGCGGCCGCGATTTCACCGAAGCCTTCTCCTACCAGAACAAGCTCGGCTTCCCCGATACTGGCGAGATCGAGAACGTCACCGCATCGGTGTTCCGGATGGATAATGGCGGCGCCGCCACTCTGCGCATGGACTACCTCCGTACACTCAACGCGCAGACCCACGGCGACGACCGGTTGCGCCTGGCCGGCACGAAGGGCATTGTCGAGTACATGGACGCCACCGGCGTAACGGTGATGAGCGGCAATCGGCCGCCTGAGAAACTGGAACAGTTGCCGGCGAGGCGGACGCTATTCATCGAGTTCCTCGATCACATTTACAACGGCAAACCGGAACCGGTTACCTGGCACGACATCCATCGTGGATGCCACATCGTGGTGGCGGCGCGCGATGGAGCCGAACAGGGCCGCGTCGTGAAATTGTAGTATGGCGGAAACGCTTGACCAGTTATTTGTTCGCTACTCCGTCGAAAAGCTGAAACAGCACCGCGACCGCATCGTCGCGTGTCTCGACAAGCTGCGCTACGACCAGATCTGGGGGCGCGGCGCCGAGAGCGAAAACGCCGTTGGCAACCTGGTTTTGCATCTGTGCGGGAACCTGCGGCAGTGGATCGGCTCGGGTGTTGGGGGCAAGCCCGATATCCGTGTTCGAGACCGAGAATTCAGCGCTCGCGGCGGCATTCAGCCGGACGAGTTGAAGGAGCGGCTCCAAACGGCCATCGACGACACCGTAACGGCGATCGAAGGTCTGACGCCGGAGCGGCTGGCCGAGACCATCCGCGTGCAGGCCTACGACATCACCGTGCTCGAAGCCGTGTATCACGTCGTAGAGCACTTCTCCGGCCACACCGGCCAGATCATCTTCGCGACGAAGATGTTCACCGGCGCCGACCTCGGCTTCTACGCCCACCTGAGCAAGCCCAAGCACGGCGAGACAACGCCGTGACGCTCAGTCGGCAGTGATGTCCGTACGGCAAAACCCACCTGCCAGGCCGCGCGCCGGGTCGCATAGACCCACGTCGGATCGCATCGGATAAGGCGTACAGGGGATCTCAATCGCCCAGCAGACATCGCCCGACGCTGGCATGTTGTAGGTGAATCCCGGCCCCTCGGACTTTCGCGCGGTCGGCTTGATCAGCGGGGGTGGCACGACCAATCGTTCGACGAACGGGCCGCCTCGGTCGTGCTCCGTGCGGGTCTGAATAACGTGATCCTGCACATAAGCATTCGCGAGGAGAATCGCCACCGCGGGCGCGGCGAGGATCGGGTCGCGGATGCTTCGCAACCAGGCTGGCGGCCTGGCTGAGCGGAATTTTGACACAAGCGCGGCCACCGCGATGCCCGGCATCATCGCGACGTACCCGTAGTTGAACCGGATGTCGGGCATGAGGAGAACAACGAACCCGGTGCCGGACAATGAAATCCAAAACGGCCACGTCCCGGCCCGGAAGCGGACTGCGACGCCAAGAGACGCGACGAAGAAGATGGTGCTGAACACCACGCGGGGCCGTTCCAGCCACTTCCAGATCCAGTCGAACCGCCAAAAAGGAGCCGACTCGGGATGAGTGCGGCCGTAGCGCGCCCATTTTCGGTTCACAGCCGCATGAGCGTCTGCCTCATCCGGACTCAGCGAATGCGGCTCGGACGAACAAAGCAGGCTGGATGGGAACAATGGACAGCCCGAAGCGATGTAGTTCGCCACCGGCAGCGGCAGCGCCAGAACGCAGGCCACCGGCAAGCCGACCCAGAGACCGTCGAACCGCCGAACGGCGAGGTTGGCCAAGGCCGTCAACCCCACCGCAGGCAGCAGGGTGATCTTCACCGCCAGTGCGGCCGCAATGGCTACAAGCTGAATCGCGCGGCTGTCCGCCGCATTCCGCTGCATGAAAATCCAGCCGCACAGCAACGCCGCCGCCGCTGCCGGCACATTCGGAGAGGCGGAAATCGACATGCGGTAGGCGAAGGTTACATAGAAGAAAAACGGGTAAGCGCCCACCGCATACCAGTCCGCCGGCAGCGCCTGGGCCGTCAGGATGCGCCGGGCGGTCACCACGACATGCGTCATCCCCGTCGCGATCAACAGACCGTTCAGCGCGGCCGTCATACGGCCTTGCAGAATGGCCGGTTCCAGTGCCGCGCCCAGACCGAACCACGAACTCGAGAAGCTGAATCGGTAATGCATGTGAGCCAGTCCGGGGGCCAGACCGAATTCGCCCAGCCAGCGGATCAGCGGGTAGTGATACAGGCCGGTGTCGTGGAGTAGAACCACGCTGCTCCCATTCACCGACGCGGCTAACAGGAACACTGCCAGGAGGCGTAGTTCGGCTCTGGAAGGGATCGAGGTCCGAAGGTCGTGCCGCACGCGCCGTAGTAGCGCAAAGCCAATGGGCGCGAGAACCAAGAGGACGGCGACGGGGCTATTGAGGGGCACGAAGAGCGACAGTCCAAGCTGGATCGAGGCTAACGCGACGAGCCCCATCCAGAACCGGGCAAGCGCCCGGTCGAATGGTCGTTCTGGAAAGCCGCCACACCGGACGGCGAGAAACAGCGCGCTGCCGGCGGCGGCCGCCGACATAATGAGAACTATCCAGCAAACAAGCAGCAGAAGCATGTTCGATCAATGAGCCCCGGAACGGCACAAACCGCCGGCCAGACCGCGCTCCGAATCGCAGAGAACGACTTCCGGGCGCAGCGGATAGGGCGTGCAGGGGAAGTCGATGGCCCAGCAACCGTCGGACACAAGAGGCATCCAGTGACGGATTCCGTTCGACGAAGCCGTGTAGGCGGCCGGCTTTGGGACAGGCTGTGGCAGAAGCAGCCGGCTCGCGCTCCATCGTGCTTCGGGGCGTCCCAACCCTTTCCGGTAAGCGTGCTCATGATACAGCATGTCCGACAGAAGGATCGCCGCTGCGAGCACCGTCCACAGGGCGAGAGTGAACCTGGGCAGCGGGATCGCTGCTCGCGCGGCGAAGGCCTCCATCGCTATCAGGCCCGGTAACAGCGCCGCGAAGCCGTAGCCGAACCGCAGGTCCGGCGCGCCCCAGAGCACGTACGCAATCCCCATGAGGCCTACCAACAACGGCCACCGCCACACACGCAATAGCAGGCAGCCGAACAAGCTGACCGCAACAACGGCCGCGGCAATAGAATGCTGATAGTAGCCTACCCAACGCGGCAGCCAGTCTGCTGCCCAGACCTCGGCGTTACTGGGCATACGCCCCAGGTAGCGCGCCCAGTTCCGAGTCTCGTACTCGATTTCATCAGCCTTTGCAGCGCCGACGGCCGCCGGCGACTCCGAACACAGGTAGGATGCCGGATAAAGCGGACAGCCCGTCGAGCGAACGTTGGCGGCGACGATTGTGGCGGCAAGCAACCCACCCACCGGCAGCACGGCGATTGCCCACCGGTCCGGCCGACAGGTGAGCACGGCCAACGCCGCTACAGCGATCAATGGCGCGGTCGAGACCTTGACGGCGAATACCGCACCCGCGAAGAGGAATATCGCAGCGCGGGCGGGCGGCCGCGCGCCGCCGGGCTGCAGCAGCAGCCAGCACCCAACGACGACGCCGGCGGCGGCCGGAAAGTTTGGCGACGGCGAAACGTGGAAACGCTGCGTCATCCCGAAAAGAAACAGGAACGGATAGGAGCCGGCGGCGAAGTAGTCAGCGGCGGAGGCCGTACGAACGAAAACGCGGTGGAGGACCACCGCGAAATGCGTCACCAGCAGAGCCATCAATAGCCCGCTTAGCGCCGTCGCCCCGCGTCCGCGCAATGGCCCGCTATCGAGAAGGGCCGACAACGCCAACCAGGAACTGGAGAATCCGAAGCGGTGGTGAAACGACGCCATTCCGGCGTTCGTCCCGAACTCCTGAAGCCAGCGCATCAACGGGTAGTGGTAAAGGCCCGTGTCATGCACCATGATGATTCCGCTGCACGCGGCGGCCGTGGCAACGGCGGCGGCGGCAAGGGAAACGGCCTCGCCGCGTAGCGGCAGCGACAGGCGCGCGTCGTTGCGCAGACTGCCACCCAGAAGCACCGCTATCGGTCCAACAAGGATAGCGAGGGAGGAGGCTGAAACCCTCACCGGCCCAGTCAGGGACAGCAGCAGCACCAGCGAAGCCAGCGAGAACAAGCCGAGCAGCGTCCGGGATAGGAAGCGGTCGAACGGTCGATCCGGAAACGAAGAGGCGCCCGCCAGCCAGTGCAGCGCCGTTCCCAATGAGAATGCGGACACGCCCGTCAGCAGCCAGAGGAGGAAAAGAGCCAGCATCCGCTCCAGACAATTATACGGGCGCTTCTGGAGCGGATGCGGCCGGTGGGCTTACTTCGCTACTTCGATTTTCTCGACCTTGATGATGCCCGTCTTCTCGTACAGGACGCCGGTCACCTTCACCTTCTTCGCGGCGAACTTCGCCGGCGTCTCCTGGTCGCTCAGCCTGTAGCTGTTCTTGCCGTCGTACAGCACATACTTGTACTGCGCGCTCATGCGGACGCACTTCTGGACGCACTTGTCGTCCGGCGAGATGTTCATGTGCTTGTGGTCCATGCCACACATCGAGTCCGTGATGGTCCCCGTGAAAACGCGAGTCTCGGAAGCGAAAGCGATCGTTCCGGCGAATAGAAGCGTAAGAATGAGTTTCATAGCAGGTTACTCCTTTATCTGTTGCGGAAAAGTACGAAGCCCCTTGGCGCGGTTGAACCGGCGCCAGAGGCGGTTGAACCGCTCCTCGGAAAGCGGTTGCTTCAGTTGAAAGCGAAACTCGCGCGGCGAGAGCCGCGACGTGGTGGTGCGCTCAGCGGCCATGACGGTGAGATCCATCGGACCGGAGCGGCTGATACTTTCGATCTCGTCGATCCGCCAGAAGCGGGAGGCGCTATCTTCCGGGCTGCGGAAGGCGATCGTCTCGCCGCCCACTACCAGCCGCCCCTCCGGCCCGCCGAACGTTCGCAGCAGCTTGGCTGCAACTTCGAACTCGGCGGGGAAATCGGGACCGCGAAAGGCGGCGGCCAGACGCGGGCCAAGCTGAGGGTGTAGCAACTCGTAAACGGCATCGGCGTGCCCGCCCTCCAAGCGGTCGAACTCGTACCGGCTATCGCGGCCCAGATGGAGCGTGCGGTCCTCGTAAGTCAGAACGGCCACGCGGTCCGGCGTGAGACAAAGCTGCTGGACGTCCGCCAACGGAAAACTGAGCGAGTGCTTGCCGTCGGCCGACGCGAACGTGACCGCCGTGCTGGAGAAACTCAGCGTGCCGGCTGGCGAGCGCCACAGCCGCTTCCAACGCGCCGGATAGTCGAGGGTCTGCGCCGGCGCGGCGGCCGCCAGCAGCGTCAGGAGCGCGACAACTCGCGCTTGAGTTCGAAGTTCCATTTCCATACCTCGTAAATCGCCGGGTAAACGACAAGCTCCAAAATGAATGACGTAAAGATGCCGCCGATCATCGGCGCGGCGATCCGCTTCATCACGTCCGCCCCCGCTCCCGTCGCGAACATAATCGGAATCAGCCCGAAGAACATCGTCGCCACCGTCATGAACTTCGGCCGGATGCGCTTCACCGCGCCGTGCTGAATCGCCGCGCGCAACTCGGCCAGATTGCCCAGCCGCCCGCTCTTCTTCGCATCGTTGTAGGCGAGATCCAGGTAGAGCAGCATAAACACCGACGTTTCGGCGTCGACGCCGAGTAGCGCGATCAGCCCCACCCATACGCCGATGCTCATGTTGTAGTCGAGCAGCCACAGAAACCAAATCGCGCCGATCGCCGAGAATGGCAGCGCGACGAGAATGACGAAGGTATTCGCCATCGACCGCGTGTTCAGGTACAGCAGGATCAGGATCAGAAACAGCGTCGCCGGAACGACGACGTACAGCTTCTCCCGGACCCGCTCCATCGCCTCGTACTGTCCGCTCCAAGTGATCGCGTAACCGGGTGGAAGCTGCACTTGCTCGCGCACTACCTGCTTGGCCTCTTCCACGTAACCGCCGATGTCCCGGTCGGCCATATCGACGTAAACGTAGCCGGCCAATAGACCGTTTTCGTTTCGCAGCATCGCCGGGCCAGGCCGCAGTCGAATGTCCGCCAGTTGCGATACCGGGATCTGACGGCGGCCATCCATCACCGGTACGTACACGCGTTCGAGCGACGCCAGCGTGCTGCGATAGTCGCGGTTGTAGCGAACGTTCACCGGATAGCGCTCGCGGCCCTCGATCGTCGTCGTCACGTTGTCGCCGCCCACCGCGTTCATCACCACCATCTGCGCGTCGTCGATTGACAGACCATAACGCGCCAGTTCCTCGCGCTTCCAGTCGAAGTCGAGAAAGTAGCCTCCGCCGGTGCGCTCGGCGAACACGCTGCGCGTGCCGGCGACGCTGGGGAGCACGCGCTCGATCTGTTCGCCGATGCGCTCGATCTCGGCGAGGTCCGCGCCGAAAATCTTCAAACCCACCGGGGTGCGGACGCCGGTCGTCAACATGTCGATCCGGCCCTTCACCGGCATCGTCCAGGAATTGGTCGCGCCGGGCAGTTTCAGCGCTTCGTTCATCTCGCCGATCAGATCCTCCGTGGAGATGTGATCGGGCGTGATGCTGTAGAAGACTCGCGCCATCCACGATGGCGCCCAGTCCGAGTACCACGTGTCCACCTTGCGCCACTCGTCGCGCGGCTTGAGCACGATGACGGTTTCCATCATCGACAGCGGTGCCGGGTCGGTGGATGTCTCCGCCCGGCCGGCCTTGCCGATGACCGAGTCCACTTCGGGGAACGACTTGATGATCCGGTTCTGCACCTGCATCAGCTTCTGCGCCTCCGTGATGGAGATGCCCGGCAGCGTCGATGGCATGAACATCAACGTGCCCTCGTCGAGTGGCGGCATAAACTCCGAGCCGAGCCGCTGATAAATAGGAACCGTCGCCGCAACGAGCGCAAACGCGCCAATGATGACGGACCACTTCCACCGCATCGACCAGGCGCAAACTGGTTCGTATATTCGGATCAGCAGCCGGCTGATCGGGTGCTTCTCTTCGGAGTGGATCTTGCCGATCAGCGCCGCGTTCGCTGCCTGTGCGAGCCACCGTGGCCGGAACCCGAACTGGGTGGTGTGGGTCATGGCCAGCCGCATCGCCGGGTCGAGCGTGATCGCCAGCAAGGCCGCCACGATCATCGCGAGAGTTTTCGTGTAGGCGAGCGGTTTGAACAGCCGCCCCTCCTGCGCCTCCAGCGCGAACACCGGCAGGAACGATACCGCGATAACGAGCAGCGCGAAGAAGCTCGGACCGCCGACCTCCTTTACTGCTTCGACGATCACGCGGTGCGAGTCGCCTTGCCGCCCGCCGCGCTCCCACTCCTCCAGCCGCTTGTGCGTCTGCTCCACCACGACAATCGATGCGTCTACCATCGCCCCGATGGCGATGGCGATTCCGCCGAGGGACATGATGTTGGCGTTGACGCCCAGCGCGTTCATCGGAATGAAGCTGATGAGGATGGCTAGTGGAATCGTGGTAATCGGGATCAGAGCGCTCGGCACGTGCCACAGGAAGATGAAGATGACGAGCGCCACGACGATCATTTCCGCCGTGATGGTCCGCTTCAGATTGTCGATCGAGCGCAGGATCAGGTCCGAACGGTCGTAGGCGGTAACGATCTTCACGCCCTCGGGCAGGCCCGGTTCGATCTCGCGGAGCTTGTCCTTGACCCGGTCGATAACCGCGAGCGCGTTCTCGCCCTGCCGCATGACGACGATGCCCGATACCACGTCGCCCTCGCCATTCCAGTCGGCCACGCCGCGCCGGAGGTCCGGACCGAGCACGACATTGCCCACGTCGCGGATGCGAATCGGAATGCCGTTCGCCGTCGCCGTCAGCACGATGTTTTCGATGTCGGCGCGCGAATGGGCGTAGCCGCGCCCGCGCACCATGTACTCGGTTCCGCTGAATTCCAACAGTCGCCCGCCCACATCGTCGTTGCCCGTTCGCACCGCTTCCACCACCCGGCCGATCGGGATGTTGAGGGCGCGCAGCCGGTTGGGATCGACATTGACCTGGTATTGCCTGACGAAGCCGCCGAGCGGCGCAACCTCGGCGACGCCTGGAACAGCGCGGATCTGGTAGCGGAGGAACCAGTCCTGTAGTGAGCGCAGTTCGGCCAGCGAATGTTTCCCCGACGTGTCGATGAGCGCGTACTGAAAGACCCAACCGATGCCGGTGGCGTCCGGACCGAGTTCGGTGTTCACCCCTCGCGGCAACCGTGGCAGTACGCCCGATAAGAACTCCATCGTGCGCGAGCGCGCCCAATAGAGATCGGTGCCCTCCTCGAAGATAACGTAGACGAAGCTGTAGCCGAAGTCGGAGAGGCCGCGCACGTCGCGCACGCGCGGCGCTCCAAGCATCGCGGTGACGATCGGGTACGTCACCTGGTCCTCGATGATGTCCGGGCTCCGGTCCCAGCGAGAATAGATGATTACCTGCGTTTCGCTGAGATCCGGGATCGCGTCGAGCGGAATGTTCTTCATCGACCACCAGCCCCCCAGCGCCGCGCAGGCCACAACGATGAAGACGAGGAAGCGATTCTGCGCCGAGAACTCGATGACCCGGTCGATCACGCCGTGCGACGAACTGGAGTGCGCTTCAGTCATGTTGGTGGACCTGGGGCGGCGCGGCCTTCTTCGGCTCGGCTTTCTTCGTCTCCTGCTCGCCCAGGCCGTGTTGGGCGTGGCCGGCCGGCGCGCCCATGCCGCCGATGGCCGATTTCAACTGCGCCTCCGAATCGATCAGGAAGTTGCCCGACACCACGATGCGCTCGCCGGCCTTCAGGCCCGACCGGATCGCGATGCGGTCGCCGGCGCGCTCGCCCGTTTCCACTGCGCGCGCGTCGAGGTAGCCGTCGCCGAGATCGACAAAGACTGTCTTGCGCTCGCCGGTGTCCAGCACCGCCTCGGCCGGAACCATCAATTGCCGGCGCCCCGGCATGTGGAACTCGACATCGACGTACATCTCCGGTTTGAGCGCGAGCCCCGGATTCGGCGCCTCCAGACGCACTTGCAGCGTGCGAGTCTCGGCTTCGATCCGCGGTTGAATGTAGGTGACGCGCCCATGGATCGTGCGGCCGCCGGCGTAAGGTAGCGTGATCGCGGCGTGCTGGCCTAGACGGACGTTCGGCGCGTCGAACTCGAAGACGTCGGCCATAATCCACACGCGGCTCAAATCGGCCAATACGTACAACTCGTTCTCCGGCGTGATGCGCTGGCCCGGAAAGGCGTTGCGCGATAGAACGTGGCCCGAGATGGGCGATTCGACGCTGATATGGGTGAGCGGCTGGCCGGTACGGGCAATCTGGTCGATCTGCTCTTGCGTCATGCTCCACAGCTCCAACCGCCGCCGCGACGCTTCCAGCAGCGTCTGCGAATTCTCGATGGCCGATGGCAGCGTCGCCGTCTGAAGCACGTTCTTCGCACGCAACGCGAGCAGGTATTCGCGCTGCGAGGCCAGCAACTCCGGACTGTACAGCGACAGGAGTTGCTCGCCCTTCCGAACCGCCCGGCCCGTGAAGTCGACGAAGACCTTCTCGATCCATCCATCCACCCGCGTGTGGACGCGCACGACCCTCGTTTCGTCGATCGTGACGCGACCAACAGTGCGGAACGAATCGGCGGTGGCCGCCATCTCCACGACGCCGTAGCGAACGCCAACCAACTGCTGCCGCTCGGGACTCACCCGAAACGCGGTGTCCGGCCGGCCCGGCACCTCTTCGTACACGGGCTCCAGGTCGTTGCCGGTTTCGGGATTCAGCCCCGGCTTGTCGGACGTGTAACTATGGTTCTCGGGATCGCGATAGTGGAGGATCTTGCGCTCCCCCATCGGCATCCCAGCCGCCGGTTCGTCGGCGTAGACCGGTTCAAGCTGCATGCCGCAGTCCGGCGCGATGCCCGGTTTATCGGATTTGTAGGACGGGTGCATTGGGTCAACCCAATAGAGGATCTTCCGCCCGTCCTTCGACATGCCCGCGGCGCTTTCGCGCGGCTTCGCGTACCAGCGTCCGTAACCGAGACCGGCGGCGAACGCGGCCACCAGCAATAACAACATCATCACGATGCGAACGGGTTTCATGGATGCACCCCCGGATCGAGTTCAAGACCCGTCATCTCCTCCAGCCGGCTCAGGGCCAGATGGAACTGTTCCATCTCGGCGTGGTAGTTCATCTCGTACTCGAGCAGCATCAGCGCGTTGTTGAGCACCGCCGTGAATTCCACCGCGCCGGACTCGTAGGAAGCCAACGACGATTCCAGCGTCAGTTCCGCTTGCGGAATCACCGTGCGGCCGTACAGCCGCATCAGTTCAAGCGAGGTTTGCGACATCAGGTAGTCCTCGCGAATCCGAAACTGGAGGGACAAGCCCGCCGCTTCGTAAGCGCGGCGCGACTCCGCCAGCGCCTGCGATTGCTCCGTTACGGCCGCGCGGCGGCGCAAGAGCCGCAGCGGGATGTTCACGTCCGCCCGGAACATGTACATGTCAGGCATTCGGCCCATCGTGAAGTAGCCGCCGGTCAGCGCGTAATCCGGCAGATAGTCTTTGCGGGCCAGGTTGAGCGAAAGTTCGGCGCGCTGGATGTTCTTCTCTTCCTTCCGCAGCATCGGCGACTCCTCGCGTGTCGCCGCGTAGAGTTCCTCCAGCGTGACGGGCAGCGGCTCGGCGTGCGGTTCGTACGGCTCGGCCAGCGGCGCCCCGCTTGGCCGAGCGAGAAGCGCGTTGATCTCGGCCTCGCGGGCGCGGCGTTCCCGTGTCAACTGCAAGCGCCGCGCCGCCAGAATCGAGATCTGCGTTTGCGCGTTCAGGACATCCTGCTGCGCCGTTCGTCCGGCGGCGTAGCGCGCTTCAGTGGTCCGCAGCAGGTGTTCGAGCACTTCGCCGTTGCGGTCGAGTACCTGCTTGGCCGAATACGTGTGCTGTAGCTTGTAATACGCCTGCTTGAGCCGCGCGACCACGCTCAGCCGCACGGACTGGTACTGCTGAAACTCGGCCTCGGCCTGCTTGGCCGCGATCTGGCCGCGCAACCGCGTCTTGCCCGGTGCAGGGAACTGCTGCGACAACATGACGCCGATGTTCGACGTTGGCTCCGTTCCGAGTCCGGCGCCCGGCCACGGTCCGCCGTTGCTTTGGTAACCGGCCGAGAACATGGGATCGGGCAGACTGCTCTCCTGTGCCGGCCGCTGCCGCATGCCTTCGACGCGCCGCTGCGCCGCGAGAATCTCCGGATTCCGCGCGAGCGCCTCGTCGATAAGCGTTCGCATTGCCAGCCGCTCTTCAGCCTGAGCGGCGGCGGATATGAGTAGAACGCACCAGATGCTCTTCCACACAAGACCTCCGTAAACAGAAATCGGGCGTTTGCCAGCAGACGAAGGTTAGGGTGGAGACTAGATGCGCAGGACGGACGATTGCGTCAGCGGTGGAGGTGAATGGCTGACGTCGATTACAAGGGTAGGCAGCACGGCGGACGTCAACGGCGTACCTGCCTCGAAGGCAACCGGCGCCGCGTCGAGAGCCGGGCGAAGATCGCTCTTGACCGTCTTGCCGAGGTCGAACGGCAGCAGGTGGCACTCTTTATTGCTGGTCTCCGGCTGCGACTCGGGGCCGCACTTGCCCTCGCGATTGCAGCAAGTATGGGACGGCTTCTCGTCCGTAGCCGGGGTGGCGAAACAGGTCAGGCAGCCGAGCGGACCCAAGGCGAGTGCAAGGAGCACGGCCAGCCACGATCTTGTTGTGGTTGTTCTCACAACGTTACTCAAATTATAGCAACAGTTTTGCCCAAACCAATACAATAAAGAAATGTCGCTACCCTCCGAAGAGTTTTACCGCATCCAAAAGCTGCCGCCCTACGTGTTCGCCGTCGTCAACCAGATGAAGGCACAGTTGCGCGCGGCACAGCAGGATGTGGTCGACTTCGGCATGGGCAATCCCGACGGCGCGACGCCGCGGCCCATCGTCAGCAAGATGGCGGAAGCGGCCCGCGACAAGCGGAATCATCGCTACTCCCTCTCCAAAGGTCTGCCGAACCTGCGGTTGGAGATTGTCAAGCGCTACAAGCGCAACTACGACGTGGATCTGAATCCCGAAACCGAGGCCATCGCGACCATCGGCGCCAAGGACGCGCTTGCTCACCTTTTGTTCGCCGTCATTGGGCCGGGCGATGCGGTGGTATCGCCCAATCCCGCCTATCCGATCCACCAGTACGGCGTCATCATGGCCGAAGGCCACGCCTGCATGTTGCCGATGCCTGACCCGTACGAGTTTCTCAACCGGCTGGAGGACTTGTATCGCGCCTCGACCGTCAAGCCGAAGATGATCCTCATCAGCTTCCCGCACAACCCCACAACTCAGTGCGTGGATCTCGGGTTCTTTAAGACAGTGATCGGCCTGGCGCGCGAGCATGGCACGATGGTGCTGCACGATTTCGCGTACGCCGACATCGCCTTCGACGGCTACAAGCCGCCGTCCATCCTCCAGGTGGAAGGCGCGAAGGAAGTGGCGGTCGAGATCTTCTCGATGTCGAAGAGCTACAACATGGCCGGCTGGCGCATAGGTTTCTGCCTGGGCAACGCCAAGATGATCGGCGCGCTGGCGCGCATCAAGAGTTACCTCGACTACGGCATCTTCCAACCGCTGCAAATCGCCGGCATCATCGCGCTGCGCGACTGCGAGGAGGAGACGAAGAAGATCTGCGCGATTTACCGGAAGAGGCGCGACGTCCTGGTGGAAGGGCTGAACCGCGCCGGCTGGCCGGTCGAGAAGCCACGCGGATCGATGTTTCTCTGGGCGCCCGTCCCCGAGCAGCACCGCGAACTCGGTTCGCTGGAGTTCTCGAAACTGCTGCTCGAAAAGGCGCTCGTTGCGGTTTCCCCTGGAATCGGATTCGGACCATTGGGAGAGGGACACGTGCGGTTCGCGTTCATCGAAAACGAACACCGTACGCGGCAAGCGGTCCGATCGATCAAACAATTTCTGAAAGGAGTCTGATGCGATTATTCCCTCTCTTCTTCCTGATCGCGGCCCTGGCCGCCGCCCAGAACCTCGGCGTGGGCATTCGGGCCGGTACGCCGATCAACGATGCGTTCGATGCGGCGTCGGGCCTTGCGCGCAACTATCGCAACGTCCCACAGCGGTTCACCATCGGTCCAACTTTTGAAGTCCGTCTACCGTTCCGGCTTGGAATCCAGCTAGACATGCTTTACAAACGGCTCAAGTATGAAACCGCCTTCGAGCAGCAGGCCACTGTGACTACTGCCAATCAATGGGAGTTTCCACTGCTCGCGAAGTGGCGCGTCACGCCGGGACCCATCGCGCCGTTCATCGAAACCGGCATTTCCTGGCGGCGCATCCAGGGTGTCTCGTCGTCGATTGTGGGCACCGGCGGCGGCCGCACACCGGATGAGTTCGTGAACGACGGATCGAAGGGATTCGTGTTCGGCGGCGGAGTCGAATTCAAACTGCTCGTCGTCCGCCTGCAGCCAGAACTGCGCTGGACGCGCTGGGGCTCGGAAGCGTTTCGCGACCCCGTCGCTTCGGTGTTCCGGTCGAACCTTAATCAAGCGGAGTTTCTGGTAGGCTTGACGTTCTGATGATCGGCCGGCGGCATTTCCTCGCGGGACTCGGCTCGGCGCTCGTCGCGCGATCTGGCTCCCCTGTCGAAATGCTGCCCGGCATCAAGATCGCCACCATCGCGGGCGACCTCACCGAAGGGACGCTGAAGTTCAGCGCCCAACTCGGCATCGAGTGGATCGACCTGGCGACCCGGCCCGGGCTGGTTCCGCCACCCGGACATCCCCCGCAAGGACGGGCACAGCGGTGGAACGAAGTGGAGGTGCGCGCAATGGTGGATCGCGTGCGCTCCTACGGGCTGAAGCCGGGCATTCGCGGCCTACCCGCATACCCGAACGTGCTGCTCGGCAACACCGAGCGCGACCGCGACATCGAGGTGGTTCAGGACGCGATCAGGATCGCCGGCCGGCTCGGCATTCCAACGTTGGAGTACAACTTCCTGCTGCTCCGCGCCAGCGCGGGCTACTACCAGGTGGAAGGCCGCGGCGGCGCCGGGCTGCGGGCTTTCGACGCGGCGCGGGTGAAGGACTACCCGCCGGTCGGGGCGTTTGGCAATCCGTCGCGCGAGGAAGTCTGGAGCCGCCTCGAATACTTCTTGGAGGCCATCGTCCCGGTCGCCGAAAAGGCCGGCGTGCGTTTGTCGATCCATCCGAACGATCCGCCGCTCGAATCCTTCGGCGGCGCGGCGCAGCCGATGCGCAGTGTCGCGGACTTGAAGCGGGTGATCGAAGTAGTCGATAGCCCATCGAACGGAATCACGCTCGACACCGGCGTCACCCGGCAGATGGGTGAGGATGTGGTCGAAACCATCCGCTACTTCGGCCGCCGCGACCGTATCAACCACGTCCACTTCCGCAACGTCAACATGCACGAGCCGTACGTCCGCTACACGGAGAGCTTCCACGACGACGGCGATGTGGACATGCTCGCCGCGATGCGCGCCTTCGTCGAAGTGGGCTACCGGCGGCTGATGGTTCCCGACCACACACCGCTACTCAGCATCGACGGCGAGAAACACTATGCCGGCTGGGCCTACGCCATCGGCTACATGAAGGCGCTGCTCAAAGCGGCCGTCGTCCGGCGGCCTTAGCGCTTCACGATCACTTCGCGGAAGGCGTCGCGGGTGAGGAAGAACTTCACCGAGTGAAACCGGCCGAACAGCCTCTCAAGGCCGCGATTGTTGAAGGTTTGCACCACCGGCCTCGGGCCGCGCGGCTTGAGCGTAAGGGTCTTCTCGTCCGTGATCCGGAAGGCGAAGGAGTCCGGCGAGAGCCGGCCGTGGTCGGCGTGAAACAGCGCGAACACCACCGCGCCGGGCAACAGGATCTCGGTGAACCGCGCCATGAAGGCCTGCAGGAGCTTCGGCTGCAGGTACTCGATGCAGTTCCAGATCAGCGCCGCGTCGAAGTGTCCGGATGGGTACTGAAGAGCCTGATCGAAGAATTCCTCCACCATCCTGGGATCCGAGGCGGCATCTTCCGGCCGGCCATCGAAGAACGTGTCGAGCGAATAGAGCAGATTCTCGGAGCTGATCCGGTGCCCGAGATCCGTGATGGCGACGATATTCGCCTGGGAACTCTCCCCGAGGTCGAGCACATTCAGCCCGCTACGCCCGCGCAGTTCCTGAAAGAAGTGCTGCAGGCCCTGGCTTGACCGGACCATCGAAACGGCAGGTTTCGGTGCGGGCGCCACCGGCCTGCCGTTAGCCGGCGCCGGCTCGCGCACCTCGGGCCGAGACTCGGAAAAAAGTGCGCGCAGCCGGTCTTTCAAAAACATCTACACCTCTGGCGGCCGCCGCGGGCCGGAACGGACTCAGCGTTTGTCGGCGCTAACTGGCTGGGGAGACGGCGCGGACGACGCGGATCCGGCCGAGGCCGCCGCAGCTTGCGGCCGCGCGGGGGGCGCCGGTTTCGCTTCCGCCTTCACGATATCGATGCTGCCCTTGAAAAAGGCACCATCTTCTATGACGATCCGCACGGTGCGGATGTCGCCCAACAGCCGCGCCTCCTTGCGGATCTCGATCTTGTCGCCCGCTTCGACATTGCCGTTGATCGTGCCCAGCACGACGATCTCGCGCGCCTTGATTCCGGCGCTGACCTTTCCGTTGGGCCCAATCGTCAACCGGTGCTCCGGCATTTCGATGGAGCCCTCCACCTCTCCATCGAAAAACAGGTCTTCGCGGCTGAACAGTTGCCCTTTGAACGTTACGGATTTGCCAATGGACGCGGTCCGGCCCGCGTCGGCATCAAGACTTCTCGTTGGCGTTGGCATACTTGACATAGGAATAGCCTCCCGAACTGGTTCCTGCACCTTTGGCGGTTGATAGGACGCCGGCTTCGGCGGCGGCGATTCTTCTTCTTTGCGTCGACTCCACATCAGTGGGACCTCCGATCCGTATGTGGCCGGGCCGTCCCCGGCAACAACCTTCTATGGTATAAAGCACACCGGTAAAAGGCAACACTCCTCCGCTCTTC
>CAYPUQ010000028.1:0-28707 GCA_964413655.1 uncultured Solibacteraceae bacterium | reverse complement strand
CAAGTGGTAGTCATGTAGCCGCCGGTCGAGGAGACGGCAACGACACGGGGATCATGGGCGGTCCCAGACTCGAACTTGGGCCTCCTGCTTTGTAAGGCAGGCAGGCCCTCGCTACGTTATTGATTTCATTGGCCGCGTAGGCCGCATTTGTAGGCTCTCGCCGCTCCCGCGCAGAATGTCCGCCGTAACCGGATCGCGAACGGCTTGTGATGGACAACGCCCACTTCCACTTCGCCCAGACCGTTCAAGCAATGGAGAAGGGCTTCGACCGGACTCCGCCATACAAGCCGGTGCTTAAGGCCATGGGCGTGGATGCGATCATCACATCGGACTTTCACGGCGACGGCCACCCTCGCGATCTCACCGATCTCCGGCTGCGCGACCTGGAAGCCTACTACCAGGTGTCGCGTGCGCAATCGGACCAGGACTTCCTCATCATTCCCAGCGAAGGGCCCGACGTACACTTGGGCGGCCATTGGGTCGTGACATTTCTGAAAACGGTCTAAGCGATGAGTAGCCGCGGTTACCCCGGCCGGAACCGGCTCCTGGAAGGCGATCAGCGTGGACCAGCGGTCAGGCGAGTACAGCCGCCGCGGCTTCCATTCACGGCCCGCGCCATTGATACCGCGTCAGCGAGGATCTTGAATCAGCCGTGCCGCGCGTCAGGCGCAGCACGCTAAGCTTTTGAGTCGAGATCTTGCAGCTTGGGCGCCTGCGGGTCTCGACCTGTACTGCCGAATCAACTCGTCTCTTGCCGCGTCGAATCGCTGCTGTTGGGCGAGACTGCCGGCCTTGGAGTCGTCCAGGTCAATGAGCGCGAACTGCGTACGCCGTCGAATCTCGGACTGCTGCGGACGAGAGAGGGCCAGCTCCGCGCTTCGCTTCAATGACCACCAATACGCTTCGTACTCGTCCAGCGCAATCATGAGGCGCTCGATTTCCGAGCGGTTTGGGTTGATTTGCGTCACTCCCTTGGAGGCATAGTAAGCGTATTGAGGGCTATGAACCAGCTCATGAAAGACCACGCCGGCGAGCCAGGCCTGATCCTGTCCGAACGCCTGAGGCCCGATTCGGATGTGCCCGCCAACGTTGCGTCCCGGCAGGTTCAGGCTTGCGTCGTAAACAAGGGTCTTGGTGTGATCCTGGCTGAAGGCATGCGCCGTTACAACATAGTCGATGGCCGCCTGACGCGCGGCAGCGTTAGCGCCTTCGCCAAATGCGGCGATGCGCTGCAAGCTCTGATAGCTCGCGAAATCTCGCGGATCGAAACGGATCTGGCGGACGGGATAGGGCATACATCTATATACGCGCGGGCGATGTCGGGAATGGCTCTCCAGGATCGCCGCCCGGTGACGCCTGGCTGCGCTGCCCCTCAATCCACCCCAACCCCGAACAGTGAACCGTCGCTGCGCAAGTACAACCGTCCATTCGCGATGGCCGGCGAAGCGATCATTCGCTCGCCGAGGTTGTTCCGCGCCAGAACCTCCGCCTTGCGGCCCGCCCGCAGCACGAACGTTTCGCCGGTTTCGCTGACCATGTAGATCTTGCCGTCGCCGGCGGCTGGCGAGGCGAAGAACACGCCGCCCAGCCGTTCGCGCCAGATCCGCTCGCCAGTCTCGGCGTCCGCACAGGTGACGACGCCGATCTCATTGGTCATGTACAGCAGCCCCTGGTAGTGAACGATCGAGGGAACATACGAAGCGCCCGCCGGCATCCGCCATTTGAGATGGCTTTCGCTGACGTCGCCACGGCCACCCACTCGGATGGCCTGGTAATCGCTGTTCCGGTATCCGCGGCTCATGTAGATCACGCCATCGTGAAACACGGGCGTGGGAATGGGCGTTTGGCGGGGACTGCCGGTATGCCACAATGGATCGCCGGACGCCGGGTTGTAGGCGTCGATGCGCTCGCTCGAGTTGACGATCAGTTCGTCGCCGCGGGGTCCGGGCACGACCAGCGGTGTGGCGTGCGAGACCCGTCCCCGGCCGCGGTCCACTTTCCAGCGCTCCTTGCCCGTCCGCTTGTCGAGCGCCAGCAGGTAGGACCGAGGTAGATGGTCGCAGAGGAGGATGACCAAGTCTCGGTAGAGCGTGGGTGAGCTGCCGTGCCCCCAACGATTCTGGAAAGGCGAATACTCCACGCCGAGATGCCGCGTCCAAACGGCAGCGCCCTCCATGTCGAGAGCGACAAGTTGCCCGTTGCCGAACCAGGCGTAGATGTGTTCGCCATCCGTGACCGGCGTTGGCGTCGCGAGGTTGTGCTTCTCGTGCGACTCGGGAAACTCGCCCGAAGCCGGAAGGCGGTGCTCCCACAATCGGACCCCGTCCGTCCGGCGGAAGGCTTCTACTAAGAGGAACACCTCGCCATTCCGCCCGGCCTCCGGCCGCCGCCCGCCGATGGGCGCTTCGTTCCTGGCAAGCGACTGATCGTCTCGGGCGAGTTGGGGATGCGATCCCCGCGCCACGGTCGCGTCGCCGGCCTGCGAGGTGACAATGACCCGGTCCCCCCAGACGATCGGGGACGAGGCGCCCAGCCCCGCCAGCGAAGCCTTCCAGGCGATATTCTCGCGCTCGCTCCACTGCGCCGGCAAGCCGGACTCCGCCGACACGCCCCGCCCCTCCGGGCCTCGCCATTGCGGCCAGTTCTCCGCCGCGAGTCCGCCTGAAATCAGCAACGTCAGAGCAAATATTTCCGCGCGGATGGCTGCTTTCGCCAGCATTTGGCCATTATAGCGAGCGGCGCCGTGCCAACCTCAGCCAAACCGCGCCTTCGCAATCTCCGCCCGGAAAAACTCCCCCTTGTCGAACCGGTCCTCGCCGAACCACCAACCCGCACGTACCCGGCCGGGAATCCTGAAACCTTCGAACTCGGCCTCTTCCTCCACCACCATCCCGAACGGCTGCAGCCGCCACTGACGGTCTGAATCCGGGTTGCCCCATCGCGAGAACCACGCACTCCATAGCCGGCCGTCGCCGTCCACCTCGAGGAACAGTTCCTCGAATACGCCTTCAATCGGGATCTCCGCCGCCACGATCCGCTCGTCCACCGCCCGCCACCTGACGCCGTGGGCCGGCAGCAGCGAGGCTGGAGCGAACGGCGCCTCGCCCACGCAGCGTCCCCGCGCCGACCGCGCAATGTCCGGACCCGAGGCCCGCAACAGCGGAATCCGGCCGAAGAAGCGCCAGTTCATTTCCCCGCGCCCATCCTCGTACAGGTCATGTCCCCGGATTCGCAACAGCCCGCGCCGAACTTCGGCATCCCAACGAAACGCCCGCAGAGGTTCAAGTGCTTCTCGCGCTTCGAACGGTAACCATTTGGAGCCAAGACGGATCGTACCGGACATCTCCATCTCGACTCGAGGCCGGCCCGCCTCTCGTCCGCCAACCGCCCGCCGCAAGTAGCGGGCCGCCAGTTCGGGTAATTGGTTCAGATCGTGGTCCATCCAATTACCAGCGTATCGCGGTCCGGGGTTATCGGTAACCCGCCGCCTGAAGATCGAACAACTCGGCGTAACGGCCGCCACGCGCCACGAGCTCGGCGTGGGAACCCTCTTCCAGGATGGCCCCACTCTCAAGCACAAGAATTCGATCGGCCATGCGCACGGTAGAGAATCGATGTGAAATCAAAACCGCCATCTTTCCGTGAGTTAGGTCTGAAAACCGCTGAAACACTTCATATTCGGCGCGAGCGTCGAGCGAGGCGGTTGGCTCGTCCAGAATAATGATTTGGGCCTCGCGCATATAAGCGCGGGCCAAGGCAACTTTCTGCCACTGCCCGGCAGAGAGGTCCGCTCCACCGTCGAAGCGTCGGCCGAGCATTTGCTGGTAGCCGTGCGGGAGCGTGGCAATCACCGAATCTGCCAACGACCGCGCAGCGGAGCGTGCAATCCGATCCTCATCGAAAAGCGCCTCGATTCGTCCAAAGCCAATATTTTCAGTGGCTAACATATCATATCTCATGTAGTCTTGGAAGATCACGCCGATTTCGTGCCGCAAGTCGTCGGGGTCGTAGTCGCGCAGATCGGCGCCATCGAGCAGGATCCGCCCGGCCGTTGGGTCGTAGAGCCGGGCCAGGAGCTTCACCAGAGTGGTCTTTCCCGCGCCGTTTTCGCCGATCAGCGCGATTCTCTCGCCGGGCGCGAGGCGGAAGCTCAACTCGCGCAGGACGAGGCGCTCCGAGCCCGGATAGGCGAAACTCACATCGCGGAACTCAAAGCCGTCGCGAACCGGACGAGGCGCGGGCAGCGCACTGGCTGAGGATGCGATGCGCGGCTCCAGGGCGAAGAAATCGTAAAGGTCTTGAAGATACAGCGCCTGCTCGGTGATCTGGTTGGTGATGCGAAAAAGGTCCTCGATCAGGCTTCGCGAGCGGGCAAACGCCCCGGCAAGGAACGTGAGATCACCGATGGAAAGGGACCCACCGACGGTGCGCGCGACGATGATCACGTACGCGCCGTAGTAGCCAGCCGTGCCCACGATGTTGAGGGCCGCGCCGGTGGAGGCGCGGCGGAGCGCTAGCTTCCTGTTTTCGGCGAAGAATCGGTCCGCAAGTTTCTGATAACGTTCGGCTAGATAGTCGCCAAGCCCGAATATCTTGACTTCCTTCGCCGATTGAACCGAGGCACCGAGCATCCGCAGGTAGTCCAACTCGCGGCGCTCGGGGGTCCAGCGGTAGAGCAGTGAATAGGCCAGTCCGGCGAAGTGGGTTTCACCGGCGAAGGAGGGCAGCACGGCTACCAACAGCAGCAGCACCAGCCACGGCGAGAACCACAGCAACCCGGCCGACAGCGTCGCGAGCGTCACCAAGTCTTGCAGCATTCCAGCCAGCGACGCCAGGAGCCCGATACGAGAGGTAGTCTGGCGGCGGGCGCGCTCGAGCTTGTCGTGGAACTCCGGATCTTCAAACGCCAACAGATCGAGCCGCGCGGAGTGGCGCATCAGACGGACCGAGACGGCGTTCGTGAAGCGATCGCCAAGGAGGGAGTCAGCGAGGGAGATGCCGCGAGCGAGCAGATCGTTCACAACGGCGATGCCGAATTCGAGGGCGACAAGCTGCCAGACACGGACCGAAGGCGGCGCCCCAACCGACACCAATTGAACCACTTCGTCGATGATCAGTTTGCCGACGAACAACGCCGCCAACGGCACGAGCGATTTTGCCAAACGCAGCACCACCGAGGCGAGTGTGAGCGGCGGACTGGTCTCCCAGACCAGCCCCAGGAGGGGCGGCAGATGGCGAAGGGAACGGAGGCGGTCACGCACTCCCGACGGCGGATCGCGGCGCGCGGACCGGATTGGGTGCATGGAGGTAGTGTAGAGCGAAAATGCCCATCCGCGGGGGATGGGCATTCTCTGTCAGCCCCAACGAGTCAGGGCTTGATGTTCATTGGGAGAATCAGAATCGACGGAAACGCAACCGCCGAAATCCTGTGTTGTTTGGAGTTTATGTCCTGGGGGCTGTGGAAGTCAAGGAAAAAAGCCGCCCAAAAAAAATCTCTTTAATAGACAGAAAAAAAATGACTTACGTGGAGACAACAGACTGAACAAGTTGTGTACGTCCTGTTGAAAAGCTGTGAATCGCTGTGGAAAATTCTGGCTAACGCACGGATCGGCCGGGGGTTACCGATCATCGAGGTGGAGGGTTAACATAGCCTCCTCGTTGGCGGACTCGCCAAGCACCCGGCGGCGCAGAATACGGAAGCCGGCGAAGCCGAACCCGGCAAGTAGCGTAAACGCAATCATTAAGCCGATCAACTTAAAGATTGCGATGAGCATTTCCGATACACTCTCTTGTCTTTGCGTCACTTTCTCGTTCCAGGTGACCGTTGCGTGATAGTTCACCAGGGCAAGCAGGCGCTCGGCGTCATTCGGATCGGCCGGAGGCAGCGTGATCGCGACAAGCGGACCGGTGCGTTTTACTACGACGCCATCGATCTCCCGGAACAGTTCCGACCTCTCTCGCGCCATCTGTGGCGTGGGATAACTGAAGATCGCCAGCAGTACTTCGCCCGAGGAAAGACGGTAGCGGCCGGTCTGGGCTTCCGCACCCAGACTGAACGCGGCGGTGGCCGGTGGGATACCGTCGATGAACTTCTCCAACGAGGACGGCCCGAGAATGTAGCGCCGGGAGCCGGCGATCAGGTTCTCCGCCGGGAGGTAACTGGGGAGCACGGGCAGCGGACCGCGTTCCAGCTTCGGCAGATTGGCATAGAACTCGTAAAAGACATCCTCTTCCGGCCGGCCCCCGTCAAAACGCAGGACGTAGTTGCCGAGCGTGAAGAGGGTGGAGTTGCCGGACTGGAACGCTTCAAACGTGGCGTACTCGATCGGCTGTGCGACCGCCGGAGTCAGCCACTGCAGCACGGCCAAACCAGCGGTGGAGTCCGAGAGCCGGAGCGCCGTCCCGGTGAAGGATGTCCCACTGGAGGTAGTGTAGACCGCCTGCTCGGCGGCATCGAGGCCGTATTCCCGCCAGACCTCGCGGTCCGAAAGTCCGACCGGAGCCACCGATTGCCGGACAAACTCTCCCAGCGCCTCCGGCCAGATCGCGGCACGGACGGAGAATGGCAGGAGGAGGAGGAGGAGGAGGGCGGCGATTAAGCTCCGCAACATTTCTTGTATTTCTTTCCGCTTCCGCAGGGGCAGGGGTCGTTGCGTCCCGGCTGCTTACCTTTTATGACGGGCTGGCGGACCGCCGCGGTTCCCGATCCGGCGGCGGAAACCTGGGCGAGTTCACGCTCCTTCTTGCGGTGGATCGACCGCGACAGATCCTGAAGGGCGCTTTGGGCCGCGCGGCGGTCAGGCGCGGCGGCGGCGACGGTAAGCCCCTCGTCGTCCTCAGGTTCGGGTTCCTCGTCGCGGCGCGCCGGTGGGCCTTCGGTGACCGAGAGAAAGAAAAGGTAGCGGCAGATCTCGTCCTCGATGCGGTCGCGCATCGCCTCATACAGCGAGAATGACTCTTTCTTGTACTCGACCAGCGGATCCTTCTGCCCGTAGCCGCGCAGACCAATGCCTTCCTTGAGGTGGTCCATCGACAGCAGGTGGTCTTTCCACTGGCTGTCGATGACGTTCAGCATGATAATGCGCTCGGTCTCGCGCATGATCGCGGGTCCCACCATATTCTCTTTGTCCTGGTACCGGCGTTCGAGCTGGGCGTAGATGGATTCTTCCATCTCGGGCCGCGACATCTCGCCCACCGCGTGCGCATTGATGGTGACGCCGAACTGCGTGAGGATATCCGACTGCAGGCCGGCAATGTCCCAGGTGTGGGGCGGCTTGTCGTCCGGGCAGCGGAGATCGAGGAAAGAGTTGAGGATGCCCTTGACGTAGCCGAGAATGCTCTCCTTCTGATCGCTGCCTTCGATCAGCGAACGGCGCAGCGCGTAGACCGCCTTACGCTGCTTATCCATGACGTCGTCGTATTCGAGCAAGTGTTTGCGGGCAGCGAAGTGCTGCGCTTCGACGGCTTTTTGCGCGGCCGCGATGCGCTTGGTGATCATCTTCGACTCGATCGGCACGTCTTCTTCCATGCCGAGCCGCAGCATCAAACCCTTGATACGCTCGCCGCCGAAGATCCGCATCAAGTCGTCTTCGAGCGACATATAGAAGCGCGACGAGCCGGGGTCGCCCTGACGGCCCGCGCGGCCGCGAAGCTGATTGTCGATGCGGCGCGACTCGTGACGCTCGGTGCCGACGATGTGCAAGCCGCCGGCGGAGACTACTTCTTCGTGTTCGTTGTCCGTCTTCCGTTTGTACTCGCGGAGAACCTCTTCGAACTCCTCCTTCGGCAAGGCGTCCGGGTCGATGCTCTGCTTGCGAAAGTGCTCGCGAGCCATGTACTCCGGGTTGCCGCCGAGCAGAATATCGGTGCCGCGGCCGGCCATGTTGGTCGACACCGTCACCGCGCCTTTCCGGCCGGCCTGCGCCACGATCAGCGCCTCGCGCTCGTGGTTTTTCGCGTTCAGAATCTCGTGGCGGACGCCCATGCGTTTCAGGATGCCGGAGAGCTTCTCGGACTTCTCGATCGAGATGGTGCCCACCAGGACAGGCTGTCCATCCTCGTGCTTCTCCTTGATGTCCTTGGCCGCGTTGCGGAATTTCTCTTCCTCGGTGCGGTAGACCATGTCCATCTCGTCGATGCGGACCATCGGCATGTTGGTGGGAATCTCCACCACGTCGAGCTTGTAGATCTTCTCGAACTCGGCCGCCTCCGTCATCGCCGTGCCGGTCATGCCGGCCAGCTTCTTGTACATGCGGAAGTAGTTCTGGAAGGTGATGGTGGCGAGCGTCTGGTTCTCGCGCTCGATCTTCACGCCTTCCTTGGCTTCCACGGCCTGGTGCAGACCGTCGGACCAGCGGCGGCCAGGCATCAGGCGGCCGGTGAACTCGTCGACGATGATCACCTGCCCTTCGCGCACTACGTAGTCGCGGTCGCGATGGAACAGCACATGGGCGCGCAGCGACTGCTGCACGTGATGATTGATCTCGATAACAGCGGGGTCGTAGAGGTTCTCGATGTCGAGTAGCCGCTCCACCTTGGAGACGCCCTCTTCGGTGAGGGCGACCGACTTATGTTTCTCGTCTACCGTGTAATCGCCGGTGGTGTAGCGTTCGCCGGGCTCCTTGCCTTCGATAACCTCGCCGCGCACGAGCTTGGGAATAATGCCGTTGATGCGGTAGTACTTGTCGGTGGACTCTTCGGAGGGACCGGAGATGATGAGGGGGGTACGGGCTTCGTCGACGAGGATCGAATCCACCTCGTCGACGATCGCGTAATTAAATTCGCGCTGGACGCAATCCTCCAGACGGAACTTCATGTTGTCGCGGAGATAATCGAAGCCGAACTCGTTGTTCGTGCCGTAGGTGATGTCGGCGTGATAGGCGTCCCGGCGCTCCGTATCGTCGAGGCCGTGAACGATCACCCCCACCGAAAGTCCAAGAAATTTGTACAGCCTGCCCATCCACTCCGAGTCGCGCTGGGCGAGGTAGTCGTTTACCGTGACGACGTGGACGCCCTTGCCCGCGAGGGCGTTCAGGTACACGGGGAGTGTGGCGACGAGTGTCTTGCCCTCGCCAGTCTTCATTTCGGCGATCTTGCCGCGATGGAGGACAATACCGCCGATCAGTTGCACGTCGAAATGGCGCATCCGGAGGGCGCGCCGGCCCGCCTCACGGCATACCGCGAACGCTTCGATCATCAGATCGTCGAGCGTCGCGCCGTTGGCGAATTGTTCGCGGAATTGAACAGTCCGGGCCGCCAGTTCTTCGTCCGAGAGCGCCTCCGTCTGCGGTTCGAGGTCGTTCATCGCGGCGACGATCGGACGGATGGCCTTGATTTCACGCTCGTTCTTGGTGCCGAAAATCTTCGCTAGGACTGCATCGAGCATATGGCGGGTTCATACCAGTTTACCGTGCAACGGCTGGCGCGGGTGTGATACTCCCAAATGGATGACTTCAGCCGAACTGTTCGCCGCCACCCTGTCTGACCAGGGCATCCAATGGGTTGCCACGCTTTGCGGACATGGCCTGGACCCGCTCTTCGACGCCATGCGGCGGGCCGGCCTCCGGCTCGTCGATACCAGGAACGAGCAAACCGCTTCCTTCATCGCCGAGGCGGCGGGGCGATTAACCGGGCGGCCCGGGCTCTGCGCGACATCGAGCGGCGTCGCGTTCGTGAACGCGCTAAGCGGCGTTACCAACGCGTTCTTCGACCAGGCGCCGATGCTGCTCATCAGCGGCGCCGGCGCCCATCGCACCGCGGGGCGGGGCCACTTCCAGGACATGGACCACGTCGCGGTGGCGCGGCCGTTAACCAAATATGCGCGGACGATCGACCGGCCGGAACGGTCCCGGCAGATCCTCTTGGAAGCGCTGGACGCGGCATCCAGCTTGCCGCCCGGACCGGTTCACCTCACGTATCCGATGGACATTCAAACGGCGGAGGTGGGTGCGCCGCCCGTGAAGCCGCGGTATCGCCCTGCGCCGATGGAGCCGGCCGATGATCCGGCGGCAGTGGCGGTGGTTCTGGAACAGGCCGAGCGTCCGCTGCTGGTGGCCGGGTCGGGCATGTTCTATGCCGGCGAGGGCGAGGCGGTGATGGAATTCTCGGAGCGTTTCGGCATGCCCGTGGCCGTGCCGATCTGGGATCGCGGCTGCATCGAGCGCCCATTGTCGAACTTCTGCGGGGTTGTAGGTGCGCTGTCCACCGATCCGGGGTTACTGGAGGCCGCCGACTGTCTGCTGCTGGCCGGCGCCGTCTCCGATTACCGGTTGGGTTTCCTCGATGGCGGCGCAAACGTGGTGAGCCTTTTCCGCGGTTGGGAAGAACTCGGACGCCGCTTGGGCGGCCCCGGACGTTGGAGCGGCTGGGCGCAAGAGGCACGGCGCCGGGTCGACGAGTTTCGTGCCGCGCTGCTTCGGCGGGCCGGCGAACAGGAGCAAGGGCGGATGCACGCGGTTCATGTCGTGGACGCGCTGCGCGACGTTTTGACCCCGGAGACGGCCCTTCTGATCGACGGCGGCAGTATCGGACAGTGGGCGCACCACCTGCTTTGCGACCGCTACCCCTCGCGCTGGCTTACCTGCGGCCGGAGCGGCGTGGTGGGCTGGGGCATCGGCGGCGCGATGGGCGCCCGGTTGACGTTTCCGCGAGACCCGGTGATTCTGCTTGCCGGCGACGGCGCCTTCACATTCAACGTGGCCGATATCGAGTGCGCCGTGCGCCAAAAGCTGCCGTTCGTGGCCCTCGTGGCCGACGACCAGGCGTGGGGCATCACGCAGGCCGGGCACCTGCGCACTTATGGCGAGCCCATGGCGAGCGGACTGGGACCGGTGAAGTTTGCCCGCTTGGCGGAGGCGCTGGGCGCCCGCGGCGTGGAAGTGTCCCGGCCCGAGGACATCGCGGGTGCGATCAGGCAGGGAGTGGAGGGTGGAGAAGTGACGGTGATCCACGTTCCGATTGCGGGTGGTAATCCGGGGTAGCCCGAAGATGTACTCCGCTACCAAGTGCCTCGCCGCTCTGGCGCTCTTTCTCGCCGGCCGCGCCTACCCGGACCGAAACAAGCTCATTATCTTTTGTTGTAGCGATTCCTTCGGAGCGTCCGCCCCAGTCAACCTGGCGGCGAAGTTCGCGCACTCCCGCCAGAATGCGGTCTCCTCGCCAACCGGGCCTCCGTTGAGCAAGGCAGTCCGCACGGCCCGGTAATCGTTCGGAAAGACGTGGAAGACCGGCCGCTTGAGGTGTCCGGAAACGTCTTCGGCGGTCATCTCCGATTTGACCCACCGGTTGAGCACGATCTGCATCCGATCCCGCTGGACCCCCCGCTCCTCAAGTTCGCGCAATCGAAACTCCGCCAGCCTAAGTGGCAGCACCTCGGGGGTGCAAACGCCGAGCACCATGCGGGCGCGTCTCACAATCTCCCGCGTCGCCGGATTTACCAGTTCCGGCAGGTCCGCGAGCACCACGTCGTACCTACTTTTCACCTGTTTCAACACGTGAAAATAATCGGCCCACGTCGGCAGAATCCCGGCAGACGACCGGTTCGAAACCAGCCAATCGACGCCGTGTTCGGAATGGACAAAAGTCCCCAGCCGCAGTCCGTCCAAACCGGAGGCTGCGGCCAGCAGTTCCTGAATGGAGTGGACCGGCTGGCTGGCGAGCATAATCGACAGAACACCCGATCTGAGGTCTGCCTCGAGAACCAGGACCTTCTTGCCTTGGTTGACTGCCAGCGCGATCGCGGTATTCAGCACGATCGTGCTCGTTCCGCAGCCGGCCTTTGCCGGCACGAACGCGATCAGGTTCTCTTGCGCTTCCGCTCCTGGCCCGGTCAAGTGGAGGGCCTCGTCCAACGCGCGATCGAGGACCCCTTCGTCGGGTGGAAACGGAACCTGGACGGTGACAGATGCGCCCGGACCAACGGTCCCCACCTCGGGGCCAATACCGATGACCGGCAGATCCGGCAAGCTCTCGCGCACCGCATCGGCGCACTCGCGAGCCCGCTCCGCGTCCTGGAGGTCCAGCAGCACGACGTCCGCGTCGACGGTGTGCAGCAACCGCAGAAGCTGGTAGCCCTCCGGAAGATCGTCCAGCTCGCGGAGAACGATGAGCCTGTTCGTCTCGAGCGCCAACACCTTCAAATGCTGGCACCGGTCGGCCGAGGTCGACAGAACAATAGCTCCGAACATTACTTATCTATAAATCATTTTTCCATTTTGGTGTGAAGGAATTTCTAAAGTGGGGTGGGTCGCGAGAGGCTGGCCGGGGCGAAGTAGTTGCCGGCGGGGTAAGACCTGCAGACTGCTTCGCCCCTTTCGGCCGGACGCCGCTTTCCAGTAGGGTGTCACTGGTGGTGGGCTGCGGCGCCAGTCCTGTGAATCCGAGGTTAATCGGCGTGAACGGTTATGGAGCGAACTTCCAACCCGGCGCGTTTCGCTTCCCGCAGCCGCTTGCTCGGGTTGATCTTCCACTGAGCGCCACGCTCCGAGCTGATCTGGCTCAGCTCGCAAAAAGTGCCCGCGCAGGTGAAAGTGATTTCCGATTTGGCCTTAGCCGCGTACGGCGTCTGCGATCTCACCGGAGCATACACCATCACGCTGCTCCGGGTGGTGTGGTTCATCACCCGGAAAACTGTGCCCGCGCCCGGGTACGGCTGGGCCTCCAGCGTGTAGGCGCCTGGCGCCATCGTTTTGCCGTTCACGCTGAACGCGAATGGGATCTTCGCATTCAGACCTTCCGCCTTTGCCGCGCCGGCGGTGACGAACACAGCGCCAGCGAGAATCATCGACTGAAACAGGCTTTTCATCGCCCCCTCCTCTTAACCTCTCCGCGTTTTGAGGCAACCGCGAGTGGAGATTGCTCCACTCGCGGCCCTTCCTCCAGAGCGCCGCCGGCGCTCTCCCCTCAACTCAAGCCGTGCTGAGAATTAGTCGGCCTGTACGTAGACCGACATCACCGGTACGCCCGCGCGCATTGCTTCACGCATCGGCTTCGTCGGTGCGACCTTCCACTTCGCGCCTTGAACGCCCGAAGAGATCTCCGTCAACTCGCAGGAGTTCTCCATGCAGGTGAACGCAAGGGTCGAAGGCTTGGCCGAATACGGAATGCTGCTCTGAACCGGCGCGCTCGCGAACACGCTCTTGCGCGTATTCACGTTCTCGACACGGAAAATCGAAGCGCTGCCCGGCCGCTGCTGGGCCTCGACACGGTATTCTCCGGCTGGCATGGTCTTGCCCGAGACGCTGAACTCGAAGGGAATCTTTGCCGCCATAGTTTGCGCATTCGCGGCACCGGCGGCCACCAGTACGGCGCCGGCAATCATCATGGACTGGATCAGGTTCTTCACTTTCTCTTCCTCTGTTTTCTTTTTTCTGCTTTGCAGTACGCGCTTAGAGGTGCACCCGGCGTGCCAAAGCCTTGTGGAAACGAATGTCGTTGAAAATACAGCACGTTCTACGACCAGCGGCTCAATCGAGCCCAAACCCGGTTATCCGGATGGTCGTGCGGCGTTATCCGTTCGGATAAGGTCGGATAGAAGGGGCGGGTTCCAAGATGGTACGCCGACGCTTTCTACAATCCCTCGCCGCGCGGCTGGTGGCGCAGCAGCGGTCATCCCGTCCGAACCTGATCTTCATCCTGTCCGACGATATGGGCTATGCCGACATCGAGCCATACGGCGCCAAAGACATCAAGACGCCGCACCTCAACCGTCTCGCCCGCGAAGGGGTGAGGTTCACGCATTGCTATTCGAACGGTCCCGTCTGCACGCCGACGCGGGCGGCGTTTATGACCGGCCGCTACCAGCAGCGCACCGGACTCGAATGGGCGCTCGTCCCGGCCGACAAGAATCGAGGCCTCCCGCCGTCGCAAACCGGCATCGCCCGCATGTTGAAGGACGGCGGTTACCGCACCGCCCTCGCCGGCAAGTGGCACCTCGGAATGGAAGAGGAGTTTGCGCCCAACAAGCACGGCTTTGACGAGTTCTTCGGTCTGAAGAGCGGCAACGTCGACATGTACTCGCACAAGTACCGCCTCGGATTCGACGACCTTTGGGAGAACGAGGAACTCATCCGCCGCGACGGCTACCTCACCGAACTGCTGGGACAGCGCTCGGCGCGCTTCATCGACGAAAACGCCAACCGGCCGTTCTTCCTTTACCTGGCTTTCAACGCCGTGCACTGGCCATTCCAGGCGCCCGGCCGGCCGCAAGACGTGCGGACCGTCGAAACCTGGTGGGACGGCACGCGCGCGAACGATTACTCGCCGATGACCGAGGCGATGGACGCCGCCATCGGACAAGTGCTCGCCGCGCTCGACCGGCATGGTCTGGCCGGCAACACCCTCGTCGTTTTCACCAACGACAACGGCGGCGAGCGGCTCTCCGATAACCGGCCGCTCTTCCATCAGAAGGCGACACTCTGGGAGGGGGGAATCCGCGTTCCCGCGATCGTACGCTGGCCGGACGGCCGGATTCCGGGCGGCCGCGAGACCGGGCAGGTCTGCGCCACGATGGACTTCACGGCCAGCTTTCTGTCCGCCGCTGGAGTGAAGCCGGTGCGCCCGCTCGATGGCATCGACTTGCTGCCGGTTTTGCGCGGTGAACGGCCTGTCGCCGAACGGACGCTTTGCTGGCGGATCAACCGGGACGACCGCAAACAGCAGGCGGTCCGCCACGGCCGGTGGAAGTACGTCAAAGACGGCGCGATCGAACTCCTCTACGATGTCGAGCGCGATCCGGGCGAGCGGATCGAACTCGGCCACCGCAATCCGGCGCAATTAGCCGCGATGCGCCGCCTTTATGCCGAATGGGAAGCCGAGATTTCGCGTGAGAAGCCGCCTTTCGTCGTGCAATGAACCCGGAAGTGAGTGGCATGTCACCGCCGTGTTAGCATGGTCTGGTCCGAACGCTTGTGGGCGCCGCTAATCGACAAGTCCCGTTCTTAATTCGCAAGTACGAGTGCCTCGAACCACTCGGCGGCAACATGGCCAACATTTACCTGGCCCGCGACACGCGGACCGAGCGTCAGGTTGTGCTCAAGTTGTTGCGCTGGGAGGACTGCGCCAACGAGGAACTCCGCCAGCGTTTCCTCCAGGAAGCCCAGCTCGCCTGCCGCTGTCTGCACCCGAACATTGTCACTACCTTCGATGCGGACGAGGAGGACGGCCAGCCCTACATTGTCATGGAATTCGTCCCCGGCGACTCGCTGCGCGACGTGATGAACCGAGGCGATTTGACGAGCATGAGCGAGATCGTCAGCATCGCCGTGCAGGTTGCCCGCGGCTTGGCCTACGTCCACCAGATGGGCGTTATTCATCGAGACATCAAGCCAACCAACGTGCAGGTCATGGATACCGGCCAGGTGAAGCTGATCGACTTCGGCATCGCCCGGAGCGAAAACTCAAGTCTCACCCAGGCGTGGCAGCGGCTGGGGACCCCGCAGTACATGTCGCCGGAACAACTGAAAGGCGAGTCTATCGGTCCGGCTTCCGACATCTACTCGTTCGGCGTCATGTTCTATGAAATGCTCGCCGGCCGGAAGCCGTACAAGGCCCAGACCAGCGACGAACTCTTTGCCGCCATTCTGTATACGCCGGCCGATCCCGCGCCACTCGCCGAGAAGGCGATACCACGGCCGGTGGCCGACGTCGTGCTGCGTTGTCTGCAAAAGGATCCCGCCCAGCGGCCGGTTAGTTTTCTCGAGGTCGAGGCCATCCTGCGCCCCTTCGCCTCCGCCGGCCTCGCCGACGATCCGACCATTTCCCGAGCGACGACTTCCACCGGCATTGCAGGCCGCGAGTGGACCCCGATGCCGGACCGGACGCCCACGCCAATGCCGGCGCCTTCGCCCGCTACGCCAACGCCCGGCGCGTTTCCTGCTCCCGCTCCAATCCCACCGCCGCAACCCGGCGGCGGCAGAACAAACCTTATCGCCGGAGCCGGACTGCTGTTCCTTGCCGTGTGCGTCGCCTTGGCGGCGATTCTGTTGTGGCCGCGCGGTCTGGAACCCGAGATTGAAGCGCGCGGCGGCCCGATGGTGTTGGTCCCCGAAGGTCCGGCTCGGCTCGGGGCGAACGGGACGCCGACGGACGTCTCCGCTTTCTACATCGATAAGACCGAAGTCTCGAACGCCACCTATCTCGAATTCTGTCAGGAGACCGGCCATACCGAACCCCCGGGCATTCGCGCCGCGGCGCCCGATCTCCCGGTGGTCAGCGTCTCCTACAACGACGCCGCGGCGTTTGCGAAATGGGCCGACAAGCGTCTCCCGACCGACGCCGAGTGGGAGAAGGCCGCGCGGGGCGGCGAAGGCCTGATGTTCCCCTGGGGTAATGAGTGGCGAGCCGATGCGGCCAACCTGCCGCTGACCTCCGAGGCCGCCGGATCGACCGCCCCCATGGCTGTGACAGCGCTTGCCGCCGGTGCCAGTCCTTACGGCGCGCTCCAAATGCTCGGCAACGTTTGGGAATGGGTCAACCACCCGGGCCGCCTTGAGACCGCGGAGTTCGATATGTTCGTGCAGGCGCACCCCAATATCGAGCCGCCCTTGACGCGCGAGGAACCAGCTTACCGTATTCGCGGCGGCAGCTTCCAGACTTACCTGGAGCAGGCGGAGCGCGGCCGCCTCGCGTACGAGTTCGCCATCATGCCGGCTCGCTTAAGCCAGCCCGACCTCGGTTTCCGTTGCGCCCGTGACGCAGTCAAGTGACCGGGATGCGCTGTCTTCTTCTGCTTTCGCTGGCCGCCTTGGCGTTACGCGGGCAGGTTCCGGCGGATCTCGACATTTTTCTTCTCATCGGTCAATCCAACATGGCTGGCCGCGGCGCGATCGAAGAGGAAGACCGCCGGCCAATCCCCGGCGTGTACATGCTCGACCGGAACCTCTCCTGGGTTCCGGTGGCCGATCCGTTGCACTACGATAAGCCCGATATCGCCGGTGTTGGCATTGGCCGAAGTTTCGCCCGCCGCCTCCAGGCCGCGCGGCCCGGCGCGCAGATCGGTCTCGTCCCGGCCGCTTTCGGCGGAACCAGCCTGAGCGAATGGCAGCCGGGCGGCCCCTTGTATGCCGAGGCCGTCCGCCGCATGAAAGCCGCGCTAGCCCACGGCCGCCTTCGCGGAATTCTGTGGCATCAGGGCGAAGCCGACTCCAGCGACGAGCGGCTCGCACAAGCCTACCCCGAGCGGTGGCTCCGCCTCATCCAGCATCTGCACGCCGATCTCGATGCACCAGGCGTGCCGGTTGTCGCCGGCGCGCTGGGCGACTTCCTGATCGCTCGTCCCGGCCGCAGGAATCCCTACGCGGGGCTCGTCAACGAGCAACTTGCCCGCCTCCCACTGCTTGCACCCAACGTCGCGTTCGCCTCCGCCGCGGGCCTCACGCACAAGGGCGACGAGGTCCACTTCGACTCCCCGTCGCTCCGCGAATTCGGCCGCCGCTACGCGCTGGCCTTTCTCGCGCTCGATCCCGCCTGGGATACACCGTAAAAAGAGGCGCCGGCCACCGCCAAAGACCGCAATTTTCGAGAAGTTCAGGATAATATCGCGACTATCATTGCATTGGAGGGCGCTGTGCCGAACACTTACGATGCCAGTCAGGTGATGGAGGTTGTGCTGAACCGGTACGAAGGATATCTACCCGGCGGCCTTGCATCGAAGGTTCGCGGCCTGAACCCGGCGCGCGTGTTTCGCATTCTCCCCGAATCCGAATACAGGCAATACTTCGGAGCGGTGTTCCGGAACTTCTTCGCGGCCATCAACGTCTGCGCCCTTGGTGGAACGAAGAGGATGATCGGCATCGCCAACGACGGCGTCAACGATCCCTTCAGCAGCATCGCCTGCCCGGCGTTCTGCGCGCCAGCCGTCGAGGTGACCGATCGCGTCATCTACGTGAACCGCGACCTCGGCGTTACGGTCGGCACCCTCTATCACGAGTTCATCCACTATCTCTCCCACCCCAACTTCTACCCCGAGTTCTATTCGCTCGGCGGGCGGAATCCGGAGATTCTCGAAGGCGTCACTGAGTACCTCACCCGCCGGATCCGGCAGGACGTCGCGCACGACCGGTACAGCCAAGGCAAGTACCAGACGTGGTTCAAACGGACCTCCCACGACATGGGTGGCGACCCAACGGCCACACTGGATGAATTGGCGGCGCTCGCGTTTCGCGGCGATTTCTCCTGTATGCCGAAACTCGGCGGCGCAATCCCCCGCCTGTAGTCTGCGAACCCCATCCGGATTACCGGCGACTTCGCCTTGGTGGGGCGGCCGGCCTTCTGGCCAAGCCTACGCCGTGCCGCTCCGCTCCGGAAACGCCACCGACGCAATCGTCTCCGCCAGCGCGGCTTGGCTAACCGGCTTCGCGACATAGCCGTCCATCCCAGCCTCGAGGCAGCGCTCGGCATCCCCCGTCATCGCCAGCGCCGTAAGGGCGATGATCGGCACGTGCCCCCCGGTCCGTTTCTCCCGCTCGCGGATGGCCGCCACCGCCGACAAGCCATCCATTTCGGGCATATGCACATCCATCAGAACCAAGTCGTAGGTCTGCGTCTTTAACCGCGCGATCGCCTCAAGTCCGTTCTCCACCGAGTCCACCGTGCAGCCCATCTTTTGGAGCAGCCGCGCCGCTACTTTCTGGCTGATCCTGTCGTCCTCCGCCAATAGCACCGTCAAGGACAGCGCCGGCGGCGCGGAGTGCTCGCTTGCGGCATCGGGTGTGGTTGCGATCTCCGCCGCCCGCTGCATACGCACGGTGAAGTGGAATGTACTTCCCTCCCCTTCCCGGCTTTCCACCCAGATGCGCCCGTTCATTGCCGCTACAATCTGCGTACTGATGGTCAGCCCGAGCCCCGTGCCACCGAACCGCCGCGTGGTGGAGTTGTCGGCCTGGCGGAAAGGCTCGAAGATCGCCGCCTGCTGCTGTTCGCTGATTCCGATCCCCGTGTCGGCGACCGAGAAATGAAACGCGATCTCGCCTTCGGTCTCCTCCTCGACGGTTGCCCGGACAATAACCCCACCCGCCTCCGTAAACTTGACGGCGTTGCCGATCAGGTTCAGCAGGACCTGCCGCAGGCGTACCGGATCGCCGACCGCCCGATCCGGCAGCGATGGGGGCAGTTCGCAGGTCAGTGAGAGACCCTTGTCCCGCGCGCGCGGAAGCGTTATCTCCAGCGCCGACTCCACGGCGGCGCTCAAATCGAACGCGATCGCTTCCACGTTCAGGTGCCCGGCATCGATCTTCGAGAAGTCCAGCACATCGTTCAAAACCATCAGCAGCGATTCAGCCGACTCTTCCGCCAACTGGAGGTATTCCTCCTGCTCCGGCTCCAGCGGGGTGTCGAGGGCCAGCCGCACCATGCCCAGGATTCCATTCATCGGTGTCCGCAGTTCGTGGCTCACATTGGCAACAAACTCGCCGCGGACCCTGGAAGCCTCCTCCGCTCGCGCCCGCGCCACCTCGAGTTGGCCGATCAACTCGCTCATCTCGCGATTCGCCTCCGCCAACTTCGCGGTGCGTTCCACCACCCGCGCTTCCAGTTGTTGGTTGAGGCCCCGCAGCCGCCGCAACCGCAGATGGTGTCCGGCGAACACCAGCCCGAGCACGGCCAGAATGCACCCCAGCACAAAGCCGCCTGTCTGATAGAAGTACGGCTGCAGCTGGAAATCCAGTGAGGCTCCCTCCTGATTCCAGACCCCATCGTTGTTCGCTGCAATTACTTGGAACCGGTACGACCCTGGCGGCAGATTTGTGTAGTACGCCACCCGCCGGTTGCCCCCGTCGATCCAGTCTGAATCGTAGGGCGCCAGACGGTACCGGAATGCGTTCTTACCCGGCGCCACAAGGCTCAGCGCGGTGTAGCGGATCTCCAGATTGCGGCTGCCCGCCTGCAGTTCGATCCGATCGCCAGCCGGATACTCCACCGAATCCGCCCGGAATCCCTCAATGCGGACTGGCGGCGGCAGCGGATTGCTAACAATCCGGTTCGGATCCACCACCGATAGCCCTTTCATTGTCGGAAACCACAACCGCCCGTTGCGGCTCCGCGATCCCCCCGGCTGCCCACCATTGCATTCCCGGCTGTTCAAACCGTCCGGAATCCCGAACGCCGACACCCGGATCTGACTGGTCTCGCCCTCCGCGTAAGCGTTCAGGTTCCTCTTACTCATCCGGAAAATGCCCTTGCTGGAACTGACCCACAAATTTTCCCGGTCGTCCTCCAGGACCTGGAACACGGTCTGGGCCGGAAATCCCGACTCCGGATTGAAGCTCACGAGCTGGCCGTCGCGGTATCGAGTCAATCCGCCGTCGAACGTGCCAATCCAAAACGTACCGTCAGCTTCCTCATAGAACGAGACGACAAAATCGCCGGCCAGCCCGTCACTTTTCGTGTAGGTGACAAACCGCCCGTTCTCGAGAACGTTCAATCCCTTGTTCGTTCCGATCCATAGCCGGCCTCGCGCGTCCTCGTGCAGCACCCGGACCTGGTTGCTGGCCAAGCCGTCTTCAGTCCGGTAGACAGCGATTCGGTCGTTGCGCCGGACAGCCAGCCCGTTGCGAATCGTGGCGATCCAAAGTGCGCCTGAACGGTCCTCCATTAGCGATAGGACCGAGCTGCCCGGCAAGCCTTCCTTGCGTCCGAGCGTCTGGACGACCCGCCCATTCCGGATGCGGTCGACCTGGCCGCCGTAGTGTCCAACCCACAGGTCGCCGCGGCGGTCCTCATGAAGCGACCAAATATCGTTGCTCGACAGGCCGTTATCCATCCGCAGCGTCGTGAGCGGATCGCCCGCCGGTGACAGCCGGGTGATGCCACCGCCGTTGAACCCCACCCACATCGTTCCGTCGTGCGCCTCCACGATTGACTGCACAAGGTTCCCGCCAAGCCCGTGCTCGGTCGTAAGCGTGTGGAAGGCCACGTCGCGGAGTCGCGCCAGGCCGCCTCCGCTGGCGCCGATCCATAGGCTGCCCTCACGGTCCTCGTGTATGGCCGAGATCGCCTGGCTGGCCAGCGGCCGCCGGTTCTGATGGACCTCGAAGCGGCCGTTGGCCCGGCGCACCAAGCCCCCGCTCCACAGCCCGATCCACAGACTGCCGTTTCGATCCATCTTCAATGCCCATACCATGTGGCCCTTGAGCGCTGGCACGTCCGTGTACCGCTCGATCCGGCCGTCGTGGAGGCATGCCAGCCCCAGCCGCGTCCCGATCCACATTGCACCGTCCTGGTCCTCGCGGACCGAAAGCACAATCTCGTCCGGTAGGCCGTCCCGCACCGTGTAGTGTGTCAATCCGTCTCGACCCACGCGATACAAACCCGTCTGGGTCCCGGCCCAGACATTTCCTACGCGGTCCTCAGCCATCGAACGGATGGTCTCTCCCGCCAGTCCAGCCCCTTCAAACGCGCCGCCCCGCAAAACGAACAAACCTTCGCCGGCCACTCCAGCCCACAATTCGCCGCGAGCGCTCACCATCAACACCCGCACCGACCGGCCGGACAGCCCCGGATGATCCAAGACGCTCCGGAACACTCCGTTCTCCAGCTTGACCAACCCGCCGCCGGTCCCAATCCACAGGCGACCATCCGGGTCGAGGGCGAGCGACCACACCTTGTTGCTCGGCAGCGCCGGCGTGTTTGCCGTGTCGAACACCCGGAATTGAATGCCGTCGAACCGGACCAGGCCGTAATAGGTCGCCAGCCACAGATACCCGTCCTGTCCCTGGGCGATGGCGTTGATGCTGTAATGCGGCAGGCCCTCGGCTTCCTCCCACGTCTCGTAGCGGTATTGGCTCAACGGCTTGGCGGGGTCCAGCGCCAGGGCAATGGGCATCGCCAGGAACAAGCCCTGGGCCAGGGCGACGGCCGTCTTGACTCTCATTTCTTCCTAACCGGCTTGCCAAGTGGGGCGGTACCCGCGCGGGCGGACCCTGGGCAGCTCAAAGAATTCTTCCTATTACCAATCGACAGTTTGGGCCGGATTCTTAAGTATTGGCGGCACCGAACGGCGGTGCGGACAGCGTTTGACAGGCCGTCGGCCGGGTGGTCCGTATCCGCGACTGCCGCCGAGCCGATTCACCACAATTCTATTCGCGATCCCGCCAACCCGCAATCTTTTCTACAACGCAGCCCCCGTCAAAGCCGCCCGCAAAAACCGCCCCGTATGCGATCCCTCGCACTCGGCTACCGCCTCCGGCGCGCCCGCTGCCACCACCCGGCCGCCCGCCTCCCCACCCTCGGGCCCCAAGTCGACGATCCAATCCGCGCTCCTTACGACATCCAGATTGTGCTCGATAATCAGCACACTGCCACCGGAATCGATCAACCGCTGGAACGACAGCAGCAGCTTGGCGATATCGTCGAAGTGCAGGCCCGTTGTCGGTTCGTCGAACAAGAACAGCGTCCCCGAGCACGAAGCCTGTCCCAGATGCGCCGCGAGCTTCACCCGTTGCGCCTCGCCGCCGGACAGCGTTGTGGCCGACTGGCCTAGCCGCAGGTACCCCAAGCCCACGTCGGCCAGCACCCGCAGACGTTCCACGAGCCGTGGCGTATTCGCGAAGAAATGCAGCGCCTCTCTTACCGTCAGTTGCAGCACCTCGTGGATATTCAGCCCCTGATACCGCACGTCGAGAATACCCTGTTTGTACCGCGTCCCCTTGCAGTCTTCGCACACCAGTTCGACGTCGGCGAGAAACTGCATTTCCACCGTCACCGTTCCGTCGCCTTGGCACGTCTCGCAGCGCCCGCCCGGAATGTTGAACGAAAAGTGGCCCGCCGTGTAGCCGCGCCGGTCCGATTCAACGGTCGAGGCAAACAGGTTCCGGATCTGATCGAACGCTTTGATGTAGGTCACCGGGTTCGAGCGCGGCGTCCGTCCGATCGGCGACTGGTCCACCAGCACGACCGAATTGATATGCCGCAACCCTTCCACCCGCCGCACCGTCTGTTTCTCGGCCGCACCGAACGACTCGTTTCCGTTCGACTCCGCGGGCGACGCCTCGGTGTTCAGCATCCGCAACAGTGTCCGGTGAATACACTCATGCACCAGCGTCGACTTCCCCGAACCCGACACACCGGTTACCGCCACCATCAAGCCGAGCGGGATCTCCACGTCGATGTTCTTCAGGTTATGCGCGCGGCACCCCTCGAACCGCAAAACGTGCCGCGGGTTGAACACGCGCCGGATGTTCCGCCGCGTCGCGCTGAGATCCCCGCGCAGGTACTGCGCCGTCAGAGTCGTGGCACGCGGCGAGAACAGGTCCTCGCGCGGACCCGCGAACACCACCTGCCCACCATTCTCGCCCGCGCCCGGTCCGAGATCCACGACGTAGTCGGCCGCGCGCATCATGTCCGGGTCGTGCTCCACGACGATAATTGTGTTTCCGAGTTCGCGCAGTTCTTCGAGAATGCGAATCAGCCGCCCCGTATCGCGGCTGTGCAACCCGATCGACGGCTCGTCGAGCACATACGTCGCCCCGACCAGCCGCGACCCCAGGCACGTCGCAAGTTGAATCCGCTGCGCCTCGCCGCCTGAGAGTGTCGCCGACAAACGGTCGAGCGTCAGGTATTGCAGACCGACATCGTTCAGGAACCGCAGCCGCTGCCGGATCTCAACCAGCACCTTGTCCGCTATCGCCGCTTGCTCCGGCGGCAGTTCCAG
Source organism: uncultured Solibacteraceae bacterium (assembly GCA_964413655.1). Taxonomy (GTDB): domain Bacteria; phylum Acidobacteriota; class Terriglobia; order Bryobacterales; family Bryobacteraceae; genus CAYPUQ01. The sequence continues at coordinate 5,063 of CAYPUQ010000028.1, read as the reverse complement.
TCTCGTGAAAAACTCATGCGCTTGTTCGATATTCAGCCGTGCCGCCTCGGCGATGGTCCGCCCGCCGAGCCGGATATTCAGCGCCTCGGGCCGCAGCCGCGCGCCTCCGCAATCGGGACACTCGGCATAGCCCCGATACCGGCTAAGGAACACCCGCACGTGGACCTTGTACTTCTTCGTCTCCACCTCGGCGAAGAACTCGCGCACGGCCCGCCACACCAACTCCGTCTCTTCCGGGCTCAGATCCGCCACCGGCACCGTGAGCCGCACCTTGCCGCGATGCGAGGCGCGAAAGTCCTCGTAGAACCACCGGTACTGCGGTTTCGTCCACGGGGTCACCGCGCCCTGCTGGAGCGATAGGAACCGGTCGGGCACGATCAGGTCCTTGTCGTAATCCACCGTGTTGCCGAAACCCTGGCACCGCGGGCACGCGCCGAACGGGCTGTTGAAACTGAACAGGCTCGGTTCGGGCTCGACGAACTCCGCGCCGCACCCCTTGCAGGCGAACTTCTCGCTGAACCGTGCCCGCGACTCGCCAAGCGCCCCTTCGAACACCACCTCGCCGGCCTCGCGGTAGCAAATCTCTGCCGAATCCACCAGCCGCTGGTGCATCTCCGCCGTGGGCGCGGCCGGAATGGCGATACGGTCCACCAGCGCAAACGCCGGCTGATGAAAGTCGATGTCGAGCAGCGACTCCGGCGTCGAGAACTCAAAAGTTTGGCCGTTCTGAAAAAGGCGGTTGAACCCCTTCTTCCGCAAGTCGAAGAGGTGATCGCGCAGCGCATCGGTCGTCGCGGCGGCGACCACCGGAAACAGCACGTACCAGCGCGATCCCACCGGCTGCGCAAGCATCGCCTCTGCGACGTGGTCCACCGTGTCGCGCTGCACCCGCACGCCGCAGTTCGGACACCACGTCTCGCCGGCCCGCGCGTAGAGCAGGCGGAGGTAGTCGTAGATCTCCGTCGAAGTGGCCACCGTCGAGCGTGGGTTGCGCGTCGTGTTCTTCTGCCGGATGGCAATCGGCGGCGCGATGCCGTCGATCTCGTCCACGTCCGGCTTCTCCATCCGTTCGAGAAACTGCCTCGCGTATGCCGAGAGCGACTCCACGTAGCGCCGCTGCCCCTCGGCGTAGATGGTGTCGAACACCAGCGACGACTTCCCCGAGCCCGAAACGCCGGTTACCACGGTGAGCCGGTTGTGCGGGATCTCAAGCGTGAGGTTCTTGAGATTGTGAACCCGCGCACCGCGGATGACAATAGAGTCTTGCACTTCGTTCAAGAATGGCCCGGAAAGGCGGGGGACTCCCTATTCTAACAAGCGGAAACAACGACAACCGACGGCTACGTGCGCGCCTGCTGCGCTGGTACGAAGGCGCGAAGCGCGATCTGCCGTGGCGCGCCACCACCGATCCGTACCGTGTCTGGATCTCCGAGGTGATGCTGCAGCAGACCCGCGTGGCGGCGGTGCTCCCCTACTACGAACGGTTCCTCGCGCGCTTCCCGGACGTGCATGCTCTCGCCGCGGCGCCTGAGCAGGATCTGCTGGCCTGCTGGGCCGGACTCGGCTATTATTCGCGCGCACGCAACCTGCAAAAAGCGGCACGGACCATCGTGCACAACGGAGGGTTTCCAGCGGACTACGAATCCATTCGGGCCCTGCCCGGGATCGGCGATTACACCGCCGCTGCGATTTCTAGTATCGCTTTCGGTTTGCCGTATGCAGTGTTGGACGGAAACGTGTTACGCGTCCTGGCCCGGCTCAGCGACGACCCGGCCGACATCGGCACGGCGGCTGCCAAGAGACGGTTCGGGGCCCTAGCTCGGGAGTTGCTCGACCCGCGACGCCCGGCCGACTTCAACCAGGCGATCATGGAACTTGGCGCGACGGTCTGCCTCCCCAGGCAGCCGCGCTGCGCGCAGTGTCCGTGGCGCGATCTTTGCGAGGCACGCCGGCAGGGGACGCAACTCGAACTGCCCGTCAAACCGCGGCGCACCGGGACGGTCCAACTGCACCGGACGCTCCTGGTGATCCGCCGCAACGGGCGTCTGCTGCTCTGGCAGCGCCCCGCGAACGCACCGCGCCTCGCCGGTTTCTGGGAACTGCCCGAAACGGAGCAGCTTTCGAAAGCGCGAATCCTGCGCCCGCTCGGCGAATTTCGTCACTCGATCACGAACCACGATTATCATTTCTCGGTGGCTGCGGCGCGCGTCGCGGATGTGCCGGAAGGCTTTGTTTGGAAGGCCTTCGAGGATCTGCCGGCCCTCCCGCTGAGCACGACCGCGAGGAAGGCGCTCGGGCATTCGCAAGTGTTAATTCTCTAGCGATTTCCATTCATTTCCCGATTCATCGCGTAGACTGGGGGTGAAAACGGGGTTCAATCGGTTATGACGAAATCTAGCAAAGTCACGATAACTGTGATCGTCGCAACGTTCTTCACGGTACCGCTGGCGATGATGGGCTTCCGGACAGGACCGGAACCAGGCGCCACCGCGGGACCTGGTGAAAATCCGGATGGCTGCGCACAACTTGGCTGCCACGTGGGTACGGGCAATCCGACTCGCGGCAGCGGCGTGGCGGTCGAGTTCCCGGAGGGCAACACCTACGCTCCCGGGGAGGAACAGACATGGACCATCCGCGTCACGGGCGCGCAAACGCCCATCTACGGCTTTCAGGTGAGCGCGCGCGTTGAGTCCGATAACAGCCAGGCTGGCGCCTTCGCGGCGCTTGGAGCCGGTGTTCAAGTGATCTGCGGCAACGGTACATTGAAGCCCGCCCAGGGTTGTCCCTCGCAGTTTCCGATCGAGTATCCGGAACACAGCCAGCCAAACCAGAGCGGCGTCTTTGAGGTCCGGTGGACCGCGCCTGCATCGAATGTGGGTAACATTCGCGTTTTCGTCGCTGGGAATGCGGCCAACAACGACCTCAACAACACGGGTGACCGGATCTTCCTGAACAACTTCACTCTCACGCCACGCGCCGCGCCGGGACCCGCGCCGACCATCCGGTCCCAACAACCCGTCCTGCAAGCCTTCGACTTCGGCGCGGGTCTGTCCCCCGGCACCTGGATCCAAATATTCGGCTCCAACCTCGCGCCCACGACCCGCCAATGGGCCGGTTCGGACTTCGATGGCGACCGCGCGCCCACCGCGCTCGACGGCGTCCGCGTCAGCGTCAACGGCCGCCCTGCCTTCATCAGCTACATCAGTCCGGGCCAAGTGAACGCGCAGGTTCCGGACGATGTTGGCGCAGGCGCCGGCACCGTGGAAGTGGAGAACGCAAACGGCCGGAGTTCGGTGAACGTCAATGTCAGCCGGTTGACCCCGGCACTGCTTACCACCGCGGACTTCAGCGTCGGCGGACGCCAATACGCCGCGATGCTCTACCCGGACTTCACGACGTTCGTCGGCAGACCCAACCTGATACCCGGCGTCGCTTTCCGTGCGGCGCGGCCCGGCGATACGGTCATTCTGTACGCGGTAGGTTGTGGTCCTACTAACCCGGCATCGCCGGCGGGCCAGATTGTCCGCGAGCTCCGGCCACTCGCCTCGCCGTTCCAGGTGCGGTTCGGCAACGCCGTCGCCGAGGCGCAGGCATTCATGGAACCGAACTTCATCGGACTGTGCCGGTTTAACATCACCGTGCCCAACATCGCTGGCGACGCGCAGGGAGACATCAACGTTGTGGTTACCGTGGACGGCGTCGCCGCCAGCCAGAACCTTTTCACCACCATGCAAAGTACTGGCGGCGGTGGCGGCGGTGGCGACGGTGGCGACGACGGCGGCGGTTCGGACGACGACTATTACTACGACTGAACAACTCGCGCGGGGCGGCCGTGTTTAAGTGGTATGTATGAGCATACGACTGATGCGCGCGCTTGGGCGCGCGGCACCGGCCGCCCTTCTTTTGGCCCTTCTGTTCGATGCGGCGCCTGCGCAGGAGTGCGGGCTAACCGCTACGCCCAGGATCAGAACCATTCAGAACGCCGCCTCCTATGAGGAGCGTCCCATCGCCGCGAACACGCTGATCTCGGTCTATGGCTCGAATTTCCAGGCCCCAGGCGGCGTACGTGTGGTCACGCAAGACGATCTCGACGCGAACGGAAATCGGTTTCCGAACGAACTCGCTTGCATCGCCGTCGAAATCGCCGGGCGTCGCGCGCCCATCCTCTATGTTCAGGTCGACCAGGTCAATATCCAGGTTCCGACCATGGGCGATCTGGGTCCCGTTCCTGTCGTGGTGATCGCCAATCCGAGCCGGCCGAATGAGCTGCGGAGCCAGGTGTTCCACATCGAGATGGCGGCCGCCTCGCCGGGCCTGTTTCGCTTCTTTCCGACGCCTTGTGTGGCGGCTCGCTTCCCCGACGGGACACCCGCCGCCGATCCCACTCTCGTGCCTGGCGTCGGTGCGCGCAAGCCCGCCGTCGGCGACATCGTCAGCATTTACGCAACCGGCCTCGGCCTGACCGAGCCCATCTTTCAGGCCGGCGAGGTCACGCCGCTTGAGGCGGTTCACCTGCGCGACCAGGTGACCGTCGAGTTGGAGGGGGTCGCCATGGATCCGGAGGATGTACTCTATGCCGGCTTAACGCCGGGCTCGATCACTGGGCTCATTCAGGTCAACATCCGAATCGCAGCAACCGCGCGCCGCAACGCTGAGAACCGGATTCGTGTCCGCATCGGTGGCTTTGCTTCCCAGGGGACGGCCGTTACTATCCCCATCGCCCCGTGAGGGGTATTGCCCTCCACAGGGTTGAAGCCTAGAATCAGGTTAGATTCATGCGGGCAGCAGTCGTGCTGCTGGCAGCATCCTGCTGCGGCTGCCTGCTATGGGCCGCGGGAGGAGAACGGCAAGCCGCGCCGTCCTACACGCTCTCCAGCATTGTCAATGCCGCGACCATCGAGTCTGTACCGTTGGCGCCGAACGCCATCGGAACGGTCTTCGGCCAGGATCTCGCCTACGCCACCCGCGGCCTGATGGCCGGCGACATCCGCGACAATACCTTGCCCACGCTGCTTTCCGGCACCGGCGTCCGCGTGCTGATTCGCAATATTCCCGCGCAGATC
>CAYPUQ010000027.1:11375-28768 GCA_964413655.1 uncultured Solibacteraceae bacterium | reverse complement strand
GTCAGTCGAGGTCGATTTCCTTCTTAAACGGGCCGGTATCGGGGTTCTCCTTGGCCTGTTTGAAGAGTTCGTCGAACTTCCGCGCGAGGACGTCTTTGTGGGTCTTCTGAGCGTCCACATGTTTCTGAAAGACCTCTTCGCGGCGCGCCTCTTCGCGCTTCAGCCGCTGCACAGCGTCCTTCAGGTCTTCGACAATGTGGGGTTTTTCCTTTTCCTTGTGGCTGATGACGGCGCGGGTCTCCGGGTCGATCTTGAGGGTCGCCTCGCAGCAGGGGCACAGGACTTCGAAGAGGGGCGCCTTGGCGGCCATACTCGAATGGTATCAGTTGCCGGGGCCGCGGGCTGGGCCGGAGACGAAAAAGGCCCCTGCCCGGTGAGGGGCAGGGGCGGCAAACGAAAGGAGGTCGAACGGATCAGAAGACGAAACGGGCGGCGACTTGCATCCACCGGGCGTTTTGGCCGACGGTGGTGTACTGGCCGAAGTTCGGGTTGGCGATATTGCGGTTCACATCCTGGAACGACGTATTGTTGAACACGTTGTACATCTCGCAACGGATCTGGAAGAACGCCCTCTCGGTCACGGCAAAGTTCTTGTAGACGTTCCAGTCGAAGTTGCGTTCCCCGTTGAGGCGCAGGACGTTGCGGCCCAAGCCGCCGAAGTTGCCGAGCAGCGGCTGAGAGAGACCAAGGCTTGTCGCATAGTTCGAGATACCACCGGTAGAACCGGCGGGTGAACCCGCCGAACCGGCGGGCTTGGGCTCAAAGTTCACCGGTCCGGCGGCGTTCGGACGAACCTGGGCGCCGCCACCAATAACGGTGAGCGGATTCAGGCCGAGCCGCGGTCCGGCATCGAGAGTGACCGGGAAACCGGAGCGGAAGCTGGTGATGCCGGCGAAACTCCAACCGGCGGCGACGGAGCGCACAAACCAATTCGACGAACCGCGGCCCCATGGCATCTGCCATACGTGGCTGATGACGAGACGCTGGCGGAGGTCGAACTGAGACACGCTCCGGTTGTTCCGGTTGTCAAGCGGATTCTGCTGGTTAGAACTGTCGTTAATCAGCACGCCCAAAGCATCGGAGCCATCGTCAATCGATTTACCGATGGTGTAGTTGGCATTGAAGAGATACCCACGCGACATGCGCTTCTGAACCTCGAACTGCGCCGAGTGGAAGTTCGAGTTGGCCGAGCTATCCAGAAGGATGATGCCGTTATAGCGACCGTCAATCCGGTTGCTGTACCGGGTTGGGGCGCCGGCCGAACCGGCGAATGACGCTTGGAACTCGCTGAGACGGGCCTGCTCGTCGGCCAAACTCGTGGCTGGAGCGACCGGATTGGCAATGAGATTTAAATCGCGCGACCGCTGCAGGAAATTACCCTTGGTGCCGACATAGCTGGCCTTCAGGACCATGCCCATCACGTCGCGCTGAACACCCAGATTCCACTGGTGGACCTGCGGATTGCGCAAGCCACGATCAATGGCGGGGCTAATTGCGCCAAAGTTGAGCGTAGTAGTGCTTAGTTGACCAACCTGGGAGTTGAACTCGCCCTGCAAGGCCGCATTGCCGGCAATCCAGTTCGCAAAGCTGTTGGCGCCAGTGAAACTGGCTTGTCCGGAGAGCGAGCCGGTGATCATCAACGGTGGCAGGAAGCGCTGATTCGTAATGGGGTTCAGGAAGATGAAGTCGTAGGCAATGCCATACCCGCCACGGACAACCGTCTTCTGGCTACCGCCGACATTCCAGGCGAAACCGATGCGTGGCGCCCAGTTGTGATTGCTCTGGAAGGACGGATCGCCAATCTCGATCAGCCCGAATCGACCGGCGCCAGCGGCACCGTATGCCGCCTGGTTGTCGAGATTCAGGTTCGAGATGCGGCCGTTCGCTTCGTTCGGACCACCTGCGTACTCATACCGAAGTCCCAGATTCAGTGTGAGGTTGCGGCTCACCTTCCAATCGTCCTGGAAGAAGGTGAAAAAGTTCTTCACGCGATTGTTGCGGACCGAATTTCCGAAACGCTGTTGGGCGACGAGCGGCCGCCCGGCGGCAAAGTCGGCCCAGGTGGGGAAGGTGTAGAGACCGCGCACCACGGCGTCGAAGAAGCTATCGGCCTGCAGGTAGTAGTACTCCCCACCTGCCTTGAAATTATGCCGGCCACGGATAAAAGTGACGTTATCCGTGAACTGATAGGTGTTCTGGGCGCGGCCCTGGGGTAGGCCCTCCCACACGCCGAAGTTCATGACCTCGCCACTGGAGATCGAGATTCTCGGCCCGAGCGGAAATGGCGAGTCAATCGGGAAATCCGGCTCACTGTGGCCGTAGCCAAAACGGAATTCGTTGACAACAGTGGGACTGAAGACTCGAACGTGTTGGACCGTCGCCTGTTCCGGATAATTAACCGATGTGGCGCCGAAGCCAGGAATATTGCTGCCGATAAAGGTAAGGCCTGGACTGGCCGACTGCGAATCCACTTTGGAGTAGCGGGCCCATAGTGTGTCTTTGCTGGTAAGGTTCACATCTCCACGCACAGCGAACTGCCAGAAGTCAGCAGTGTTGGCGGACTGGACAGGCAGACGGCCGGACGGGGCGGCCAACGACGCCAAACCGTATTGATCCATCAGACCGCGGGCAGTGGGATCGGTTACGGCTGATATCATTTCCGGGGTCGGCACATTTGCAATCACGGTCGCACCAGCGCCGCGCCGCTTGATTCCGGTGTAGTCGGTATGAAAGAAGGCCTTGTTCCGCCCGTCGAAGATCCCAGGCAGGAAGACGGGGCCGCCCACTGCCCATCCATATTCGTTGTACTTGTTGATGGCGGCGTTGCCGGTGGTGTCGAAAAAGGGCCGCGCGTTCAGCTTGTCGTTTTGAAGGTAGTGGAACACTTCGCCGTGAAGTTCGTTGGTGCCGTTCTTGGTCAGGTAAACGACCTGGGAACTCGAGTTGCGGCCATACTCGGCGCTGAAGTTGTTCGTAATGACCTTCACCTCTTTGATCGAGGAGAAGTTCAGCGGAGCCAGCGGGCCGCCGGTGCCGGTTACCGACACGTCTGTGGCGGTGATGCCATCGACCGTAATGTTATTACCACGGCCGCGACCGCCGTTGCTGTTGAAACTGCCGGTGCCGAGGAACGGGTTATTAGCCGTCACGGGCGCAACGCCCGGAGCGGTCAACGCGAACAGATTCGGGTTGCGGCCAACCGGGATCTCCTGAATACTGCCGCCGAGCACCGAAGTCTGAATCTGGGAGTTTTCCGTGTCCAGTTGCGCGACTGCGTCGGTCACAGTAATGACTTCTGTCATCTGCCCGACTTCGAGGCGGAACTGAATCCCGGCAATCTCGCCAGTCTTCACTTCGGCTTGGGTTACCGATGCGCGAAAGCCGCTGGCCTCCGCCCGGACTTCGTAGTTACCGACGCGCAGGAGGCTGAAGTTGAAGAGGCCCCCGACGTCGGTGTTGGCCACTCGCTGTTCGCCGGTTTCGAGGCTGGTGAGTGTAACCCTGGCACCCGCTACGGCGGCGCCGGAGGTGTCCAAAACGACACCGCGCAAATCGCCGGTAATCTGGCCGGCGAGCGTACCCGCGAGAACGAGGGCAGACAGGATACACGTAAGGTATTTCAGAAAGCTCTTCATCTCGATCCTTTCCCCAATATCAAGATCAACACCCTTTTCCCAAGGTTGATCGCTCGTACTATTGCAATTTAACAGCCATCTCTAAGTAATTGAAAAGTCATATACTGGGAAGCGGCGCGCTGAGCGCTTCTACGAACTTCAAAAGCCGGTTTCCAAGAACCGGAATAGAGTATTCACCTGAACGTGGAGGTTTCATGCAGTACCGCACTCTCGGCCGTACCGGGCTCCAGGTCGGCGACATCGGCTATGGCGCCTGGGGCATCGGACAGAACCAATGGTTGGGCGGGACGGACGAGGAGTCGCTGGCTTCACTCCACCGGGCGATTGAACTTGGACTGAACTTCATCGACACGGCGCTGGCCTACGGCGACGGGCACTCGGAACGCCTAGTGGCGGGGCTCCTGCGCGGCCACCGGAACCTGACCGTGGCGACGAAGGTCCCGCCGAAGAACCGCATCTGGCCGGCTGCGCGGGGCATTTCCATCGAAGAAGTGTTTCCCCACGAGTACGTGATGGCCTCGACCGAGGAAAGCCTGAGGAACCTCGGCGTGGAGACCTTAGACTTGCAGCAATTCCATGTCTGGAATCCGGAATGGATCGGGCGCGAGGAATGGCGGCGGGCGATCGAGGATCTGAAGCGGTCCGGCAAGGCCCGTTTCGTCGGAATCTCGATTAACGATCATCAGCCGGATTCGGCCCTCGAAGTGGTCGAGACGGGGCTGATCGACACCGTCCAGGTGATCTACAACATCTGGGACCAGTCACCGTCGGAGCGCCTTTTCCCCCTGTGTCTGAGCCGCAACGTGGGTGTCATCGCGCGTGTTCCATTGGACGAGGGCAGTTTGACGGGCGCGGTGAACGAAGGCACGGTCTTCGAGCCGGGGGAGTTCCGCGACTGGTATTTTCGCGGCGAACGGAAAGGCGAAGTCGCCGGCCGGTTTGCCGCCTTGCAGGCGGATCTGGCCGGCGTGCCGGGCACGGTGGCCGAGATCGCGTTGCGGTTCTGCCTGTCGGCGTCGGCGGTTTCGACCGTGATTCCCGGGATGCGGCGGGTGCGCAACGTGGAGTCGAGTTGCGCCGTCAGCGATCTCGGGCCGCTGCCGGAAGAGGTCCTCGCCATTGTGAGGAAACATGCTTGGGATAAGAACTATTACCAATAGGCTGATGGGCGTTGCCTTGATGGCCGCTAGCGCGGCGGCCGCTTTTGCGCAGACGCCGGACTATTTTCCGCTTCAGCCGGGGAATCAGTGGATCTACCAGAGTTCGAGCCGGTGGTTCGCCGGCGAAATGATGGTGGTTTCGGTGGAACGCCAGGAGGAAATCGACGGCCGGCTCTATTCGCTCGTGCGGGGATTCCCGGACGGCGACGCGTGGCTGCGGATGACCGGCGCCGGGGAACTGTATGCGCTGGATCGCGAGACGGGCCAGGAACGGCCTTGGGCGGAGTTCGCGACGCCGGAAGGTGGCACATACCGGACGGCGATCAACGAATGCAACAGCCAGGCGCGCGTGGTGTCGCGGGCCGCGGAAGTGAGGACGCCGGCGGCCACCTTCGGGAACGCGCTGCACGTGGAATATCCGGCCGCCAATTGCGCCGACGCCGGCCTGACCGAGGATTTCTTCGTACCGTATATCGGGCTCGTGAAGCGTTCGTTCCTGACGATCGCCGGGCCGCATTCACTCGAACTGATGTATTCGCGGACGGGTGTCACGGTGCTCTCGCAACCGGAGTTGTCGTTCTCGCTTTCAATCGACCGCGTGCTGTATGAGAATCGCGCCGATGCGGCGCAAATGGCGGGGTGGATCACGTTGCGCAATACCGCCGATGAAGACCTGCCGACGCTGCAGTTTCCGACTCTGCAGAAGTTCGACGTGGAGATCCGTAATGGCGAGGGAACCGTGGTGCGCCGCTGGTCGGATTCGCTGGTCTTCCCGCCGGCAGTGGACCGGGAAAGAATCTACGGCGAGCGGAACTGGGTCTTCCGGATGCCGCTGTCGTCGTTGGACGGACGGCCACTGGCGACGGGCCGGTACGTGGCCGAAGCGTGGCTGACGACGGGCGGCGAGCGCCGGTGGCGGGCCAGTGTGGAGTTTGGCGTGATCGCGATCGGCGAATAAGTGTCCGCAAGATTGCGGACACGGCATGCTAAAACGTGCGCCACGTATACTGGGCGGAGTGTTTCGCGGTTTCGCTCTGACAGTGGCGCGGTGGGTTCCGCCGCCGGTGAAACGGTTCGTTCATCGCAGCCGGCTGCTGGATGGATGGACGCGGTCTGCGTTTGCGCGGCTGGTCGGATTCGATGGGACCGAGGCCCGCATTGAGGAAGGGCCGATGCGCGGGTTACGGCTGGCTGTCAGCGCCCATGTTTCGCACGCGCACATCGCCGGCAGCTACGAGCGCGAGACGCAGGACGCGCTTGACAAGCTACTCAAACCGGGCATGGTGTGTTACGACCTGGGGGCCAGTATCGGCTACTTCTCGTTGCTGATGGCGCGGCGGGCGCGCATTGTCTATGCCTTCGAGCCCGCGCCGCACGCGGCCGCGGAGTTGGAGCGCCAGGCGCGGACGAATGGCTTTGCGCATATTCGCCCGGTGCGAAGTCCGGTGAGCGATGCGCGAGGGCCGGTGACGTTCGCGCTGACGGATGTCGCGTACGGCTCGTCGATTGTCGAGGGGTCATCCCGATGGCCGACGCTGACGCTGGAGGCGACGACGCTCGACGAGTTCGTGGCGGAGCACGAACCGCCCGATCTGATCAAGATCGACGTGGAGGGCGCCGAAGGCCGCGTGTTGCGGGGTGGCCAGACCGTATTGGAACGCTACCGGCCGATCATTTGCTGCGAACTGCACAGCGAGACTGCGGCGCGGGAAGTACTGGAAGTTCTGCAACCGCGGGGCTACGCGATTCGGAACTTGAACGGGACCGACTTCCGTCTGGACGGTCCGATCACGGCCGGACTGGTGCAGGTGCTGGCGCGGGCCGGCGCTACTTCTTGAACAGGTTGTCGAAGGCGGCGCGGGCGTCCGCGGGGGTTCGCGGCGAATCGATCAGTTGGGCCGAACCGGCCGACGACGTCACTTCCCGGGCGACCGTGACGCGAGGGGAGAAGAGTTCACACTCGTTCGCCGTGTCCTTCGGCGAGATCCGCGCAGGAACCGGTTTCAGGCACTGAAAGCGGGTGGAAGGCTCGAAGTGGGCGCACTGTTTGCAGCAGTGCAGCGGCACATTGCACTTGGGGCAATCTCCCTTGAAATCGACGCTGGACGGAAGCGTTACAGCGCAGTTCCAACAACGGGAGGCGGTAACGGTCTGCACCATGCGGGGCAAGCGGGGGCCGGTGACGTCGAGCGGCAGGCGCGGTCCAGGTTCGCGGGGCCGGTCTTCCCTCCGGAAGCCGGGTTCCCGGTCGGCATCCATGTAGCCGCGTTGTTTGTATTTGCGTTCGCCATCCATCGCAGAGTTTTTCACTCCTTATAGCGACTTTTTCGGATCTGATCGGCGGCTCGCGCTGTACGCCGGCCTAGCAAAAGACCTTAGGACGGGGTTATTCACCGGTGAGCGAGGCGTGAGTTCGATCGGTTTGCTGAATCGAGAATCTTCCGAAGCGAGCGGATGTGACTTCGGAGGACAGCCCTTCTCCTCGGGCTGGTCTATCCTCATCTTCTTTGTAGCATGGATTTGCAGAAGAATCCAGTTAAATCGACGGGCCACATTCCGTTCACTGTAGTCTCACACCACGATCTTCCCCACGAGATAGGGCGCCACCTGCCCGCCGATCAGCACCCGGTCGCCGGCGTCTTCGCACCAGAGTTCGCCGCCGCGGGCCGAGACCTGGCGGGCGAAAAGAGTCTTCTTGCCCAAGCGGCGGGACCAATAAGGGATCAGCGTGCAGTGCGCGGAACCGGTGACAGGGTCCTCGTCGATGCCGTGAGAGGGCGCGAAGAAGCGTGATACGAAGTCGCAATCCTCGCCGGGCGCGGTCACGATGCAGGGCACGCCGAGCCCGCGCAACGCCTCCATGCGCGGCTGGAGCGTCCGCACTTCTTGCGCTTTGGTGTAGACGACCAGATAGTTGGACGCCTGGAGGATCTCGAGCGGCTGGGTGCCCAAGCCTTCGATGAGCGTCTGCGGCGGGTCGCAGCGGCGCGCGGGCAGAGAAGGGAAGTCGAGGGTGAGTCGTTCTCCGTTTCTCCGTACCGCCAGTTCGCCGGATCGGGTATCGAAACGCAGCGTGCCGCCTTCGGCGCCGAGATACTCGAACAACACGAACGCCGACGCCAGCGTCGCGTGGCCGCACAAATCGATTTCCACCGTGGGCGTGAACCAGCGCAGTCCGTACCGCTCTCCTTCCGGAACGATGAAAGCCGTCTCGGCGAGGTTATTCTCCGCCGCAATCGATTGCATCGTTTGCGCGGGCAGCCAGTAGGGGAGTGGACACACCGCCGCCGGGTTGCCGCGAAACACCTCGGAAGCAAAGGCGTCCACCTGATAGATGGGAAGCTCCATGCCCCATTCTAGCGGCGCGCCTGCGGGCGGTCAGCTTTGCCGGAGCAACCAGCGGACGGCGTTCTGCTGGAGCTTGATGTATTCCGGGTTCCAGAGAACCGTCAGTAAGTGGCCCGGCGACATATAGCAGATGCGGCCCTTCCCGTAATCGTAGGACCAACCGCCCGGCGCAACCGGCCCCATCTTCCGGTAGTCGAGGCCCTCCTCGTTTACGGTCTCGAGAAAGATGTGCTTCCGGTCCTTGTCGTACTCCATGTAGTGCTGCTCGTCGGTGACGACGAAGTCGCGAACACCCTTGGTAATCGGGTGGTTCGAGTTGGTGACTTTGACCTTGAACGTGCGGATCGGAGGATGGCCGGCATAGGAGGCGCCGAGCACGTGGCGGAAGTCGGCGTCGGTCAGGCCGACGTGCGTGACGTTGTGGAGGAACAGCGCCGATCCGCCGTTGTCGACGAAGGCACGGACCGCTTTGCCCTGCTCGGGTTTTATCCAGAACTGCGGCTTCGGCTTCGTTTGTGGCGTGGGCGGGTCGAAGACGAGCGGCGGGCGGCCCGTGGCCACCCAGGCGGCATTTGTGTTTTCGTCGGGGTAGCCGTCGGGCCAGATCATGCCGTCGCGAAGAACGATGAGAAGCTTGTAGCCGTCGAGGGTCTCGGCGTTCAACATCTTGGTTTCGTCGCAGAAGTCGATTGAAACGCTCATCTCTTTTTGGATGGTGCGTCCCAAGCCGACGCGGACGTAGTCGGAGTTATGGTAGCGGTCGCCGATCAAGGCGAAGGCAGTTGCTTTTTGCGCGGAACGGCCAACGGAAGGGGCGAGGGCCGCGCCGGCCAACGCGGCAAGGGCGGAACGTCGGGTAGTTATCATTGTCGGCGATTGTATCGCAGGTCGAGGTTCAACGCGCCGCGGCGGCCGGGGCGCTGGAATCCTCCACCGTGACGGTGACGAGCGTGGCGTCGTCGTGGAATTCGTGGCGGCAGAACGCGCCCACTTCATCGAGAATGCGCGCCTGGAGCGCGTGGGCTCCATTGGCGCCGGAGTTGAACAGCAGTTGTACAAGGCGCTCTTCACCGAACTCGTCGCCGCCGGGGGATTCGGCTTCGCTCACACCGTCGGTGAACAGCAGCAGGCGCGTGCCCGGTTCGAGTTGGACGGTTTCTTCTTCGTAGGCGGCGTCGCGGATCGCGCTGAGTAGGGGTCCGCCGTGGTCGAGCCGCCGGACCGGCAGCGGCGGCGAGACGAGCAACGGCGGATTGTGCCCGGCATTCGCGTAGGTGATGGCCAGTTCAGCCGAATCCAGCACGGCCGCAAACATGGTGATGAACTTGCTGGGCGCCGTGTCCTCACAAATTACCTGGTTCAGCCGGCGGCACAGACCGGACGGCGAGATATCCTGAACCGCGAACGCGCGGAAGGCGGCCTGCAAGTTTGCCATCAAGGAGCGCTGCCGCGATTCCTTTGCCGGACACATCCGCTACGACCACCGCGGTGCGATGGCCATCGAGGGGACGACGTCGTAGTAGTCGCCGCCGACGGCCCGGGCCGGCTGCCAGACGCAGGCGATTTGGAAGCCGGGCACCCGCGGGATAACGGCCGGCAGCAGGCCGCGCTGGATGTCGCGAGCCGTGTCGTACTCCTGCTCGCGTTCGCGGAAGCGCTGGTGCAAAAAGCCGGAGGCGAGTTGAGCGGCCGCCGCCGCGGCGAATTCGCGATCGGCGCCGCCGAATTCCTCCCGGACAGCTTCTCGCCAAGAACCAGCACGCCCAGCAACTCATCCTGCTGGCGGATCGGGACGGTAAGCACCGCGCCGGGCAACGCGAGCGCCGCCGGAGCGATCCTGGACGCGAAACACCAGCGTGTTGCCGGGGCGGCTGCTTCGCAGCACTTGCAACTGGTCCTTTTCCACGCCGTTGACAGCCAGAATCCGCTGGCCCTGGAGCAATCCCGAGCTCGCGGCCGGACTGCCGGCAGCGATGTTGCGGACGACCAGATGGGAGCCTCGTCCGGGTGAGAAGGATATATCGTAGCTGGCTCCCGACCAGCCGCCTTCGCCGGCCGTGCGCCATTGCGTCGCGGCGTGCGAGAGGGAGAGCACGACCGCCGCGAGCAGCAGGAAGAAAAGGAGCGACTCTCGTTTCGAGAGGAGCATGAGAAATCTCTGTCAGCATTGTAGCCCCGGCTGGAATTGGCGGGCCGTGCCAGCTCGGGCGGCCGGGCCACAATAGAAAGGTGGAGTGTGGCAACCAAGCCCTGGATTTCTACCGCGTCGCGGCGCGTCATTACGACGCCGACTGTGAGGCCCTGCAGTATAGTCCCGACGTTGAGTTTTACGTGGAGATGGCCCGGCGGAGCGGTGGGCCGGTGCTCGAGATGGGATGTGGGACGGGGCGGATTTTGCTGCCGGTCGCGCGCGCCGGTATGCGTGTTCATGGGCTGGATCTTTCCACCGAGATGCTGAGCGGGCTCGCGCGCAAACTCGGCGAGGAACCCGATGAGGTGAGCCGGCGCGCGACATTCTCGCGCGGCGACATGCGAAGCGGCTGGTGCGGCGGCGGCTTCGCGCTCGCAACGGCGCCGTTCGGCGTCGCCCATTCGCTGCACACGCGCGAACAGCAGCGGGCTTGGCTGCGCAATGCGCGGCGGCACCTGCGGCCCGGCGGGGCGTTGTGCTTCGACGTTTTCCAGCCCGACGATGGGTTCCTCAATATGCCGCGCGGGCCGATCTTCGAGTTGATGCGGGCCGACCCGGCGTCCGGGCGTCCGGCGCGGAGGGTTGCCTACACCGCGCCCGATCACGAGCGGCAGGTTCTCGACGTGCGGTTCGAGTGGGAGCGGCAAGATGGCGACGAGTGGGTGCCTTTGTCCTTGGCGGTGCTGCGGATGCGGTGGGACACGCGCCAGGAACTGGAGGGTCTGCTCGAGTCGGAAGGATTCCGCGTGACGGACTATTGGGGTGGATTCGACTGGGAGCCGCACAATGCGGACTCGCGGGAGCAGGTGATCCGGGCGGTGGTGGTGTAGATGTTCGAGCGTTCGGCCATCGATTGGGCGCCGGGAAGCGCACAAAACCCGCTCACCTTAAACTTGAACCCTCGCTCAAGACGATCTCGCTGCAACACCAGTGCCGATGATCGAGGATCTCAACGCACGGGCCAAACGGTGCGACGCCACGCGGCTGACACGGCCGGAGTGACGAGCGCCGCCGTCGCGGCTGCCGTGGTCAGTTGTGGCATTGCTTGCAAGCTTGGTCCTTCGATAGAACGAGGTGGGCGGGAGCGGTGGAGCCGTGCGGGTCATGGCAGATCTGGCAGTCGGCCAGGATGCCGGGGACGTGGGTGTGCGACTTCGGAAACGTCTCCTTGTTGTGGCAGTCGAAACAAATCGAGACCAGCGAGGGGCGCTTCCAGGACCATGCGCCGTCCTTGACCGCATGACAGTTCTCGCATGTGGCGGTGGCGGGATGCGGCCGGAAGGCGGTGAACCCCGAGGGCGGCGCCGGGCCGACGGCAATCCGGATGGCTTTACGCCCGTTCGGGGTTTCGAGCGCGATCTCGTGCAGGCCGGGTTTCGGGTTCAGCGTGGCAGCGAGCACGCCCGGCGCGGGTGAGGCAGCCGGCGCCGGTTCGCCGTCGAGCAGCAGCTTCGATCCGTCGGGCGCGGCGGCGATCACGGTTAGCGGACCCTTTTCGAAGGCAGAATCGGAGGGCGGCGACAAGATCGCCGGCGTTTCTACCGCCCGCGCGAACGCGAGCGCGAGCAGGACGGCCGTTAGGGCTAGGCGAGATCGACGCGGCATACGCGGCCGAGCGGCACCGGAAGCTGGTGAAGGAGTTTATAGTCCTTCGAGTCGACTTGCGACAGCCTGCGAATTCGCAATCAAAACCCCCTTCTGGCAACAAGGGATCGGTCGATTGCGGACAGTTTCGGCACGCCGGCCAGCCCCATGTCCAGGGCGAGTTCTGTGCGCAAGAGTTCCAGCACGCGCTCGACGCCGCGCTGGCCGAAAGCGGTGAGCCCGTACAGGTACGGCCGCGCGACACAGACGGCTTTCGCGCCGAGCGCCAACGCTTTCAGAATGTCGGTGCCGCGCCGGAACCCGCCATCCACGAGCACCGGAATCTTGCCGGCCACGGCATCCACGCATTCGGGCAGCGCTTCAATGGTAGCGTTCACGTGATCGAGTTGGCGCGCGCCGTGATTGGAAACGACGATGCCGGAGGCGCCATTCCGCGCGCACCGCTCGGCGTCTTCGGCGATCATGATGCCCTTGACGATCACCGGCAGCTTGGTCATGGAGCAGAGTTCGGCAAGATTCTCCCAGGTGGGCGTCGGGAAGGGACGCTCCGGATAGATGCCCACGCGCCACGGGTTCTTCGCCTCGGGCAGATTACCTTGCGCGTCGCGCGGCGGAATGCCAACCTCGCACCAGGCACGTTCAAGCTTGTTACGGATGTCGCGTTCCCGGTGCGAGACATGCGTGATGTCTACCGTGAAGCAGATGCCGGCGCAGCCCTGTGCCTCAAGGCGCTTCACGAAGGCGCGCATGGTTTGTTGGTTTCGGAACTGGCCGCCGGTGGTGACCTGCCACCACACCGGCCCATTGCCGGACTCGACGAGCTCGTCGATGCCGCCATTGGTGATGTGCAGCGCCTTGGCTTTCGCGGCCGCCTTGGCGACCTCCAGTTCACCGCCGCGGAAGAAGCAGTTCTTCCCGCCGGCTGGGTCGAGGAGGATCGGATAGTCGAGTTTCTTGCCGAACAAGTCGAGCGACAAGTCGATCTTGTGGACATCCACGAGCATCCGCGGCCGGATGATCCAGTGGTTGAAAGCCTCGCGATTGTAGCGGAGCGTGGCCTCGTCCTCGGCCCCGCCTTCCAGGTAGTCCCAAGCCAGCGGATCGAGTTTGGCCTTGGCCAGCGCCGCGAACTCCATCACGTTGACCGGACCGTAGAGCGGATCACGGTAATCCTGCGCGCCGATCCACGGCGCGGCTCCGAACATAGAGATGAGGCCGCGCACGGCCTGACGACGGCTGATGGGCATAGGCGGAGGTTATTCCATCACAGCCGTGGGGTAGGCCGCAAGGGGAGGGCGAACTGGTGT
Organism: uncultured Solibacteraceae bacterium; assembly: GCA_964413655.1. Classification (GTDB taxonomy): domain Bacteria; phylum Acidobacteriota; class Terriglobia; order Bryobacterales; family Bryobacteraceae; genus CAYPUQ01. Next base: position 15,522 of record CAYPUQ010000027.1, on the reverse strand, counting down.
CACCCGACAACCGCGGCGTATCCGGCGAGCGGGCCGTGAGGACAGGACACAACGGACAGCTTGGCCTGAACCAATTGGCCGGCATCGTGCAATTGCTTCCGAACTAGGACGGCGGACTACATCAGAGGGCCGGCCGCGCGGACAAGGGTGTCCGCCCCGCTATTGCGCCTTACTTCTTTAACACCTTCTCGATGTGACGGAACATTTCCGGGGCCACTTTCGCGTAGCCCTCGGCGGTGGGATGGAGACCGTCGCGCTGCATCAGGGTGGGGTCGGAGGCGAACATCTCGATCTCGAACGGGATCAGAATCAGCTTGTAGACTTTGGCGATGTCCTTATAGATTTTCTCGAACGACTGGATATAGTCTGGGCCGTAGTTCCGCGGCAGTGTCATGCCGAGCAGTACCACCGTGATGCCCTTTTGCTGCATCGTGGCGATCATCTCCTCCAGGTTCGCCCGCGTCTGCTCGACTGGCATACCGCGCAGGCCGTCGTTGGCACCCAGTTCCAGCAACACGATTTCCGGATCCATCGCCATGATGCCGGCCAAGCGGGTGAGCCCGCCCGACGTCGTGTCGCCGCTCACCCCCGCGTTGACCACGCGGTACCGGTAACCGTTCTCGTCGATCAGCTTCTGTAAGTAGTCGGGGTAAGAGTGGCCGGGATCGACACCGAAGCCTGCTGTCAGACTGTCGCCGAAGGCGACCAGGGCCGGCCGGTCGTCGGCTGGTTCCTCCCTTTTGGGTTGCACCGGAGGGTCGGCTTCGGCCTCCTTGACCCTCTCCGGCGTCCGGCCGCAGGAGGCGGCCAGCAACACGGCCAGGCAAACTAAAAGGCCACGCATCACCACCATGTCATCATAGATAAGTAGGGCGTTCACGCGCGCATGATCGAAATCAGGGGCCTCACCAAGATCGCGGACACGGGCACGCACCGCGTCGAAATCCTCAAGGGCGTCGATCTGATGGTTCCGCGCGGCCAGTTCGTCGCGATCATGGGCCCGTCGGGGAGCGGGAAAAGCACCTTGCTCGGCTTGATGGCCGGTCTCGACGAGCCGACGGCCGGAACGGTAACACTAGATGGCATTGGGATCACCGGCTTGGCCGAAGACGACCTGGCGCTTATCCGCGGCCAGAAGATCGGCTTCGTGTTCCAGTCCTATCAACTCATCCCGACTCTGACCGCCGAGGAGAACGTTCTGCTGCCCCACGAACTGACGGGGGGCAACGGCGACGGCCGCGGCCGTGCCCGCGAACTGCTCGACGCCGTCGGCCTAGCCGACCGCATGGATCACTACCCCGTGCAACTTTCCGGCGGCGAGCAACAGCGCGTCGCGCTGGCGCGCGCCTTCATGGCCCGCCCGCCGATCCTGATGGCCGACGAGCCGACGGGAAACCTCGACTCCACCAACGGCCAGCACGTTCTGGATCTGCTGCTGGAACTGAACCGCCGCGAACGGACCACGCTGGTGCTGGTTACCCATGATGCCGCCCTGGCCGCGCATGCCGACCGCATCGTGTCGCTGCACGACGGCCGGGTGGTCTCGGATGAAGTGCGGGCCACGGGCGCCGAACCCGCATGACAAGGCAACTCACCTGGAGGACGGCGGCCAAGATCGGCTGGCGCGATCTGCGCGCTTCGCCGGGCAAGTTCCTGTTTATCGTTCTGGCGGTGGCAATCGGTGTGGGCGCGTTGACCGGCGTTCGCAGTTTCGGCCATGCATTCCGGACGATGTTGCTGAGCGAGGCGCGGACGCTCATGGCGGCCGACCTGATGGTGCGCACTTTTGAAGCGCCGGGGCCCGAGCAGGAGAAAGTGCTGGCGAACGTAACGCGGCGCGGGGCGCGGGTCACCCGGATTACGGAAACCGTCTCCATGCTGTCGGCCGACGGGCGCGTTCCGGTGCTGGTTTCGTTGAAAGCCGTCGACCCGGAGGTCTATCCGTTCTACGGCGAACTCCGGCTGAACCCTCCTCAGCCTTTACGCGAGGCGCTACGGCCCGACGCTATCGTCGCTTCCGACGATCTGCTGCTCCGCCTCAACCTCGAAACCGGCGATACCGTTCGCTTGGGCAGCGAGGACTTCCGCATCGCCGGCATCGTCGAGAAAGAGCCGGACCGCATGACCGGCAGTCTCAACGTCGGTCCACGCATCCTGATGAGCCGGCGCGCGCTGGAGCGCACGGGTCTGATCCAGGTAGGCAGCCGGGCGGCGCAGCGATACCTAGTGAAGCTGCCAGCGGAAGGGATGCCGGTGGCGCAGGTGCGCCGGGAATTGCAGGACGTTTTTCTGACCGCGCTGATCTCCGACTTCCGCGAGACGCATCCAATGCTGACACGCGGGCTGAACCGCGCCGAGCGCTTTCTCAGCGTCGTCAGCCTGATCGCGCTGATCATCGGCGCGCTCGGCGTGGCGGCCACCATGCATTCGCACCTGCAGCAGCGGCTGGACACCATCGCCATCATGAAGTGCGTCGGCGCCCGGTCGGCGCAGGTGATGCGGATCTTCGTGGCCCAGGCGGTGACCGTTACGGCGGCCGGCGCGGCGGCCGGCATCGCCATCGGCGCGGCGGTGCAGGCGGCGTTTCCATTGCTGATCGCGCGTTACTTCCAGATTTCGCCCCCGTTTCTTTGGGACTGGCGGGCGGCGCTGGAAGGGCTGGCCATCGCGCTGCTGACCGCGCTGCTGTTCACCGTGCCGGTGCTGCTTGGGGTGAAGCGCATCAGGCCGGCCGTCATCTTCCGGCGCGACATGGGCGACGCGCAAGGCGGTGTTCGAAACTGGCGGTCGCCCGAGCGCTGGATCGCCACCATCGCGCTGCTGTTAGCCATCGCCGTGATCGCCGGTTGGATGGGTGGGCGGAATCTGGAGGAGGCGGTGCAGGTGGGTGCTTACTTCGCCGGCGGGCTGTTTATCGCGCTGCTCCTGCTGGCCGGCGTGGCCCGTTTGCTGCTCTGGCTGTTGCGCCGATTACTGGCGCGCTCGGCCGGCCGGCTGCCGTCGGTCGTTCGCCAGGGGATTGCCAATATTTACCGGCCGGGCAACCAGGCGCAGGCGGTACTGGTTTCGCTGGGCATCGGAGTGATGTTCACCCTGACGGTGTTTCTGATCCAGCGCGGGCTGCTGGCGCAGATCGTGGCGAGCGCGCCGCCCGGTATGCCGAACGTCTTCCTGATGAATGTAACCGAGCGGGAGCGCGAGGGCATCGGCGAACTGCTGCGCTCGCATCGCGGCGTCGAAGGCCAGCCGGAACTGATCCCGGCGACCGCCGCCCTGTTGGAGTCCATCGACGGGCAGCCACTCGACCACGCCGGAATGACCGGCCGTCTGCGGCGCTTCGCGCAGGCGCGCGCGATCACATGGGCGGCCCGTCCACGCGCACAGTGGGAAATCGTGGCGGGCGAGTGGTGGGGTGGCGCGCCCGGCCAGGTGTGCGTGCAGGAGAGCGCCGCACGCGATCTCAATCTCCGGCCGGGCATGCGACTCGAATGGAGCGGCGGCGCGCACCGGATCGCGGCGCGGCTGACATGCGTTTACCGGACCGAGGAAGTGCGGATGGGCGCGAACATGGACTTCGTGTTCAGCCCGGGCTCGATCGACGAGTTGCCGATGCAGTACTTCGCGGCGGCGCGGGTGCGGCCGGGCGAGGTCGCTTCGCTGCAGAAAGTGTCGTTCGAGCGATTTCCGACGGTTACGGTAATCAACGGCGCGGACGTGCTGGAGATCATTCAGCAAGTGGTGGATCAGATCGCGCTGGTGGTGCGGTTTATCTCGCTGTTTGCGATACTCGCGGGCGTCGTGATTCTCGCTTCGAGCGTCGCCGGCACGCGCTTTCGCCGCGTGCGCGAGGTGGCTATTCTGAAGACGCTGGGCGCGACGCGCCGCAAAGTAATTACGATTTTTTCGGTCGAGTTCCTCGTGCTGGGGACGGCGGCAGGACTGTTAGGTACCTTGCTCGCCAACGGCTTCTCACATCTGTTGTTGGAACGGGTGATGGACGCGCGTTTCCGCTTGGATCTGCCGGCGAACCTGGTGGCACTCGCCGGGGCGGGGCTGATCGCCAGCGCGGCCGGCTGGCTGACAAGCTGGCGGATTCTCGGGCAAAAACCGCTGGAGGTTCTGCGGGGCGAGTAGAGCCCGCACTCCA
>CAYPUQ010000027.1:0-11275 GCA_964413655.1 uncultured Solibacteraceae bacterium | reverse complement strand
GCGTGTACCCTCGATGAAGTAGCCACCATTCCGCCATGCGACGTATTGCTTGGGCATGCTCGAAACTCGACTTCAGGATACGATGGCAGGCCCACGATTCGATCAAAGCAGATCGTCCATCGGCCGTTTTCGTCTCGCGCATCCTCTTCCCCAGCTTCGCGGGCCACGGCGTCACCTCTCACCGCGATGGCAGACGGCCGTCGAGCCACAAGCCGAACTGCGCCGCCGGGAGGCGGATGCCGACGAAGAACTGGCCGAACAGTGCGTACACGGCGCTAACCTCGTCAAACCGCATTTCGTAGATGATCTTCTTGAACCAGAGCGGATCTTCGCTGAACAGGTCGACGCCCCACTCCCAATCGTCGAGGCCGATGGAGCCGGAGATGATCTGCTTGACGTCACCCGCGTACTTCCGGCCGACCATGCCGTGCTCGTGCATCATCCGGGCGCGGTCGTTGAACGGAACCTGGTACCAGTTCTTGTCCTCGCCGCGTTTACGATCCATTGGATAGAAGCAGGCATACCGATGGGGCGGCACGGTGGGGAACAGCCGCGGTTCCATTGCGCGGCGCTGGCGCGTCATGTCCTCCTCGACGGCGGCGTCCCACTCGGGCGAGCCCGGCTGCACATTGCGCTCGTGCAGCGATTTGAACAGCTTCGAAGACGTTTCGTAGAGGCCGAGTTCGACAACCGAGAAGTATGAGTGCGCCGGCTGGAGGAAGTCCCACAGGGCGAGACGGGTCAATTGCAGTTCCGTCTCGTTCAGTTCATCCGGCGTGCGGCGGAAGTGGATCAGCATAAGGTCGCCCTTGTGGCCGATCATCGAGTAGGCCGCTGACTGCCCCTCTTCCAGCCGTTCGAAGGCGCCAGTTGCCTCCAGCGCGACCTCGGCGCGCCGTTCCGGCGCGAGCGCCTTCCAGGCCGGCCAGTTCATTCGGAGCATCTGGTGCAGGACGTAGGAACCTTCGAGAGTCAGCGGAACCATCCTTTCCAGTCTAACCGTCCGCCGTGCGGCATCATATAGGTTCGCCCATGGAAATCGAACAACCGTCCTACGACGCCATCCTGGTGGTATGTTTTGGCGGGCCGGAAAAGCCGGAAGACGTGATGCCGTTCCTAGAGAACGTCGTGCGCGGCCGGCGCGTGCCCCGCGGACGGCTGCTAGAGGTGGCCGAGCACTACTATCACTTCGGCGGCAGGAGTCCCATCAACGAGCAGACTCGCGCGGTTATCGAAGCGCTGAGGGAGTTGCTGGCGAAAGAGGGGCCGCACCTGCCGGTCTACTGGGGCAATCGCAATTGGCATCCGATGTTGCCGGACGTGGTGCGCCAAATGGCCGCCGAAGGCGTAAAGCGGGCGGTTGCCTTCGTGATGGCCGCCTGGAGTTCGTACTCGAGTTGCCGGCAATACAGGGAAAACATCGCCGCCGCGCGGGAGCAGTTCGGGCCGGACGCGCCCGAGATCGACAAGGTCCGCGGATTCTATAACCATCCGGGATTCCTGGAGGCCAACGCGGACCGGGTTTGCGCGGCGCTGGAAAGCATGGCGCCGGACGTTCGCGCCGGCGCGGAGATTGTTTTCACCGCGCACAGCATTCCGGTATCGATGGCCAGCACATCGGACTATCCGGCCCAGTTGCGGGAAGCGTGTGAGATTGTTGCCAGTCTGGTGGGACACTCGCGTTGGGCACTCGCTTACCAAAGCCGCAGCGGTCCGCCCGAACAGCCATGGCTCGAACCGGACATCAACGACTACCTGCGCGAGCGCGCGGCCAGCGACAAGAGTCCGGTGGTCATCGCGCCAATCGGGTTTCTGTCCGATCACATGGAGGTGCTCTATGACCTCGACCATGAGGCGAAGGAGACCTGCGAAGAACTCGCCATTCCGATGGTGCGCGCGGCCACCGTCGGGACGCACCCGAAGTTCATCGCCACGATTCGCGAACTGATCCTGGAGAAAATGGGCGAGGTTCCGTCGCGGCGCACACTAGGCACATCCGGCCCGCGGCCGGACGTGTGCCGTCAGGACTGTTGTCCGGCGCCTACTTTTTCTTCTCGCCCTCCCCGGCCTTCGGATAGATGAGCGGAAGGTCCTTCTCTTTCCAGCCGGCCAATCCGCAGGCTCCAGTCACCGTGTAACCGGCCTTTTCCAATATGACCGCGGCACGCGCGGCCCGGACGCCCCGGTTTCAAGCGGTGACGATGACGGCGTTCTTTGGAATCTCGTCGAGCCGCGATTCGATCTGGCTCAACGGGATGTTGACATAGCCCTTGATCGTTCCCAGTTCTTCGAGTTCTTTCGGCTCGCGGACATCGAGGAACAGGAACTTCTTGCCCGAATCGACGAGTTCCTTCAACTCCTCGGTGGTGAATTGCCGGATCTTCCTGGCCGCATCGTCTTGGGCCCGAAGCAGCCACGCCGAAAGCCCGCCGAGAGTTGCTTTCAAGAATAAGCGGCGCATACCTCCGAGTATAGGCCGTCTTCCACCCCTCTGCTATCCTTGATGTTTTATGCAGTTGCCCCAGATTTTCCTTGCCTTGGGGGAGGACCGTTTCCCGCCGCTCTTGCGTACTATATCCATGGGCAAACTGAGAACCTACCAGCTCTTCGAGCGGCTCAAGACGCGCGCCCATCTGCACAAGCTCAACCAGGAGAATCTCCGCAAGGCCGCGCCGCGTCTCTGGGAGCGCCTCCAGGAAGGCGACGATGAACTGGCGGCCGATCTTTCGCAGTGCATCCTGATCGGGGCGCTCGACATGATTGTGGAAGTGCTGGACTTCCTTGGCGTTCCGCACAACGACGGGTTCTTCGACAAGGACGCGAACGTCAAGGATCATCTTGCCGAGGGCTGGCAGCAGCGGGTATACGACAACTTCCGCGAGAAGTACGCGGACGCCATCCTGCTCTTCTATCTCAACCATCTGGCGCATGAGGTGAACGAAGAGGCTCCGGCGTTCCTGCCGGCGGAGGCCGGCTGATGAGCGAGCCCGGACTGGCCGATCTCGAAGGGAGCGCGCTGGAACGGATTCGCGCGGCCGCCGTGCTGGACGAGTTGGAAGCGGTTCGCGTCGAGATCCTCGGGCGCAAGGGCACGCTCGCCCAGTTCAGCAAGGAAATGGGGAAACTGCCCCCCGAGGAGCGCGCCCGGCTGGGGAAGCTGCTGAACACCGTCAAGCAGGCAGTGGATTCCGCGTTGACGCAGCGCCGGGAAGAGTTCGAGCGCGGCGCTCTGACCGCCCGGCTCGACGCCGAATGGGTCGACCTGACCTTGCCTGCGCCCGGTCCGCGACCGGGTTCGCTGCATCCGGTGACGCAAATTCAGAGCGAACTCGAGGACCTGTTTACCTCGATGGGCTTTGCCGTTCTGAGCGGCCCGGAAGTCGAGAAGGAATACTACAACTTCGACGCGCTAAACATCCCGTCAGACCATCCGGCCCGCGACGCACAGGACACTTTTTGGCTCGAGGGCGGCTATGTACTGCGCACGCACACCTCGCCGGTGCAGGTGCGCGGCATGGAACGTCTGGGCCCACCGCTGCGCATGATTGCGCCGGGCCGCGTCTTCCGCAACGAGGAGGTTGACCCGTCGCACGAGCACACGTTCTACCAACTGGAAGGCATGATGGTGGACCGCGACGTCTCGGTGGCGCATCTGCTCTTCTTCATGAAGACGCTATTGAGCGCCATCTTTCATCGCGACGTTACGGTCCGCCTGCGTCCCGGATATTTTCCATTCGTGGAACCCGCCTTCGAACTCGACATCCAATGTTTGATCTGCGGCGGCCCGGGCTGCCCGGTGTGCAAGCAGACCGGATGGGTGGAGTTGCTGCCGTGCGGGCTGGTTCACCCGAATGTACTGCGCTACGGCGGCATCGACCCCGAGGAATGGAACGGCTTCGCCTTCGGCCTCGGCCTGACGCGGCTGGCTATGATGCGCTATGGGATCGATGACATCCGACTGCTTCAGGGAGGCGATCTGCGCTTCCTCACTCAGTTTTGATACCGAGGTCCGACTACCTTGCTGTTTTCCACTAACTGGCTTCGCGAACTTGTCGACGGACTGGATACACCCGCCCCCGAACTCGGCCTGCTGATCACGATGAAGACGGCTGAGCACGAGGGCGTCGAGCACGTTGGCAATCACTTCGAGCAGGTTTGCGCGGCCCGCGTAGTTTCCACTGAACCGCTGCGTGGCGCGAACGTCAAGGCCGTCGTGGAAACCGGCCGGTACGGCACGAAGACCGTAGTATGCGGTGCGAAGAATTGCCGCGCCGGAATTGTTACCGCCTATGTCCCGGCCGGAGTCTCGCTTCAGGGTCTCCGGATCGAGAGGACGGCCATCGCGGGTGTCGAGAGCGACGGTATGTTGGCCGCCGCCGATGAACTCGGGATTTCGCGCGACCACTCGGGCATTCTCGAACTGGATGGCGTCAACCCCGGCGACCCGATTCCCGGCTGCGAGCCGGACGCAATCATCGAAATCGACAACAAGTCCATCACGCACCGCCCGGATCTCTGGGGCCACCACGGTATGGCGCGCGAGGTGGCGGCGATTCTCGGCAAGCCGCTCCGCGATCCGGTGGATCTTTCGTTGCTGCCACCGGCGGGCGATGGGGCGGTTGCGGTAGACGTCGAGGACTTCACGCTCTGCCCCCGATACTCGGCGCTGGTCTTCGAGAATGTGACGGTGAAACCGTCACCGCTCTGGCTGCAATACCGGCTCGAAGCGATTGGCCTGAATCCCATCAATAACATCGTCGACGTGACGAACTACGTCATGAGCGAGATCGCCCAGCCGATGCACGCCTTCGACCACGACACGTTGAAGGGCAACCGCATCATCGTCCGGCCCGCGTTCGCCGGTGAGCGGCTGGTGGCGTTGAACGGCGAGGAGTACGCTCTCGATCCGTCGAATCTCATGATCGCCGACGCGGAGCGCGCGGTCGCCATTGGCGGCGTGATTGGCGGTCTCGATACCGGCATCGTCGAAAAGACGACGCGGATCGTTCTCGAGAGCGCGAATTTCCGCGCCGGGAACATTCGTAAGACATCGACGCGTCTGAAACTCCGCACCGACGCTTCCATGCGTTTCGAGAAGGCGCAGGACCCTCATAATACCGTCCGCGGTCTGGCTCGGGCGCTCACGCTGCTAGGCGAAGTGTCGCCGGGGATTCGGCTCGTTGGCGGTTTGGTGGATACCGCCGCATTAATGCCCGCGCCGCCGCGGATCGATCTGCCGCTCGATTGGCTGAGCCGCAAGCTCGGCCGCGCGGTCGATCCAGCGGAGGTTCGCCGCATTCTCACCGCGCTTCAATTCGGCGTGGACGGCGCCGCGACGGGAACGATCACGGTCACGGTTCCCTCCTGGCGCGCGACCAAGGACGTCACCATCAAGGACGACCTGGTGGAGGAGATCGGCCGCATGGTTGGCTACGACGCCATTCCGCCGACGAGCCCGTTGGTACCGGCGGCTGTACCGCCCGCGAGTCCCGAGCGCCTCTACCACCACGATGTCCGGCGCGCCGTTGCCGCGCAGGGCTTCACGGAGGTATACAACTATTCCTTCGTGAGCGAAGACCGCGCGCGAGAGTTCGGATTCGAACCGGCGGCGCACCTGGCCGTCACGAACCCGATCGCTTCGGACCAGGGCTTGATGCGCATCAGCCTTGTGCCGAACATCGTGCGCAACATTCGCGACAATGCGCGCCATCTCGACAGTTTTCGCCTGTTCGAGACCGGCAACGAGATTCACAAACGAACCGGCGATCTGCCGCACGAGATTCCGCATCTTGTCGCGGCCGTGTACGACAAACACGGCGACGGCCAGTCCGGCCTGTTCGAGTGCAAGCGCTTGGCCGAGTGTCTGCTGCCCGGGTGCGCGGTGGCCCCGGCACAGCCCGTCCCGTATGAACACCCGACGCGAACCTGGAACGTGAGTTGGCAGGACCGCGAGATCGGGCGGCTCTTCGAACTGCACCCGGATTATTGCGAAGGACGGGCTGCGCTGCTCGACGTGAACCTCGAAATCGCTTACAGTCTTCGACCCGCCAGAGGACGGTACAAGCCCCTGCGCCGCTACCCGTCGAGCGCCTTCGACGTTTCCATCGTGGCGGGCGCGCGCGAGTTGGTGGGCAGTCTGCAACGGATAGTGGCGGGCCACGCCGGAGACTTGTTCGAATCCGTCGCCTTTGTGCGCCAGTACAGCGGCCCACCGCTCGCTGAAGGAACGAAGAGCGTGTCGTTCCGCGTCACCATCGGCGCGCCGGACCGGACGTTGTCGGCGGACGACGTTGCGGCCGCGCGGGCGCGGATCATCGACGGAATGAAAGCGGCCGGCTATGAGCTTCGCCTGTAGATTCGCTTTTCTTGCCGTTATCGCCCTGCCGGCGGCGGCCTGGAACCATGTCGGGCACAAGTCGATCGCGGAGCTGGCTTGGGACCTGCTGACTCCGCCAGCTCGCGAACGCGCCGGGCAGCTTTTGCGCGCACACCCGGATTTCGATGAACTGGCCGGCGGCGCGCCGGAACGCGACCGAGTACGGGCGGCGTTCATCAACGCCGCTTATTGGCCGGACATGATTCGCGGCGATGCCCGCTTCTACACCGACACCCACGCGGACGCCGAGCCAACGGCAACGCAGCCCGGCTTCCCCGATATGAAGCGGCGAACGAACTGGCATTACATCAACGTGCCGTATTCCGTGGACGGCACTGCGCCGCGTCCCACACCCGAGCCGAACATCCTGACGCAGCTTCGGGTCATCATCAAGGTGATCAGCCGCACGCCGCCGAAACTGGGATCCGCGTCGGCCGAGGAAGATCCGGTCTACCTGCTCCCGTGGTTGCTTCACCTGGTTGGCGATGTGCATCAGCCGCTACATACCGCCACGCGGTATCACGCCCGCCAACTCGATCCCCAGGGCAAGCCATGGTCGGATCTTGGCGGCAACACCATCAGGCTGAAGAACGGCTCGAACCTGCACGCGTTCTGGGACGACGCGCTCGGCCGCACCGACACGCCGCGTTATCGCGAAGCGGTCGTCCGGCGGCTGCGCCGTGCGAATCCACCCGGCGACCCGCACGAATTAAGCCCCGAAAAGTGGGTGGACGAAGGCTACGAGATCGCGAAGCGCGCGGTATACGATGGCATCCCGGCCCAGGTTGTCGACGAGAAGAATCCACTGTGGCTGCCCGATTCATACGTCGCTCGTATGCGCCGCGTCGCGACAGAGCGGGCCGCGCTGGCGGCATTGCGTCTGGCGAATCTGCTGAACCGCGAGTGGCGGTGAGGCATGAGCGATGCGGGCGTGGCTGCATCGGTCCGGCAGCGCCTCCTGGACGAGGCAAGGGCGCGCGGGCGTCCGTTTCAGGAGATCCTGCAATACTTCGCGATTGAGCGTTTTTTGTACCGCTTGTCGCGGCATCCATGCGCTGATCGCTTCATCCTGAAAGGCGCCTTGCTGATGACCGTTTGGGGGGCGCCGGCGTCACGCCCGACATTCGACATCGACCTGGCGGGCCGGACGGCGTACAACGTTCATAACTTTAGTCGGCTGATCCGAAGTCTATGCCGGATGAGATCCACAGACGATGGCATTACGTTCCATGCCGATTTCGTGGACGTGGCCAAGCTCGGAATCGACGGCCAGTATGAGGGGGTCCGGGGACGTTTCCGGGCGGCCCTCGCCGGGGACCCGGTCCCGATGCAGGTCGACCTAACCTACGACAATCTCATCGTTCCCGGACCGCTCAGGGTGACCTACCCGGTGATCCTCGATTTCCCGGCGCCTGTCTTGTTGGCGTATCCGAGGGAAGCCGTCGTCGCCGAAAAGCTCAGCGCGCTGGTGACACGGGGCCTCCTGACGGGCCGGTTGAAGGACTATTACGATCTGTGGCTGATGTCGCGGCTCCACCCGTTCGACGGCGCCCGTTTGGCGGCGGCGATCCGCGCGATCTTCGAGCACCGCGGGACGGAGATTCAGGCGAATCCCGCCGGTTTGGCGGAACATTTCAGCGCCGACGGGGCACGAGCCACGCAATGGCGCGCGTTACGGCTCCGGAGCGGATTCGACGGCGCACCCGAAACCCTGCTGGAAGCCGTTCGATCACTTGGGGAGTTTCTCCATCCGCCGCTTGCCGCGCTCGACCAAGGGCGGACCTTCGCCCTCAACTGGCAGCCCGGCGGACCTTGGCTGTGATCGGAGGGGCCGCCGACGCTCGGCTGCACCGAAGCCCGTAGTAAGGTAGAAAAAGGTGGCGAACCCGAACGCCCGATGTCTGAAACACCCCAGCCATCTTTGCTTTTTGAGCATCAACTCTACGCGCCCAAGCGGTTTCCGTTCGCGCTTTCGCTTGCCTTGCATGGGGCGTTGGTGGCTCTCGCATGGCTGCTTCCGCCAATCCCGGCGGTTCGGCGGGCCGAGGAACCCTTGAAGGTGTTCGAACCGGGACGGACGAAGCTGGTTTGGTACCGGCTGAAAGACGACTTGCCGACGGTGACTCCACCAAAACGGATCGGCACCGACGACCGTCCGAAAGGCGTGGAACAGACTATCCGGCAGCCGATCATCGCCGCCGCGCCGAAGCCGATATCGCGTGAGCAGTTCATCTGGCATGAGGCGCCCAAGGTCACCGTCAACCAGGACCTCCAAACGCCGAACCTGATCGTGCAGACGCCGCGCGCGCCGCGGCGGCAGTTCACGCCGCCCCCCGAGACGAAACCGGTGCCGCAGCAAGCCAGGTTGGCGATCGAGGAAGCGCCGAAAATCGACATCGCGAATCCCGCGCTTCCCGTCCCGTCGGGAAAACCGCGGCAGTTCGTCGCTCCTCCTACTCCCGCGGCGGCGCCGGGTTCGAGAGGAGCGGTGGAACTCGCCGCGCCGCCTTCTCTGCAGGCATCGGACAGCGCAGTCACGGGACCGGTGAATCTGGCGATCGTGGGGTTGAACCCGACAGACCAGCCCATTGGCCCGCCCCCGGAGGCGTCGCGTCCGGGTGGCTTTTCGCGAGCGGCGGAAGTGGGGCCGCCGTCGAGCGGCGCGGGCAACCCGGCCGGCATCGAAGTACCCGATTTGATGATCGGTCCTGGCAAGGATCCGGGCCGGGCGGTTGGGGGCGCGCGAACGACTCCAAGACCGCCCGGAACCGAAGTGATTTACGAAACGCACGTCGATGGACTGCGGTCGGCGCTTTCCGCACCCCTGCCGCCGGGCGCCAGAAGGATTCCGCGCACGATTGAAGCGACGTTAGGCGACCGGGTGGTCTACACCGTTCTCGTGCCGATGCCGCGTTTGCCGGACTACAGCGATGATTGGGTGCTCTGGTTCGGCGAACTCAACCCGACGCCGGGCGCGATGCCGCGCGTGCAGGCTCCTACGCCGTTACGCAAGCTCGACGTGTTGCGAGTGGAAGGAGACCGGTTGGAGGGGCGGGTCGTGATGTCCGCGGTCATTCGCCGCGACGGGAAGCTGGATTCCATTTCGGTACTGAACGGCACCCCGGCGCTCCATCAAAGCGCGGTCGAAGACCTGACGAAATGGGATTTCCGGCCGGCGGTGCGCGAGGGCGCCGCGGTGGATGTGATGGTGGTGTTCGATATTCCGTTCCGGCTGCAGCCTCGATAGGGCAGCCAGTCAGTTGAACAAGAGCGGTGTCAGTTCGGCGAGGTAGCGACGCCAGACCAGCCAAGTGTGCGCGCCTTCGGTTTCCTTCCAACTGTGCTTCACGTTGCGCGATTTGAGGAAGCCGATGAACTCGCGGTTGGCGTCCATCAGCCGGTCGTCGACTCCGCAGGCGATCCACAGCAGGCGGAGTTTGCCGTTTACTTTTTCGTCGAGCGCGGGGAAGGCCTTGGCGCGGTCGCTTCCCATGCCACCGGAACTGAACGCGCCGATCCAGGCGAAGCGGTCGACGGCATTGAGCCCGATGTAGAGCGACTGGGCGCCGCCCATCGACAGGCCGGCGATGGCGCGCGAGGCGCGGTCCTTCGACGCGCGATAAGACTTCTCGATTTCGGGGATCACTTCCTGGAACAGCGAATCGCGGTAGAGGTCGAAGCTACGCTCCCGCAGGTCCGGGTCGCGGAGGCCGCCGCCTCGCGCCACGATCCGCAGGTCGCCATAGCCGAGCGGCATCACGACGATCATCGGCTTGGCTTTGCCTTGGGCGATCAGGTTGTCGAGGATGACGTGGGCGCGGCCGACTGCGGTCCAGGCGCTGGCGTCGTCGCTGAAGCCGTGCAGGAGGTAGAGGACCGGGTACGTTCTGTTGGTCTTCGGATCGTAGCCCGGCGGGGTGTAGACGTAGAAGTCGCGGTCGTCGCCAATGATGCCGGAGCGGTAGAAATGGCGATGGACCATGCCGCGTGGACCGTTCGACACCTCCCACGGCAGCGGCGTGGGACTGGGCACGTGGACCATGCTCGACATATTCAGCAGGTTCGGCACAACCTGCGGGTTCAAGGGATCGAGGTAGGCGACACCGTCGGCGACGAAAGTGTAGCTGTAGAGGTCGGGCGCGACGGGATCGGTAGTGAGGCTCCAGACACCCTCGTTGTCTTTCTGCATGGGCGTCCGCTCGGCGCCGGCCCGCGAGACGAGAACCTCTTTGGCATTGGGCGCGCGGAAACGGAACGTGACGCGCCGGTCAGGGTGGACTTCCGGCGACAGGAGCGGCGGCGCCTGTTGCTGGGCGAACACGGCGGCGGCGATGGCGATCAGCAGTACGGTTTTCATGGCCGCTGCCATTTTATCCCGGACTGGTGGCGTTATGGCAGTGTGTAGCCGATCGCCAGCGATGCCCACGAAGCGCCGGCCGCCGAGATCCACTGGTGGTAACCGAACGGATAGCCGCTCTCGATCTGCGGCTGCACCGGAAATGCGCGTGTCTTCACGAACCAAGCGTCGTTGGCATACTGAGTGCGCAACAGGAATGCAATTCCTTTCCGGTAGGCGTCGTGCGTCACCTGAACCTCCGCCTCGTGCAGGGCAACCAGCGTCAACCCGGTGGCGTAAGCGTCGGAGGGCAACTGAGGCAACTGCGCCCAGCCGCCGTCTTCGCGCTGATGGGCGATCCAGTCGCGGGCGGCCCGCTGCCGGTCCGTTCGCGGCATTCTCGCCCAAACGAGCCCCATCAGCCGCATGGCGGATTCTTCGGCGGACGCCGGCTTCGCGGCCAGCAGCCAGCGGCCAGCCCGGTGCACACGCTCATCGATTTCGGCGCGCCGCGCTTCGATGGGATAAAGCGTTAGCGTGCGGACGGCCATGGCGGTGCGGCT
>CAYPUQ010000026.1:0-29095 GCA_964413655.1 uncultured Solibacteraceae bacterium | reverse complement strand
CGATCGCGGCTCCACGACCGCCGCCTGCAATCGCGCCGATCACCGCGCCGATTGCGCCGGTTGTCGCGGCCGTCTTGGCCGTTTTCGCTCCCTGCGAACCGCTTTCCTGCGAAACCGAGGTGGTATTAAGGACTACCGGCTTGCCCTCGATCCGGATCGAGGCCAGTGCCACGGTCAGTTCCGTCCGGCCAGTGAACGTACCGGCTTCCTTCTCTTCAACCAGCTTCACGGTGACGTCAGCGCCCCGCGGCGCAACCGTCTTCCCGTCGACGATCAGGGGCTCGGCCAGCGATGCCTGGAAGGAGTCACCCGGCTGGTTCTTCTCCGAATCGATCCCGTCGATCAGCCGGATGGCGACCTCGGCGCCGGCCGGGATCTCCCGAGCCGGCCGGCCACGCGCCGCCAGCCTCGACAACAGTTCCTCGCTCGCGCCAGCCCGGCGGAACTCGAGGATGCGATCGGCATCCATGGCGATCTGAGCCGGTTGCGCGTCTACGAGATGTAGCAGGAACTGCTGGCTGAACCCGGCGCGCAGCAACTCGAGGAGCGCGAATCCTGTCAGGGGCTCACCCGGTTTCGCCTTGTCGACCATCGCCCGGATAACCCGTTCGGTCACCTGGTTTTCCTTCAATTCGACCAACCGGCGCGCATCCACGGCCAACTGGCCGGGCCGTTGGTTCACCAGGTCGATGATGAAATCGTCGCTCAATCCGCCCTTGCTCAGTTTGATCACGTCTTCGTTGGTCAGAGTGCTCTGCCCGGCAAGGGCGGCGGCCAGAGCAACAGCGGCCACAATGAGTCGATTGGGCTGTTTCATGGAAGCTGGTTTCATATACACCACTCATTCTAGGGATGCTCCCAGAAGTGGGCGGGTTTCGGCTGTTAATCAGAACTCGAGCTTCTCGATCAGCGCGTTCAGCTCCGACTCCAACGCCGTCTTGCGCTTGCGAAGCTCGGCCATGCGGTCGCGCAGGCCGGCCAGTTGCTTCTCCTGCGCCGCCAGTTCCTGGGCGTAGCGCTGCACCTGGTCCTGCTGTCCGGTCACGCGGTTCAGGCTCGCCAGGTTCTCGCGCAGCCGCTGCTGGTCCTTGAACAGTTCATCGATGTTGGTCTGGGTCTGGCGGATCTCGTTGTCCGTCTCGGCGATCTGGCGCTTGATGCCAGCCAGCTGCTCCAACTGCTGCCGCGCCGAGGTGCTGATCTCCTTGTTCTGGGTGTAGGAGAGCAACTGGTCCGGCGTCAGGTTCGCGACCATCAGCCGCTGATCGAAGACGTTTTCCTCGACCACTTCGAATTTTTCGGCTGCACCCGCGGCAAGTCTCACCTCGAACCGCCGGGCGTCGCGCGTCAACTCGGACGGCTTCGGACTCACGACTTCGAAGCCGGGCCGCGCCGGCCGCTCGATGATGAGCGTCTTCGGCTTCTGATCGACGTTCTGGATGGTGTAGGTGGTGCGCTGCCGCATCGCCGACCGGGTGGTCAGTACGCCGCGGCGCAAGTGGACCTCGCGGACGACCGCCTGGTCCGAACCGAACGCCGTGGTTATCCGGGTGCCGAGATCGACGGCGTAGCTGATCATCCGTTTGTCGCCGGCCTTCAAGGTTTCCACCAGCGCCTCGCCGGCATACGCGTTGCCGTCGAATACCGTGATCGGGCCGCCGTCAAGGGTCTTGCCGGTGGAGTTTGTCAGTTCGGTCGCGTTGCGCGGGTGCGCCGATTCGGGCTCGTTGTAGATGAGCAGCTTTCTCGCGCCGATCTTCTGCTGGAGAAACGGCAGCATGGCCGAGCCGTCCTTTTTCACGGTCACAGGTTGGGAGAAGGCGTATTCGAACAACTCCCCTGCCTCGCGGGTTTGCGTGGCCACGTCAAGCGTGGAGGGGGCGGCTTGGGGCGCGGCCGGCATCGTGCTGGCCAGCATTTCCCGCCGCATCCCGGCTTCCGCCGGTGCCGGCGGGGGCATATCCGCCCTCTTCACCATGGCTTCGGCCATCGCACCGGCGTACACTTTCGGCGCCACCGCCCCTTCCTCGGCCAGTTCCATCACCGGCCGCTCGACATAGCGCGGCTCGTACAAATTGCTGATGAACGAGACCGGCTTGCCCGACACCAGCGCCAGCCGGACGCCGTTCCAGTCGTCGCCCGAGTCGTTATCGACAATCGCCCAGCCTTCGAGAGTCGGATCGCCGGAGTCACCGAAGATCAGCCGGTAGCTCGACTTCCACACCGGCGCCGGCGCGATGTACCGCACCGAGACCTGGCGCTTCGCGTTGTCCACAGAATCGATGTAGACGCTGCGGCGGTCCTTGTTGCGGGCGCGCGCGAAGACCGCGAGGTAATCGCGCAACTGGCGTTGCAGCCGGGGATCGGGGAATCGCAGCGAGGCCACGGACGGAATCTCGACAGCCCGCATCTCGCCGGTATCGAGCAGCAGCGTCACCTCCTGTTTCTCGGCATGATCCTCGCTGGCGGCGATGCGCCGCGCCGAGATGATGGTGCCCGTCACCGTTTCCCCGCTAGGCGGCTTCACCTCTAGCAGCGATCCGCGAAACTGGTCGATCAAGCTCGCCAGCGGCGCGGCCGGGTCCAGGCGAAGGGGGTAGTCCTGCAACTCGACTTCCAGCGATTTGCTCGAGTCGTAGCGCAAACCGCCCACACCGCGCCCGCCGGCGATATCGACGGTCAGCGACTTGAGGATGTCGTTCATGTCCCCGGCGCGGAAATCCAGCCGGGCGCTTTCGCCGGGGCCGAGTTCGCCGGCCCGCTCGTAATAAGCAACACCGTGCTTATAGAGGATGACGTTGCGAATATTCAGGTCGGCGGCCAGTGCCATCTGAGCGGCCAACAGGCAGGCGAGAAAGGGTTTCATAAGCTCTCCGATAGATGGAATGCCGCGGCCCGGCGTTTCCTTTCGCTACTCGCCCATCACTTTGACGATCAGCCGCTTCGGCCGCTGCCCATCGAATTCAGCGTAGTAGATTTGCTGCCACGGACCGAGGTCGAGTTTCCCAGCTGTCACCGGTACGATCACCTGGTGATGCACCAGCAGGCTCTTCAGGTGGGAGTCCCCGTTGGTCTCGCCGGTGCGATGGTGCCGGTAGTCCTTCCGGAAGGGCGCAAGTTTTTCCAGCCATTCGTCGATATCCTGGAGGAGGCCGTCCTCGGCGTCGTTGACCCACACGCCGGCCGTGATGTGCATGGCCGAAACCAGGACCATTCCTTCGCGAATGCCGCTCTTGCGCACCTCCTCTTCGACGCGATCTGTAATATTGATGTATTGCCGGTGCTCGGGAGTCCGGAAGGTAAAATACTCGGTGTGAGAGACCATACGAGCCGATCATACCGGACCGGCGGGGCGAGATGATCGATAAGCCGGTTCGAAGGACCGGCAACATTCGGAGGAAATCTTGATCGATTCACGAGCGGCTCTGGCCGTGCTACTGCTACTGCCCGTGCCCGAGCTAACCGCCCAGTTTGCCGGTTACGGAGGACCGGCGATTCTCGACCGGCCGGGGACCGGAGCTTCGCGCAGCGGTGGACGCCCAGTCCGCCTGCGCGCCTATGTCTCGACGCTCGGCTTATACGCCAGCGGCCTGCTGGCGCCCATTATGGAAGATGAGGGGGAACTGCCCAAGGATCACACCTTCGGCTACGCACTGCAGGCCGGACTGATGGGGAGCCATCAGACAAGCCGCTCTGTTTCGTCGGTCGATCTGTCCGGCATTTATAACCGCTTTACGCGGCGGACCATGTTCACCGGCCCTTCGGCTTTTCTTGGCACCAGCCACGCGCGGCAAATGACGCGCCGCGTCACGTTGTCGGCGCGCGCCTCGGGGTTCACCCAGGAGATCGTCTGGCCGCAACGCCTCACGCCGTTATCGCCGGATCTGCCGCCGATCCCGGCCGATCCGACGCAGGAGATCTTCGACAACCGGCTGACGGGCGGCACGGTCAGCGCCACCATCGGATATCAGCCGACGGCGCGGCTCACGATGCAGGCGCAGGGAAGCGCGTTCACGTTCCAGCGGCGCTCGGCGGCGCTGGTCAGCTTCGGCGGGGGTGGCGCGACCGGCATGTTGGACTATACATTGGACCGCAACCAGTCCATCGGCGCCACCTACGAGTACAATACCGTCTTTTTCCGCCGGCAGTTCGGCGAAATGCAATTCATGACGTGGATGGGCAACTATGGCCGCCGCCTCTCGCCCCGGTGGTACCTGCGGCTCTCGGGCGGTGTGTACCAAATGTCCTACGACCGGCTGCAGTCCATCGAAGTGGACCCGCTGATCGCGGCACTCACCGGCGATCGGACTACGCTCATTGCGACCTCGGGCACTCGCTACGGAGCCGCCGCCACGGGCCTCCTGAGCGCGGCCTTCCGCCGCTCCTCGGTGGGGATACAGTATTTCCGCGGCGCTCAGCCAACCAATGGGGTGATTCTCGCGGCCGAGCGGGAGGGAGGCACCGTCTCCTATTCCTTCACCGGCATTCGGAACCTGAACGTCGGCGCTGTGGTCTCCCACATCCGGTTGAAGTCGAGGTTCGACCGCGCCGACAGCTTCGACTCTTCGGGAGCGGGCGCCGGCCTCAACTACCGCCTGCACGGACCGATCTTCTTCACTGCGAATTACAACTACCTGCGGTTCGATATCAGGAGCTTCAGCACGGTGTCCCGCAACCGGTCGTTCGCCGCGGTTGGAATCACCATCAGCCCGGGCGAAGTGCCGCTGTCGCTATTCTGAGGGAGCGTTACAGCAGCGTTGGATCGAGACTCTCGCCCCTGAGATCTTCCTCGACCGGTCCGTTCGCAATGGGCCGGGGACGCAGATAGTCGATCAGGGCTTCGTAGGATCCTCCAAAGTGGGTCTCCACCAGGTCCTTCACCGCCAGCCGGCGCATCTCCTGGCGCTCGACGGCGGGCACGTAGACGAAGGCCCGGCCCACCTTGCGGCGCGCCACTCGCCCGCGGCGGGCCAAACGTTCAAGGACCGTCATGACGGTTGTATAAGCAAGATTGCGGTTCTCCGTCAGGATCTGCCGCACATCTTTCACGCTGCCCTCGCCGAGGCGCCACAGCGCCTTCAAACATTCCAGTTCGAGCGGTGGGGGAATCTCCCGTGGCGTGCCCCGCTTGCGCATGATTTCAGGCCTTCCGTAACGCGTTCTGCAACTGCTCGGCAAACGGCGAGGCAGCCCGCCTCGGAGCCGCTGGGGCAGCGGGGTTCGCGGGCGGCTTCGCGGGGGGATCGAGAAACGCTTCCTTCTTGAGTACCGACCGGTCCAGCGCCGGATTATAGCCGGTCCACGGGGACTCCGGAATGCGGTCGCGCTCCACGCTGCCGCGCATGGTTTCCACCTTCGAGTCCAGATTATCCAAGTGGTGCAGCAGCAGCGCTTCGGCGAACAGCGGCACCTTCGGCGACCCAAACTCCAGTTCGCCGTGATGGCTCAGGATCAGGTGCTCGACGAGGATCCGCAACCGCGGCGGAAACTCCGGCATGCGGTCCAGTTTGTCGCTCACCAGGCGTAAGCCGATGTGGATGTGGCCGAGCAGCTGGCCCACGTCGCTGTACCCGAAGTTCCGGTCGTAGGTGAGCTCGTGGATCTTTCCGATGTCATGCAGAATAGCGCCGGTAAGCAGCAGATCGACATCGACATGCGGATAATGCGGCCCCACCAGCCGGCACAGTTTGCAGAGGGACAGGACGTGCTCGATCAGCCCGCCGAGCCAGGCGTGATGGATTGTCTTGGCGGCGGGCGCCTTCTGAAAACGACTGGCGATTTCGGGATCGGCGAAAACCGCCTCCAGCAGGCCGCGCAGATGCGGATTGCTGATCGCGCCGATCACCTCCCGTAACTCGGCCAGCATCTCGGCGGGATCGCGCTTCGAGGCAGGCACGAAATCGGCCAGCTCGACCTCGGAATCGGCCACGCGCAGCAGTTTCTGCACGGTGAACTGCATGCGGTTCTGATAGACCTGGGCCTGGCCGGTCACACGGACGAAATCGTTGCGGTCGAACGTGTCCATGACGTGGCCGACGTTGTCCCACATTTTGGCGTCGATGTCGCCGGTCCGGTCGGCCAGCGTCAAGGAGAGGTACGGATCGCCGGTCTTTTTCTGCCGGATGTCCTTGGACTGCACGAGAAACGTGCCTGTTACCACCTGGCCTGGCAGCAGTTCGCTGACGTAGGGAGACTTCATGGAATGAGCGCTAACTGGCAATTGTACCGTGACGGACGGTGTTCGAGCGCCAGTGCGAACCGGCACGCAGGTGGTGAGCAAACCTACAGAGCCCGCCGCCGTCTGTCGATAACTGTTCGAAGGAAGTCTCAGGATTGTTTGCACCTGTCGGTAGCGTCGATGTTCAGAGCGGCCCGGCGAGACGGGCCGGACTGCTGATAATGCTCGGGTTAATGGCGATGTGGCCCTCTCGCGCGCGGGATGCGGTTGAATTGGCGGACCTCAGCCTCGAGGAACTGCTCGAAATCAAGGTGACGTCAGTCGCGCGCAAGGATCAGCAGGTGGCGCATACCGCGGCCGCGGTCTACGTCATCACGAGCGAAGAGATCCGACGCTCCGGGATGACCAGCGTACCGGACTTGTTGCGGATGGCGCCCGGCGTGCATGTCGCCCAGGTGAGTGCCGGAAATTGGGCCGTTTCGGCGCGTGGTTTCAACGGCGAGTTCGCCAACAAGCTGCTGGTGCTGGTGGATGGGCGGAGCATCTACATGCCGATCTTCGGCGGCGTGAACTGGGATGCGCTCGATCTGATGCCGGAAAACATTGAACGGATCGAGGTCATTCGCGGACCTGGCGCGACCATGTGGGGTGCCAATGCGGTCAATGGCGTGATCAACATAATTACCCGGCGCGCGGCCGATGCACAAGGGACGCTGGTGACGGCAAGCGCCGGTAACACTCTCGGCGGCGGGGCAGTGCGGCATGGCGGCGCGTTGGGGAACGTGGGGCATTTTCACACCTCGGCCAACTACTCGCGGCGGAGCAACGCGCGGGAGCCGGAAGTTGTCGGAACCCCGGCAGCCGATCAACATTGGGAGGCCGGGACCGGCTCGCTCCGCATGGATCTGGCACCACGGCCTGCCGATCAAGTAACGGTGGAAGCCATGGTGTCGCAAGGGCATCACGACCTGCGTTCGCCGGAGGCGAACCTGCGCGTCCCCCACGATGCGGGTCTCACGGGCGAATTCCAACCGCGATATGGGGGCGTGACCGGCCGGTGGCGGCGGGCGCTGGACGAGGCGTCGAGTGTCGAGTTGTTGGGCTGGTACTCGCACGCCGACCGCAATGAGGCAGCCGGATTCACCGCGGTGCGGGCGGCCGACTTCGAGGCGCGGTACCGGCGCTCGCTCGCCTCGCGGCACGAAATGTCGCTTGCCGGAGAAGTTCGCCGCCAAGCGGATACAACCCGGCCCGGCCTCGCGATCCGTTTCGTTCCGGACAACCGGACATATTACCTATACAGTGCGACGCTCCAGGACGAGGTACGGCTTGGGAGCGATCGCGTTGTGCTCCATTTCGGTTCCCGCTTCGAGCACTATGACCTCGGCGGCTTCCAGGTGCAGCCGGCGGCGGGCCTGTTCTGGAGCGCATCGGCGCGCCAGTCGGTTTGGGCCTCGGTATCGCGCGCGACCCGGCTGCCGGCGCGGTACGAACTGGATATCATCTCGCGGCTCGCGATACTTCCCGCCTCGCCGGAGACGATGGGCTTGCCAGTGGCGGTAACTCTGTTTGGCAATCGCGATATAAAACCGGAATCGGTTGTATCGATCGAGTCCGGCTACCGGCTGCAACTGTCCAAACGCCTTTCGCTGGATACCACCGGATTCTGGAACCGCTATAACAGGCTGGTGAACGTGGTGCGGGGCGTGCCGCGAGTGGTCGCGGCGCCGGAACCCTTTCTCGAGGCTCCGATCACGGTCGCGAACTCGCGCGAGGGAGACTCTCAGGGCTTTGAGGCGGCGCTCTCCACCTGGATTCACCCGCGCTGGAAGTTGCAGGGGAGCTATACGGGCTGGCGCTTCGATGTCCGGTCGCGCATTCCCGCCGCGGGCGATCCGGAAGCGGTGCCGTCCGATCCCGGGCACCAGGTCAAAATCCAGTCCTGGCTCGACTTACCCGGCCGCGTGCAGTTCGACACCTTGTATTTCGCGGCAAGTTCGCTGGCGGCCAAGCAAACAGTTGTCGGCCCTGTACCGGTCGTACCCGCGCTCCATCGCCTGGACCTACGGCTGGGCTGGCAGGCGGCAAGAAACTTTCACCTGAGCCTCAACCTTCAGAACGCGCTACATCCTTATCGCACCGAGTACATTTCCGAGCGATCGATCCACTACCACCAGATCCGCCGCGGTCTGTTCGGAAAAGTGGCATGGACGTTCTGAGATGAGGGGACCGCCTCGAGGCCGGCCGCTGGCAGTGGCGCTGATGCTATTCCTGGGCACGGCGGACGCAGCCGCCAGTCCGGTTGATGAGCACTCGTTGAAGGCCGCGGTGATGCTGAACTTCGCGAGGTTCGTCGATTGGCCATCTCAGAACGAGAAAGAGTTCGTGATCGGTGTGCTCGGAGACGAGCGGGTAGGCCATGCTCTGCAGGCGATGGCGGCGAACCGGCAGGTACACGGCCGGGACTTGACCGTCGTGATCATGCGAACGCCGAACGAATTGCGTATCTGCCACCTTCTCTACGTCGGGGAGTCGATGCGGCCACACTTGCCCAAGGTGATGGAAGTGCTTCGCGACCAGCCGGTGTTGACGGTGAGCGATATCGAGGGGTTCTTGGAACACGGCGGAGTGATCCGCATATACGTTCACAACGAGCGGATTCACTTCCAGGTCGGTTTGCGGGCGGCGGAGGCGAAGCGGCTCAGGATCAGTTCCCGGCTTCTCGGGCTGGCCAAGCGGGTGGACAACTGACGGGAGGGAATGGCCTTGACGAACTGGTTTCGCTCCCGCCCAATCCGAGTCAAGCTGATGCTCACCTCGATCGCGGCGGCGGCCGTGGTCGCCACCGTGTCGGCGGGCGCGTTCGTCACGTTTCGGCTGAGCGACTACCGCCGCGGCCTCGAGGCGGAGATGAGGGTGGTCGCGGACCTGGTGGGCGCCAACAGCGCGGCGGCACTGTTGTTCGGGGACCAGGAGGTAGCCGGTGAGAACCTCGCGTCGCTTGCCGCCGTGAAGAGTATCCAGTCCGCGCGGCTGCGCGATCCGGACGGGCAAGTTCTGGCGGTGTGGCAGCGCGGCGAAGGAACGGGCCGGTCGGCCGGCGACATTCAGCTTGTCTCCACCATTGCGTTGGGCGGCGAACCTGTCGGGACCGTCGAGGTTGTGGCAAGGATGGCGTCCTGGTGGGGCATCGTGGCCGGACAGTTGCCCGTCATCCTGCTTTTTCTCTGCGGCTCCTGTTTGCTGGCCGTGCTAACTTCGCACACCTTACAGGTGACGACCTCCCAGCCCATTGTCGCGTTGGCGCGGGCGGCGCGGCTGGTTCGTGCCGGGAGGGGACGCGGTCTGCGTGTCCCGGCGCCGCCCGCCAACGACGAGATCGGTCTACTGATCGCAGCTTTTAACGAGATGATCGAGGAGACCGAGCGCCAGGAAGAAAAACTCAGGCGGCATGGCGAGAACCTCGAAGAACAGGTCGCCGAGCGGCTCAAGGAGCTGACAGCGCTCAACCGGGAACTGTCAGCGGCCAAGGACAAGGCCGAAGAAACATCCCGGCTCAAGAGCCAGTTTCTGGCGAACATGAGCCACGAAATCCGCACCCCGATGAACGGGATCATCGGAATGACCGGACTGGTTTTGGACACTCCGCTGTCGTCCGAGCAGCGCGAATACATGGAAGCGGTTCACGATTCGGCGGACCACTTGCTCAACCTGCTGAACGACATCCTGGATTTCTCCAAAGTCGAAGCCGGGCGCCTCGAACTTGACGAAACCCCCTTCCCCCTGCGGCAAACCTTGAACTCGATGGTGCGCCTGTTCGCCTTCCGGGCGGAAGAAAAGGGCCTGCGTTTCGATCACTCGATCGAAGCGGACGTGCCCGACAATGTCGTGGGCGATCCTCACCGGCTCTGCCAAGTGGTCTCGAACCTCCTGGCGAACGCGATCAAGTTCACGGAAAGCGGCACAGTCGCTCTCCACGCCGGTCTCTACAGCCACGACCGCGAAGCCGTGACTCTTCAATTCACCGTCACCGATACTGGCATTGGGATTCCGGCGTCGAAATTGACGGAGATCTTTGAACCCTTCGCCCAGGGCGACGGAAGCATCAGCCGGCGATTCGGCGGCACGGGGCTCGGGTTGGCGATCAGCACCAACCTCGTCAGACTCATGGGCGGCTCGCTCTCGGCCCGAAGCGAAGAGGGCACGGGGAGTGCGTTCTCGTTCCGCTGTCGGCTGAAAATGGCGCAGCCCAGCAGCCGGGGCCGCTCAAGCCATACGGGAGACGGCGACGCCGAAGCCGGCGTGCAGACGGTCCGGACGCTCCAGGTGCTGCTGGCCGAGGACAACCCGGTGAACCAGCTTCTCGCGAAGCGGCTGGTCGAGAAGAAGGGGCATACCGTAACCGTCGCGCGCAACGGCCGGGAGGCGGTCGCGATGTACCGGGATCACAACTTCGACGCCATCCTGATGGACGTGCAGATGCCAGAACTAAGCGGCCTTGAGGCAACCCGGGCGATACGAGAGATGGAAAGCGCCGGTCTTCCCCGCGTGCCGATCGTCGCGCTGACTGCTCACGCCATGAAGGAAGACCGCGAAAAATGCCTTGCGGCGGGGATGGACGACTACCTGCCGAAGCCCCTGGATCCGGCGCGGTTGAGCAAAATCCTGGACAGCATCGGGGCGGCGATCGAAGAGGAAGCCGTCGCTCAGCGGAGTGGTTGAGCGCCGTACAAACCGCGTTCGCGAATGTAGGCGCCGACCGGGGGCGGCACCTCTGGCGGCGTCTCGCCGGAGGCCAACCGCTGCCGGATATCGGAAGAACTCACCGGCAAAGCTAGCGTCTCCAGCCGCGCGACGCGGGCGCCTTCCGGCGTCCGGTATTCGTGGCCCGGTCGCGACACCACGATGAACCGAACTCCTTGGACGACATCGCGCCAGCGGTACCAAGTCTCTATCTCCGAGAAGGCGTCCGCGCCGATGAGGAAGTGGATCTCATCGTCCGGTGGGCCTCGACGGATCCGTTCAAGGGTCCGGATCGTGTAGCTCTGCTCCTCGCCTTCCTCGATCCGTGAAACTTCGAACCGCGGCTCACCTTCACACGCCAGTTCAAGCATGCGGACGCGGTCTTTGTATGGAGCGTGGGTCGCGGTTTTATGTGGCGGATGCGCGGCTGGCACGAACCACACCCGGTCGAGTCCACAGGACTCCAGCGCCTCGCGTGCAACCGTGAGATGAGCTTCATGCACGGGGTCGAAGGTACCGCCGAACAGCGCGATTTTCAAGGGACCTGAACGGCTCCTCAGCGGGCGGGTGGGAGTTCCCGGATGCGCATATTGCGGAAGCGGACCTGCATCGCCGGCCCGCGGTGCAACTGCAGAGCGAGTATCCCCTTCATCTTCAGCGAGTCCTTCAGTTCGGCCGTGGTCATGCCGTTGACCTTCAGTTCGATCTGCTCGCCGCGGGCGATGATCTCATAGTCGTTCCAGTCGTTCGGCTTCACCACCGTTTCCGCCTTGCCCTTCCAGCCGTTCACCATGACGCCCCGGCTGCCCTTCTCATCGTAGATGCAGCCCCACCAGTTGCCTTCCGCCATGTCAGCTTGAAGCCCCCGTACTACCCAGTTGTCGAGAGCCTCGCTGCGAAACTGGATGCCGCTGTTGTGGTTGCGCAGCTTGGTCTGGAGTTTGAGATGGAAGTCGCCGAACTCCTGCTTCCGGTAGATCAAGAAACTGTTGTCGCTAAGCTGGGCCCCTTCGGTGGACCCGAGGATGGCGCCGTCTTCGACTTTCCAGAGCCGCGGATCACCATCCCAGCCGTCGAGCGTCTTCCCGTCGAATATGAGCCGGAACCCCTCTTTTTGTTCGGCGGAGGTGAGTTGGGCTGAGCATGGCCCGGCGAGAACGAGCGTGATGGCTGCAAGGGCGAGGTAAAGCATTGAAAGAGGATTCTACCGCAAACCATCGCCGCGAGACCGGGTTACCCTGAAAGCTTGACCAGGCCGAAACAGGTCCCGCCACAGATCAACCGGAAGTTGCTGAGGGCGCGTCCGTCGGAAGATCGCGACCGCGCCATGCGCAAGGTCGTCCGCCAGATCCCGAAGGGCAAGGTCGCGACTTACTCGCAGGTGGCCGCGGCCGCCGGGTATCCGCTGTATCACCGGCAGGTGGTTCAACTCCTACGCCGGAGCGGCGATGCCCTGCCCTGGCAGCGCGTCGTCGGCGCCGGCGGCGAAATCAAACTCCGCCTTGAAGCCGGGCTGGAACAGCGCGCGCGGCTGGAGATGGAAGGCGTTGTCTTTCGCGGCAAGCGAGTGGACATGACGAAGCACCAGCACAAGTTCGAGGAGTGGGACTGGTGGAACTGAACCGCTGGACGCGGCTGCGCCGTATCGTTTCGTGGGGCTTCGGCATCGCCCTGATCCTTGGCGTCCTCGGGCTGATCTACAGCGAGTGGGACGGTCGCCGCATGCAGGCTGAGGACATTGCCCTGTACACCTCGCGGCCGGTGGCCTGCGAAGACGGCGCGCAATTTCGACTGCCTGATGGCCGCGTATTGGGCTACCGGATCACCGGACCGGATGGCGGCGAGCCAATCCTGTACTTTCACGGTGGGCTCGGCTCGCGCCTGGAGTGGCCCATCGCCAATGAACCAGGTTTCCGCATTATTGCTCCGGACCGGCCGGGACACGGCTGTTCCAGTCCGAAGCCGGACCGCCGGATCGCGGACTGGGCCGAAGATATCCGCGCGCTCGCGGAGCAGCTTCAACTGGAGCGGTTCCGCATTATCGCCTGGTCGGCCGGAACCGCTCACGCATTGGCGGTGGCCGCGCGGATGCCGGATCGCGTGACCCGCCTGGACCTGATCGGCGTCGCGATTCCGCCCGAGATGCAGCAAGCCATCGAGGGACAGACTTTCGGCAGCCGCGTGTACCGGTTCGTGATCGACCGGGCGCCGGGTGTCTCCTACCGCCAGTTGGCCGGTCTGCGCGCCCGCCGCGCCGAAGACCCCGAAGCGTTCGAGCGCGAACTCGCGCAGGGGCTGCCCGAACCCGACCGTCTCGCGAGCCGGGAGCCCGGAGTGCGCGAGGCCCTCCGTCGCAGCCATGGCGAAGCGATGAAGCAGGCGGCGCTGGGCGTTTACGGCGACCTGAAAGCGCTGAATGCCGGCTGGGGGTTCCGCCTCGAGGATGTGAAGGCGCCGGCCGTCCTCTGGCAAGGCATTGCCGACGGCTATTCGCCGCCCGAACACGCCGTGGCGCTTGCGCGAGCTCTCGCGCAAGCCGAACTCCGCCAATTCGAGGGAGAAGGACATTTTCTGCTCTATGCCCGCGAACGGGAGATACTCGAGGCGCGATGAAGCGAACCATTGCCCTCTTCGCTTTGGCCGGCCTGGCGGCGGCCGCGACCGTTCGAGTGAGTTCGGACGCGCCCGCCGGACCGCCCGTGTGGATCGACCTGACGTTGGCCAAGTCCTTCGATCCCGATTCGGTGCGCGTTCAGGCCGCCGGCGCCGAACCGGTGGCAAAGGTCGAGTGGCGCGTGCCCCGCGCGCGGATTCAGTGGCGGTCGACTGGCGCTTCCGAATATGCCGTGTCCTATGACACCAGCGGCCAGGGCGGTTGGAAGCGGCTGACGCCGCCCGCCATGGTGGGCGCGGGCGACCGCGTCACCTACGGTCGTGAGGGCGTGCGCGACAAGGCGGCGGTAGGTCTCTGGGCCTATCCCACCGCGTTCGACATGGACGGAGACGGCGCGCTGGATCTAGTCGTCGGTTGCCCGGACCGTCCCTTCAACGGCATCCACTTTTTCCGCAATCTCGGCACAAATGCCGAACCGTTGTACGACCGGCCTCTCTGGCTTGGCCCAGGCGGCAAAGAACTCAACGCCGCGGACTTCAATGGCGATGGCGCAATCGACCTCGTCGTCAGCGGCGGCTACTACAGCGACGTCCGGCGGAACCGTCTGCGCGAGTTCGTGCGCGTCGATCTGCCCCGGGAGTACCACATCGGACGCGACGATTTTTGGCAGCCCGTCGATTGGGATGGCGACGGACGGATCGACCTGCTGACCGGCGTGAGCGATTGGCGCGAATATGGCTGGGACGACGCCTACAACGCCAAGGGAGAATGGATGCGCGGGCCGTTGCGCGGCTACGTCTACTTCCACCGCAACATCGGCGCCAATGACACGCCGCGCTACGCGCCGCCTGTTCGCCTCCAGGCCGGCGGCCGCGACCTCGACCTTTACGGCTCCCCAGCGCCGAACCCGGTCGACTGGTTCGGTACAGGGAAGCTGGATCTGATCGGCGGGAGCTTCGTCGATACGGTCACACTGTTCCGCAATACTGGCACGCACCGCGAACCGCGTCTTTCGCCCGGTGAACTCGTGCAGGCAGGTGGCGCGGTTCTGAAGATGGACCTGTGCATGATTCAGCCGCGAGTCGTTCTGTGGCACGGCGACGGCCGGCCGTCGCTGCTGATCGGTGAGGAAGACGGAACGGTATCGCTCGCCGCAAACACGGCGGCGGCGGGAAAGGCGCCGCGATTAGCGAAGCCGAAGGCACTCATGCAAATCGACCCCTACGTCAAGAGCGGCGCGCTGTCGCGGCCCGTGGCCGTCGATTGGAACGGCGACGGGCTGCTCGACCTCATCGTGGGCAACTCAGCGGGCTACCTTCAGTACTTTGAAAACACCGGCACGCGTCAATCCGCGCAGTTCTTGAATCGCGGTTACCTCGCAGCCGGCGGCGAAGTCATCCGGCGCATGGCGGGGCCGAACGGCTCCGTGCAAGGTCCAGCCGAAGAGAAATGGGGCTACACGAACCCATCGGCAGGCGACTGGGACGGCGACGGCGATCCCGACCTCATCGTGAACGACATCTGGGGCGCCGTCATGCTGTACGAGAACACCGGCACCGCGACGCAGCCGCGGCTCGCTCGCGGCCGTCCGCTTGAAGCCGAATGGCAGGGCGTGCCGCCGAAGCCCGAATGGGTTTGGTGGAACCCTGTGGGCAAGCAGGTGGTTATCCAGTGGCGCACCACGCCGAAGATGGTGGACTGGGATGGCGACGGATTGATGGACCTCGTCATGCTCGACCATCGCGGTTACCTTTGCCTGTGGCGCCGCGCCCGGCAGGGTGGCCGGTTGGTGCTGTCGCCGCCGGAGCGAATCTTCGTCGAACCGAACGGGCGCTGGCTCTATCTGAGCCGGGGCTATGCCGGGCGCAGCGGTCGCCGCAAGATCGAGGTGGCCGACTGGAACGGCGACGGGCGGCTCGACCTCATTGTCGATAGCGACGACGGCGCCGGCTGGTACGAAAACATTGGGTCGCAACAGCGTCCCGTGATGCGATGGCGGGGCAATCTGGTGAACGCGCGGCTGCCCGGCCACAACCCGTCTCCGATCCTCGCCGATTTCAACGGTGATGGACTCCTGGATCTGCTGATCGGCGCCGAAGACGGCTTCCTGTATTACTTCGCGCGCTCCTACATCGACGGCTTGAACCGGTGAAGCGCTAGAATGACAGGGAGAGTTCCTGGCCGCTCGTTTCAATCCGGACGCGGCAATCCGCTGCCCATGCCTGTCTCCCACATCTTCCAGCAGATCCGCAAGGCGATTACGCAACTCAACCCCAACGAGGTGCGGGATCTGGCCGAACGTCCGTTGCAGGTCCGGCTGATGGCGCCCGACGAAGAGTCGTACGCCGAAATGGAGCAGTTTCTGGCGCCGCCAACCGTGTCGCGCCGCAAGCTGGTGGAAATCCGGCACAATCTGCGGTGGGGCG
The DNA here is from genome assembly GCA_964413655.1 of uncultured Solibacteraceae bacterium. GTDB lineage: Bacteria > Acidobacteriota > Terriglobia > Bryobacterales > Bryobacteraceae > CAYPUQ01. Next base: position 13,134 of record CAYPUQ010000026.1, on the reverse strand, counting down.
GCGAAAATACGGCACAGAACGACGATTTGCTGATCTTCCACATGAATTCGCCCGGTCCGCGGGACACATTTCTGTTCGACCCTGCGAAACCAGCGAGCCTGATCCGCGAGGTTCTCGCGCAGCGGCCGGATCTCGGGCTGCCGCTGGCGCGCGCTTTCCCGCCGTTCCGCAACCCGGTGGCGGAGCGCGTGATTCTCACTGTCTCCCGCGAGAACGCCCTGTTCAGTCTCACCACGGCGCTGCCGAATATCCTTCCCGGCCTGATGACCGTGCCGCTCGGCTTCACCGAAGCGGCGTCCGACACGGTTGTGCTCACCGTGAACCAGATCCGCATGGCGTTTCTCTTGGCCGCGGCCAGCGACCGCACGATCGGCTACGGCGAGCAGAAAACGGAGGTCGCCTCGCTCATCGCAGGCGCGTTCGGCTGGCGGACGCTGGCGCGGCAACTCGTGGGCAAGATCCCGTTCGGCGGCGGTCTCATTCCCAAGGCGGCGATCGCCTTCGCGGGCACCTATGTTGTCGGCAGTTCGCTCGAACGGTACTACCGCATCGGCTGCGCCTACTCGCGGTCCGAGCGCCGCGAAGCCTACCAGGAGGCCTTCGAGCGCGGCCGACGCGTCGCCTCCTCGCTGCTCGACAACCTGCGCGGACGCAAGGCCGGTTAGCCCTGCGATACTAAAATCAGTTCATCCCAGCCGAAAGGAGGCGATACCACCCCATGTCGGACTTCTATCAGACCGGAGTTGTAACCACCCTGCACCGCCTACAGGACGATGTACTGCCACGCATCGAAGCGGATCTCATGCGCTTCTCCTCCTTCAACCCGATCGGCCTCGTACTGCCGGCGCTTTACAGCGAGTTCGAAACGCCGTCCATGAAACTGATCGTCTCGAAGCTCGCGGAGGTGCGCTATCTGCGTCATATCGTCCTCGTGCTCGCTCGCGCCGACCGCGATCAGTACATGCAGGCGCAGGCGTTCTTCAAGGACTTTCCGCACGACGTAACGTTTCTCTGGATCGATAGCGAACGGATCCAGAGTCTGTTCCAACTCCTGGACGAGAACGGCCTCTCGGCCGGCGGCGACGGCAAGGGCCGCTCGTGCTGGCTGGCGTACGGCTACCTGCTGGCGACCCAGGACTGCAGCGTCATCGCGCTGCACGATTGCGACATCCTCACCTACGACCGCGACCTGCTGGCGCGCCTCTGCTATCCGGTCGCCAACCCGAATCTCGGTTTCGAGTTCTGCAAAGGGTTCTACGCGCGAGTCACCAACGGCATGCACGGCCGCGTGACGCGTTTGTTCGTCACCCCGCTCATTCGCGCGATGGAAAGCCTGGCGCCGGGGATGCCCTTCTTGCGCTTCATCGACAGTTTCCGCTACGCGCTCGCGGGCGAATTCGCGATGCGGACCAACCTCGCTCGCATGAACCGCATCCCGGCCGACTGGGGGCTGGAAGTGGGCGTGCTGGCGGAGGTGTTCCGCAATTGCTCGGTCCCCCGCATCTGCCAGGTTGACCTTTCGGACAACTACGACCACAAACACCAACCGCTTTCGCCCGACGATCCCAGCAAGGGGCTGCGCCGCATGACCAGCGACATCGCGAAGACCCTGTTCCGCACGCTGGCGAGCGAAGGCGTGGTCTTCACGCAGGATCACTTCCGGGCCTTGCAGGTGCGGTACGAGCGCATCGCGCAGGACACCATCGCGCGCTACTACGCCGACGCGATGCTGAATGGGCTGGAGTTCAGCCGGAACTCGGAGGAACACGCGGTCGCCACGTTCGCGCGCAGCTTGAAGGAAGCCGCCGAGGAGTTCTGCCAGGATCCGATGGGCATCCCGCAGATTCCGAACTGGAACCGCGTCCTGTCGGCTATTCCCGATTTCTTCGAGCGCCTGCTCAAGGCGGTTCAGGAAGACCGGGAGGACGGCCGCGCCGCCGCGGCGTAATCTTCCAACAACCGCAGGACCGACTCGCTCCACCCGGCCGGACCCGGCGCCGGCGCTACACTTGCACCGGGTACCGCCTGGCGAAGCTGCTCCAGGTTCGGCGAGGGCATGAGCACCGGGTAATCGGTTTCGCGAAGAAAGGCGGCGTCGTTCAGCCCGTCGCCGAGTCCCACCAGTTTCACTTGGCCGTACTGGCGCTCGTAGAAGCCGCGCAGAAGACGCACCGCGCGCGCCTTGTCGCTGTCGCCCAGGATGTGGTGGAATCGTCCGCCGCGCGTCCAATGCAGGCCCCTCCGTTCGATGGCGGCAATCAGGCGGTCCTCGCGCCCGGGCGTCAACACTTGAAACGCTTCGTCGTACTCGCGGGCCTTGGCGAGACGCGCCTGGTCGAGCGGCATATCGCACAACTCCGCCACTCCTTCCGCCGATAGCATGTGGAAACCGCGAATTCCGCAGCCGCTCTCCCGGGCGGCGGCATTCAGCGCCTCGACAAGACGCTCGTACGGAGCGCCCAGGTCGATCACGATATAACCGTCGCGGGCCACCCCGTTTTCGGGCTCGAACGGAAAGTAGCCGGGCCGCGAAAATATCGCGCCGCCATTCTCGGCGATGAACGGGTGGTTATTCCGCAACCTCCACCGCCAGAGTTCCATTTCGGCGCGAGTCTTGCTGGAGTTGAGCACGAGCGGAATCCGGAGCTCGTCGAGACGCCGAAGCGCGTCTTCGGCGGGCGCGTAGTCGTAGGTCTCGTGGTCGAGCAGCGTTGCGTCGAGATCGGTGATGACGGCCAGCATCCTCTTTTCACGATATGCTCGCCGGTCGCGCCGTTACAATGGTGCCGTGGGGGAGTGGTTCCATGTTCTGCGCCAGGAATCCCGCGGCATTCTCAGCCGCACGTCCGGATTCATCGCCGCGGCTGGGTTCACGCATTCGCTGACGCCGGCGCGCAACTGCACTTACGGGTGTACCTACTGCTACGTTCCAACGATGGGCATCTACGGCGGGCTGAAGCAGGACGATTGGCGCCACTGGGGACAGTTCACGACATTCAAGACGAACGCCGCGGCGTTGCTGAGGAGACAGCTTCGGCCCGCACAGGCGATCTATTGCTCGCCGCTGGTCGATCCCTATCAGCCGGCCGAGGCGTCCGAGCAGCTTATGCCGGCGATCCTCGACGCGGTGTTGGAGTCGCCGCCGCGGGTGTTCGCGATTCAGACGCGAGGGCCGTTGATTCTTCGCGACGTGGGCCGGTTGCAGGCGCTGGCGCGGCGGACGGCGCTGCGCGTAAGTTTCTCGCTGACCACCAACCGCGAGGACGTCCGGCGCTGGTACGAGCCGCACTGCGCGCCGTTCGAGGAACGGCTTGACTGCATCGCCGCGCTCCGCGACGCGGGCATCGACACCTACGCCACGCTGGCGCCGATCCTTCCCTGCGACGCAGAGGAACTGGCCGCGGCAGCGTTGGCGGCCACTACCCGCGATATTCTCGGCGACCCGTTCCACGTGCGCGCCGTCAAGCGCCACGGCGCGACCACGCGCCCACAGGCCGGGCGGATCAGCCGCGTGCGCGGGTTCGAGGAATGGCACGAACCCGAATTTCAGCGGGCCGTCGTGGACCGCATCCGGCGGTGCGTCGAGAGCGCGGGCCGGCGGTTCGCGGTGGGGCCGGAGGCATTCGGATGGCTCGCACAGTAGATCGCGCTTTCATCGACGGACTGCTCGGCCGCCTCGGCATCGACGCAAAGCCGTCCGGCGGCGAACTGCTGTCCTCGACTCCCATTGACGGGCAGCCGCTTGCGGCGGTTCGTTTCGCGCGCCGCGCGGACCTGGATGCGATTGTCGAGCGGTCCGTGGAAACGTTCCAGCGCTGGCGGCTCGTTCCCGCTCCGGTACGCGGCCAGCTTGTCCGGGAAGTGGGCGAAGAATTGCGGCGGGCGAAGGACGACCTTGGCGCGCTCGTCACGCTGGAGATGGGCAAGATCCTGGCCGAAGGGCGCGGCGAGGTGCAGGAGATGATCGACATGGCCGACTTCGCGGTCGGCCTGTCGCGGCAGCTTTACGGGCTTACGATCGCCAGCGAGCGGCCCGGCCATCGGCTGTACGAGCAGTGGCATCCGCTGGGACCCATCGGCGTCATTACCGCGTTCAACTTTCCGGTCGCCGTCTGGGCGTGGAACGCGCTGCTGGCGGCGGTCTGCGGCGATTGCGTGATTTGGAAGCCTTCGCCGCAGACACCTCTGACGGCGGTCGCCGTGCAGAACATCTGCAACCGGGTGCTGGAGCGGCAAGGCTGGCGGGGTGTGTTCAACCTGGTAATTGGCGAGATCGACGAGGTCGCCACGCCGCTGATCGAGGACCGGCGGCTGCCGCTCATCTCCGCCACCGGCTCGACCGCGATGGGCCGTGTGGTCGCCGAAACGGTCGCGCGGCGGCTGGGGCGGACGCTGCTGGAACTCGGCGGGAACAACGGCGTCATCGTGATGGACGACGCCGATCCCGAACTCACTGTACGGGCGGTGCTGTTTGGCGCGGCGGGAACGGCGGGCCAGCGCTGCACGTCGATCCGGCGGCTGTTTCTTCAGCGGGGCATCGCGCAACTCATTACCGAACGACTCCAGGCCGCCTACCGGCAAATCCCGATCGGCAATCCGCTCGAAGAGGGAACGCTGATGGGACCGCTCGTCAGCCGCGAGGCGGTTACCGCCATGATGAGCGCGCTCGACCGAATTCGCGCCGAAGGCGGCGAGGTGGTCCATGGCGGCAAGCCGCTTGACTATCCAGGCGGCTGTTACGTAGAGCCCACGCTCGTTCGCTCGCATGGAGGAATGCGGATGCTACGCGAGGAGGTGTTCGCTCCAGTGCTGCACCTGATCGAGTTCGAGACGCTCGATGAGGCGCTGGAGCTGCACAACGCCGTTCCGCAGGGCCTGTCGTCGGCGATATTCACGAACGGCCTGCGCGCGGCCGAAACGTTCCTCAGCCCACGCGGCAGCGACTGCGGCATCGCGAATGTCAACATCGGCACGAGCGGCGCGGAGATTGGCGGAGCGTTCGGCGGCGAGAAGGACACCGGCGGCGGACGCGAGTCGGGCAGCGATTCGTGGAAAGCCTACATGCGCCGCCAGACGGTTACAATAAACTATTCACGCGACCTGCCCCTTGCGCAGGGAATCCGCTTTCAACTTTCGGAGAACAACTGAAGTTTGCCCATTTACACCTGCTTCGATATGGTGGTTGACTGCCGGAACGGCAAAGCCGCAGGTTGGATCTACTTCGTCAAAAACTTCGCGGAACCGCTCCGCCTTTTGCTGCGGCATTACGCGCGGCCGGGTGCGGTCGACGACGCGCGTTTCGCGGAGTTCCTCCGGCATTTCCACGCCGGGGCGAAGGCGTTGCTCGACTCGCTGGAGCCGCTGCCGTCACGCGAGTTCCTGATGAAGATGCGGCCGCACGTGCTGGCAGCCACTCCGGAACCGGAACGACCGGATGCCGTTCCGCTGGACCTCGACACTCTCGCCGAGGCGTTTGAGTCCTACACCGCGACAGAGCGGCAATTCGTGTGGCTCGAGACCATGGGTTACGCCGCGGACGAAAGCGCGACGATGATGCGGGCGGCGCCGGAGACCGTCCGCAAATTGCGGGCGCGCAGCGCGGAACTGCTGCGGGCGAAACTCGACCGGTGGAACGAAACTATCCTGCTCGACAACGGCCGTGCCTTGGGCCGGGAGGCCGCCGCGCGTAAGCCCGAAAATCCTATCTCATTCCGCGACGTGACCGATCTGATCGACGGTCGAAATACGTGGCAGAAACGCAACGAGTTGGAGCGCGAGATGGTCGATTCCTGGTACGAAGTGGAGCACGTGTGCCAGGTGCGCGAAGCCGATGACGCGATGACGGCCTGCAAGCCGCTGGACGATGTGCAGGCGCAGGCTCTGCTGGACGTGATTGGGATTCGGATTCCCAAGAAGACGCTATGGCAGCGGATCACCGGAAGATGATCGAGACCGTGCACCTGTTCGTTCCGCTGCATGAGGAACTGATGGCGCTGCTGGGCGGGCTCGCGCCGGAGGATTGGCGGCGGCCGACAGTGTGCCGGGAATGGACAGTGGCCGACATCGCGGCGCATTTGCTGGACGGCGACATTCGCAAGCTCTCGTTGGTTCGCGATGGCCATCTCGTTCCGCCAGACCGGCCGATTGAAAGCGACGGCGATCTGGTGGCGTTCCTGAACGAGCTCAACCGGAGTTGGGTGCGGGCGGCGCGGCGGATCAGCCCTCGCCTGCTGGTAGAGTTGCTGGAGTTCACCGGCCCGCGGGTGGCCGAGTTTTTGGCGGGGCTCGATCCGGAGGCGCCGGCGCTGTTTCCGGTTTCCTGGGCGGGCGATTCAGTGTCGCCGAACTGGTTCGACATTGCGCGGGAGTACACGGAACGCTGGCACCACCAACAGCAGATCCGCGATGCGGTGGGCACCGCGCCGCTGACCTCGCGGCGCTGGCTACGCCCGGTGCTCGAAACGTTTCTCCGCTCGCTGCCGCACTCTTTTCGGGACGTGCCCGCGCCCGACGGAGCCGTTGTCGGCGTGAGGGTTGAAGGCGATGCCGGTGGCGATTGGTCGTTGGCGCGAGCGGATGGCGGCTGGCGCCTTGACGAGAGCCGCGCGGAGGCGCCCGCGGCAACGGTCCGGTTGTCCGACGACACCGCGTGGCGGCTGATGACCAAGGGCATCTCTTCCAGCGAAGCAGCGGCGCGAGTAGAGTGGGCGGGCGAGGTGGAACTGGCGCGGCCGTTCCTGGAGGCTCGGGCGATCATAGGTTGACGCGCCGCGCTACAGTGTAGGCTATGGCAACGCAACGCTCTACAGCGACCTACGACGACGTGAACCTTGTCCTGAGCCTTTATGAGACACGGCGGGAATCGCGGCTCCGCGACGCGCGCGCGTGGTTCGTCGCCAATTTTCGCGCCTCCGACCTGGACGAGTTCTACAAGCTATGTCCGACCGGTTCCCCCGAAAACGCGTCGTTCCGGATGGTGGTTTCTTATTGGGACATGGTGGCGTCGTTCATCGCGAGTGGCGTGCTGAACCAGGAGCTATTCTTCGAGAGCGGGCGGGAGTTGTTGCTTGTCTACATCCGCATTAAGGAGATGCTGCCCGCCGCGCGCGAGGTCAACAAGGACCCGTACGCTTACAAGAACCTCGAGACGGTGGCGCTGGCGATGCAGGAGTGGATGAACAAGCGGGCGCCGGGATCCTACGAAGCGTTTGAGGCTCGGATCATGGCTTCGGTGCGGTGATCACTTTCGTCAGCTTTGTAGGCGGATCGTCCGTTCGTCGCCGGAGCCGCGATCGATGTGGATTTCGTGGCGGGTGGCCGGCAGCAGTTCGGGGAAGCGGTCGCCCCACTCGATGAGCACCAGGGCATCGCGCTCGAAGATTTCATCGAGTCCAAGCGCGGCGGCTTGCGCGGCTGTATCCAGCCGGTAGAGGTCGATGTGGTAGACCTTCGGCGGCCAGCCGTATTCGTGGATCAGGGTGAAGGTGGGGCTGGAGACCTCTTCGGTTTCGGCGGCGCCGCGGGCGCGCGCAATGCCCTTGGCCAGCGTGGTCTTCCCTGCCCCGAGGTTGCCGAGCAGCAACACGACGCCGGAGGCCGGGAGCAGTGCGGCGAGTTCCTCGCCCGCCGCGATAGTTTCCTCTTCAGACCGGGTCCGCCAAACTCGCACAGTCGCGAATCGCTCCTGGTAGGAATCGCAGCAGATCGCCCGCGATGACTGTCTGCTCGGTCAACTCGGCCGCGCCGAGGTCGCCCGCACGGCCATGCAGCCAGACCGCGGCCAGCAGTGCTTCGCGGAGCCGGCGGGGAAACTGCGCAATGAGGCCGGCAATCAGCCCGGTGAGAATATCGCCCGAGCCGCCGGTGGCGAGGGCCGGCCCGCCGGTCGGGTTGATCCAGGCCGTGCCATCCGGGAAGGCGACGATGGTCCGGCGGCCCTTCAGGACCACTATCACGCCGCGGTCGCGCGCAAAGGTGCGCGCCGCGGCGAGCCGATCGCTCTGCACATCGCTCGAAGATATGCCCGTCAGCCGCGCCATTTCGCCGGGATGAGGTGTGAGAACGAGATCCCCACGCGCCGGGAGCGGTTTGCCGGCGAGGCAATTCAGCGCGTCGGCGTCCGCGACCACCGGACCGGCGAACTCGCGGGCGAGTTTTTCGACCAGCGCGGCGGTCTCAGTTTCGGTTCCGATGCCGGGTCCGATGGCCAACACGGTCTTGCCACTCAGCAGGGCGGGATCGAGCGAGCGAATCGCGCCGGTGGCCGTCTCCGGCAGTGGCGCAGTCATCAACTCCGGGGTATGAGCGGCCACGGAAGACAGCACGGAACCGGCGGTCGCGACCGTGACCAACCCCGCGCCAGACCGTAGCGCGGCCAAACCCGCGAGCGCCGCGGCGCTGCTCTTGCCGCGCGAGCCGCCCACGACCAGAACGTGGCCGAAGTCACCCTTGTGCGCCGCGGGGGGCCGCGGAGCGAACAGTCTGCCAAATTCGGCCGGGCCGCTCAGAGCGATTTGCAGGGCCGGGTCATCCTCGATGAGGGCCGCCGAAGTTCCGATCGGCACAACGTGAAGCGCGCCTACCGCTTCGCAGTTCGGGTCGAGCACTTGCCCTAGTTTCGGCGCGGTGAACGTCACCGTGTGCGCCGCCTTAACGAAGGGGCCGGGACTCGCCGCGCTGTCGCTCGACAGACCGGAAGGAATATCGACCGCCACGACCGTGGCCAGCGGGAAGCCGCGGTTGATCTCCTGAATCCAGTCGGCATAGATGCCGCGCGGCGCGCCTTCGACTCCCGTCCCGAGCAGCGCGTCGACGAGCAGCGTCGCCGTTCGCATTTCGGGCGCGATGTTCCGCGCGACCGGACAACCGCAGGCGGCGAGCATGTGGCAATTCGCGGCGGCATCGCCGCGCAGTTCGTCCGGGTCCGCCGCGAGTAGCACCCACAGCGCGGCGGGGCGGATGCGCGTGTGAAGCTGCCGGGCGATCACGAGGCCGTCGCCGCCGTTGTTGCCCTTGCCGCAGAACACCGCGATGCGCTGCCGTTCGAGCGGTTTGCAGCGCTCCGCGAGAAACTCGACGACGCGGTGGCCGGCGTTCTCCATCAGGATGGGGCCGGGAATGCCGGCCTCGATGGTCTTCCGGTCCACCTCGCGCATTTCGGCCGCGGTCAGCACCTTCATCACGTCAATCTCCGCGCCACGAGCATGGTCATATCGTCCTGCAGTTCCTCGCCGGCGCCGCCTTGCCGGGCCGCGTGAGTGAAGTGACGGATCTCAGCCGTGACTTCGGCGATCAGCTTACCTGCCGGGAGGTGGCGGTGGCGTTTTAGCGCCTCGATCAGCCGCTCTTCGCCGTACTCTTCCTCGAACTCGTTCTCGGGCTCGGTCATGCCGTCACTGAAGCAAACCAGCAGGTCGCCGGGTTCGAGCGTCACGCGGCTCTCTTCGTACTTCGCGAAGGGAAATGCGCCGACAACGAGGCCGTTGACGTCGAGCCGCGTCACCTCCCAGTTGCGGATTAGCACGGGCGGGAGATGGCCGGCGTTTGTGTAGGTGAGGATGCCGGTGGTGTCGTCGTAGATGGCGAAGTAGAACGTGGCGTATTTCTCCGGCGACGTGTCGGCGTAGAGCTGCTGATTGATTTTGGACACGATGCTCGACGTGCAGAACATCAGCGGCGAGCCCTCGGCGGCGGCGCGTTCGCTCGCCTCACGCAACTGGGAACGGAGCGCCGCCTGGAGCGTGGCCATCAACAGAGCGGCCGAAATTCCCTTCCCCGCCACGTCGCCGACAGCGAGCGCAATCTGGCTGTCATTCAGCAGTTGGAAGTCGTAGTAATCGCCGGAGACCATGCGGGCCGGGTGGCAGACGGCGTGGATTTCCAGATGCGGCATCGAGGGCGCCGCCTTGGGGAACAATTGGCTCTGGACCTCACTAGCAATTTCGAGGTCGGCCTGCAGGCGCTCCTTCTCCTTGGCCACCACGAGAAGGCGCTCGACGTTCGCCGTCATCTCGTTGAACGAGCGACTGAGCTCGGCAACCTGTTCGTTGCCGCGCACCTGAATGCGGTGCGAGAAGTCGCCGCGCATGACCTTTCGCGTGCCCTCGTACAATTCCTCGACGGCATCGGTGATGGTCCGGGTGATGGAGACGCCGATGATCAAGGAGACCAGTTCGGCAACCAAGACGAGGATCGCCAGGGTGTAGAGAAGCGGTAACAGGTCGCCGGATTGCACGCGCTGCGAGAAGATGGTTCGAATCACCGAAGACAGGCGCGAGTGGACGGCGAGCAGGCCGCTGACGACTTCGCCCGGAGCATCCCACAGCGACACCGGCACGCGCGTGCCCCAGACGAGGTCGATGTCGAACCGGTTCACGGGGGGAGCAAGCACGGGCAGTTGCGCGTCGTCGTCGGGTGGATCGTGCAGGTTCATCGTGAGTTGCCGGGACGGCGCGGGCTCGACCGGTTCGGGGAAGTGGACAATCTCGACCGAGCCGAGGCCCGGCACGAGGTTGGCGAGCCAGTTCTTCGAAACGGGCACCACAACGGTTGCCTCGCGGCCGCCCGATACCTCGTGCGCCCAGACGTAGAGGAGGCCGTCCTTCAGGACCAGTCCGTCGGCCTGGCCCCACCCCTCTGGGGGCCGGGTGACGGTGGCGGCCTCGGGGAACACGATCTGGCGGCCGTCGAAGATCTCGGCCTCGACGCCGGGGAAGCGGTCCTGGAGCATGAACGAGATCCGGTTGAGCACGGTGGCGCGCTGATCGGGCGGGACGCGAGCGAGCGTGCGGGCGGCGCCCTGGAGCGAAACCATCCGGCGCTCGAGTTCCGCATTCACCAGGTACACGGCGATCTGCCCGGCGAGGTAGCGCGACGCCTCCGTGGCCAGCGCAAGAATCAGCAGGATGGGCACCACGGCGATGAACAAGTACGCGACGAGGAGCCGGTTGCGAACCTTCCAGATGACCTGCCGCAGCAGCCGTCGAGTCCACCGGACGGTCACCCATCCGCCCAATACCATCGCGGCGAGCAGCGCGCCCCAGCGGTACAACAGCGAGGCGCCGCCGGCGTGGAGCGCCATGTAGAGCAGGGACAGCGCGAGAAAAGCGATCTCGACCCGGCCGAGCACGGCGCGCCATTCCGATTTCTTCGCGGGAGCTTCGATCAGCAAAAGCGGCCTCGGCTACCTCCGGGACTTGGCGATCGCCGGGGTCTCTTCCTCCTCGGGCGGAACCGCAACGCGGGTCTCGGGTACTAGGAATAGCCTAGTCAGACCTTCTTTCAGGATCTCGAAGGCCTGTTCGGGTTCGTCGGCGTAGTGGAACAAATCCAGATCCTTCGCGCTGATCATTCCATGCCGGACCAACGCGTCGAAATTCAGCACCTCCTTCCAGAACCGGGTGCCATAGAGCACGATGACTATGTCCTTTTCCAGCTTGTGCGTCTGCACGAGAGTCAACAGCTCGCTGAGTTCATCGAGTGTGCCGAAGCCGCCGGGGAATACCACCAGCGCTTTGGCCAGATAGGCCAGCCAGAACTTCCGCATGAAGAAGTAATGGAACTCGAAGCAGAGGCTCTCGGTAATGTACTGGTTGGGCGCTTGCTCGAACGGGAGACCGATATTCAAACCGATGCTCTTGCCGCCGGCTTCCATCGCGCCGCGGTTGGCCGCTTCCATGATGCCGGGTCCGCCGCCGGTCGTGATGACAAAGCGGCGCTTGGTGTGTTCAAGTCCCTCCGACCATGTTGTTAGCATCGACGCCAATTGGCGGGCTTCGCTGTAGTAGCGCCCCATCGGGCCGTCCTCAGTGACGCGCGCCGAACCGAAGAAGACGATGGTGTCGTGAATCTTCTCTTCCCGGAAGTGCGAGAGCGGGTGCAAGTACTCCGACAGGATACGCACAGACCGTCCGCCGCGGCCTTCGAGGAACTCGCGGTTCTTATAGGCCAACGGCCAGCATGCGCGGCCCTTGTTTTCATTCGCCATCCACTTCTCCTTGTTCTTTCAACTGTGCCTCGAGCCCGGCGACCCGTTTCTCGAGCGCACGTATGTGCCGGAACAGTTCCGGAAGACGGGGGAACGCCGTCACCGCGCGACGCCAGGTCGCGGCGTCGAACGCGGGCGACCCGGACACGAGTGCGCCGGCCTCCACGTCGCCGCCGATGCCGCTCTGCGCATAGACAACCGCACCGTCGTGAATCGTCAGGTGGCCGGAAACGCCGGCCTGCCCAGCCAGGAGCACATCTTTGCCGAGCACCGAGCTACCGGCAAGCCCTACCTGGGCACAGATAATATTGTCCTCGCCCACGACGCAGGCGTGCCCCACCTGCACAAGGCTGTCGATCTTCGCTCCGCGCTTCACGCGGGTTTCGCCTACCGTGGCCCGATCAATGGAAGTCAGCGACTGAATCTCGACGTCGTCCTCGACGACAGTGACGCCCGACTGAACGATCTTGTAGTGCGCGCCGTCCTCGCGTTTGGCAAAGCCGAAGCCGTCGCCGCCGACGACGACGCCGTTTTGCAGGATCACACGGTTGCCGATGCGGCAGTGTTCGCGAACGACGGCGTGCGAGTGGGCGGTGAAGTCATCGCCGATCACCGCGCCGATATAGACGACCACGTGAGGATGGAGAACGGCGTTGCGGCCGATGACGACGCCGTCGCCGACGCTGACGAACGCGCCGATCGACGCGCCGTCGCCGATCACCGCCGAAGGGGCGATGCGAGCGGTGGGATCGATGCCTGCGTGCGGGCGCGGCGGCTGATAGAAGAGTTCGAGGGCGCGGGCGAAATCGACGTAGGGGTTGGTCGAGACGACGCTGGCGATTGGGCCCGGAACGGTTTCGCGGACCAGGATGGCCGAGGCTTGGGTGTGCTTTACTTTGTGAGCATATTTGGGGTTGGCGAGGAAGGTGAGCTGTCCGGGCGCGGCGTGTTCCATTCCGGCGACGCCGGTGATCTTGAGATTGGGATTGCCAACCAGGCGGCAGTCGAGGGCCGCCGCGATGTCGCGCAGGAGCATGACTAAGTACATAGTTTCGCACCTTGGCGCGGCCAGAGACACGCCGCCCGCGGACGGCGGAGGCGTACTTGAGTTCGGCGGAGATTTTTGGGTTGATTCTCTCCTTTTCCGG
>CAYPUQ010000025.1:28145-29579 GCA_964413655.1 uncultured Solibacteraceae bacterium | reverse complement strand
GTCAGGTTCCGCTGCAGCGGTATACCGTAGATCCCGGTGAGAAAACTCATCATCTCCCCCACCGCCTCGCCGTACGCATTCGCCATTGCGGCCGATTCGCCGCGGAAGAATACAAAGGTCGTCACGCCGCCTGCCGTCACACTGACAGGGTCCTCCTTCACCACGGCGATGCTGCCTGGAAACGATGGCTGGGTGAACTTGAACTCGTAGACCGTCTTCTGCTCCGAATTCGACTTCGTTTCGATGCCCGACGCCAGCACCCGGAAACCGTCCGGCACGGCGATCGTCATGTCGGCCGTGTAGCTATCCACGGTGTAGTCGTTGATCGGGAACCAGCGCGAAGGATAGAGAAGGTACGCGTAGTCCGGATGGATCGCCGCGAACTTGATGCCATACACCGGCGACTCCTCGCGGCCGGTCAGGCTGCCTTCGTAGGTGAATCCCACCGTCGCCGGTTCGCCTTTCGGAAGCGGCTGCGCGAAGTTCACGACGATGGTGAAGTCCTGGCGCGAGGTGCTCGTCCGAAGCGGATTTCCAGTCCCGTCGGTCACGTTCGAAACGGTCATCGCGTTGTTCAGTTCGAACGCGGCGCTGGTGAGGTTATCGTCCACCGGCCTGAACCGCACCTGGACATTCGCCGTCAGGCTCTGCGTGCGCGGATTGATCTCCGCATTGATGGTGTAGTGTTCGACGTCGAAGCGGTTCTGGTCGCGCGGCTGGGAGGCCGCGGCCAGCGAGAACGCCGCCAAGCCGATCAGTAATCGCATTCCCAACTTAAGATCCCGCTCGAACCAGTTTCTGTTCCCCATGATTCCGCATCAACTCCAATATGAGCGAGGCCGCTCTTTCCATTGGGTCCTCTCCGGTGTCCAGCCGGCGGCGGACTTCGCCAAGCTGCCGCCGCATTTCTTCGCGAACCGGGCGGTCGCAGAGCAAGCGCTCCGCTTCCGCCGCGATGGACTCGGCTCTCATCTCATTCTGTATCAGTTCAGGGACAACCCGCTGACCGGCAACCAAATTGACCATGGAATAAAAGGGCACGTCAACCAGAAACCGGCCCAGCCACCAACTAACGCCGGTCACCTTATAGAAAGTGACCATCGGTGTACCGAGCAGTGCAGCCTCAATGGTAACCGTACCGCTGGCGGCCAAGGCCAAGTCGGCGTGCGCGATGGCATCCCAGGCTTCCCCTTCAACATGTTGGATGTTTATGCCGGAATTTGGTTCCGTTAAATACTGCAACGGCAGGCGTGCGCCCAGCCCGGGCGGCGTCGCCAGCAAGAACCGGCACGGCAGCCGTGCGCCGAGGAGCGCCGCCGCTTCCACCAGCACCCGTAGGTGCCGCGCGGCTTCCCCGGCTCGCGACCCTGGCAACAATGTCACCAGGCGGGCCTCCGGCTCGATTCCGAACCGGGACCGGAAGTCCTCGCGCGA
>CAYPUQ010000025.1:0-28045 GCA_964413655.1 uncultured Solibacteraceae bacterium | reverse complement strand
AATTCCGCGGCCGGAACGTGGCGCTGGAGGGCTTCGACCAGCGCCGCGGCATATAGGTCGCCCGACGCTTCTCCAGCCGAAATCAGGATGCGCGGACTCGGAGAGTTAGGGCCGTTCGAGGCCATCTGTTACACTATCAGAGAATCCGAATGTCCGTGCAAGCAGATCTCGCTCCGATTCCGCTGGGCGAGTTCAATGAGCGGGTGCGTGGAGAGTTGATCCCGCTCAATCGCCAGTTCTCCTATTTCATCGCCGGCCTTCTCCTCTCCGAGGAGGACGTGCGCGATTACCTTGAGGAACCCGCGGCCGCCTTACCTCCGGAGATCGTCAATCGCCTGCCGCACGTCACGGTCCTGCTGGTGCCTTTTCTTTCGCGAGTGAACGGCAAGGCCGCACGCGATGGCGATCTCGCGTCCGGCTTGGTATGCTTCGACAAACCGGCCGAGACGAAGATGGTCTGGGCGGCGAGCGCGGCGTTCAACGACGAGGCGGTTCTGGCCTTTGCCATCAAGAACCTGGACGTCGCCGACTACCACTACCATTTCTATCATCACCTGGCCACTTCGATGGCCTCGCTGTTGAAACCGGAGGAATTGCGCGAGTACTACGGGGTTCTCCGCGAGGAACTGGAGCACCACGCCAACGGCGAAGTCGACGAGGAGAGTTGGAAGCTGAAGCAGGCTCTGTTGCGAAAGCAGACCAGCGTGCGCCGGGAAACCAAGCCGTTCCTCGACTACGCGCAGGAGTCGTTCATCGACACGCTGACGCTCTACCTGCACGGGATTTGCTGCGATATCGACGTCGAGACTGGCCCCCGTCAACTGCCCAGCCGGTTTCTGCGGCGCCGGTTGATGCTTCTTCGCAACCTCTTCCCGCCGCCGAAGGGCTACGCCGTCTTCCCCGAGGACCTGGACACCGACGAACAAGGCGGATAGAGGAACGCGGGCGCCCAGGCCATGCCAACTGGGCGCAGGCGATAGTGCATACCCGAGCATTTCCAACATGCCCGGTACACAAAAAAGGTCCCCAGCGTTGCCGCCGGGGACCTTCCAGTCTGAGGTATGGGATGGGCTTAGTAGTCCATCTCCGGACCGTGACCGCCGCCCGGTGACGGAGCGGGCTTCCTCTCCGGAATTTCGGCGATCATGGCTTCGGTGGTGAGCATCAACGCGCTGATCGAACTGGCGTTCTGCAGGGCGGAACGAGTGACCTTGGTGGGATCGATCACACCGGATGCGACCAGATCTTCGTAGACGCCCGTCTGGGCGTTGAAGCCATAGTTGGCATCGTTGTTCGCGCGGATCTTCTCGGACACGATCGCCCCCTCGTAGCCGGCGTTCCCGGCGATCTGGCGGACCGGTTCCTCGCAGGCGCGTCGAACGATATCGACACCAATCTGCTCGTCGCCAGCTGGCTTGAGACCGTCCAGAACCCTCGCAGCGCGGAGCAGAGCAACTCCACCGCCCGGAACAATTCCTTCTTCCACCGCGGCGCGCGTGGCGTGTAGGGCATCCTCGACGCGAGCCTTCTTCTCCTTCATCTCAGTCTCAGTGGCCGCGCCGACCTTAATGACGGCGACACCGCCAGCGAGCTTCGCCAGGCGCTCCTGGAGCTTCTCGCGATCGTAGTCCGACGTGGTCTCGTCGATCTGCGCCCGGAGCTGCTTGATGCGGCCCTCGATTGACTTCTCCGAGCCGGCGCCATCGACCAGCGTCGTATTGTCCTTGTCAACCGTGACGCGCTTGGCACGGCCGAGGTCTTCCAGGCGGACGCCTTCCAGCTTAATGCCGGTCTCTTCCATGATCGCCTTGCCACCGGTGAGGATGGCGATGTCCTCCAGCATGGCCTTCCGCCGGTCGCCGAAGCCCGGAGCCTTCACGGCGCAGGCGTTCAGCGTGCCGCGCAGTTTATTCACTACGAGCGTCGCGAGCGCTTCGCCCTCGACCTCTTCGGCGATGATCAGCAACGGCTTGCCGGAGCGGGCGATCTGCTCGAGCAGCGGCAGCAGATCCTTCATGTTGCTGATCTTCTTCTCGTGGATCAGGATGTAGGGATCCTCGATAACGGCTTCCATGCGGTCCGGGTCAGTGATGAAGTAGGGGGACAGGTAGCCGCGGTCGAACTGCATGCCGTCAACGGTCTGCAACTCGGTGCTCATCGTCTTCGATTCCTCGACCGTGATGACGCCGTCCTTGCCGACCTTTTGCATCGACTCGGCGATGATGTTGCCGATCGTGTCGTCGCCGTTGGCCGAAATGGTGCCAACCTGGGCGATCATGTCGCCGGAGACCGGTTTGCTGAGCTTCTGAATTTCATCGACAATCGCGGTGACGGCGGCTTCGATGCCGCGCTTGAGGGCCATCGGGTTCGCGCCGGCCGCGACGGCCTTAACGCCTTCGCGATAGATCGATTGGGCGAGAATGGTCGCGGTGGTGGTGCCGTCGCCGGCGACGTCAGAGGTCTTGGAGGCAACCTCACGCACCATCTGGGCGCCCATGTTCTCCAGTGGGTCCTTCAGCTCGATTTCTTTGGCAACGGTGACGCCATCCTTGGTAATCGTCGGGCCACCGAACTTCTTCTCGAGGACGACGTTGCGGCCCTTGGGACCGAGGGTCACCTTGACGGCCTCAGCCAACTGATTGACGCCGCGCAGGATCGCCTGCCGCGACTGATCGCTGTAGATTATTTGCTTTGCAGCCATTTTTCCTTCTCCTAATGCTTCGCGATAACTTTAGCCGGGAGGCGGTCCTTAGGACGCCTTCGCCTTCTTTTGGGCCGAGTCGGTGTCTAGGACACCAAGGATCTCGTCCTCGCGGAGGATGAGATACTCTTCGCCCTCGATCTTGATCTCGTTGCCCGAGTACTTGCCGAACAGAATGCGGTCGCCAACCTGGACTTCCAGCGGGACCAACTTGCCATCCTCAAGCCGCTTGCCTTTGCCAACAGCGACAACTTCGGCTTCCTGCGGCTTCTCCTTAGCCGAGTCCGGGATAATGATGCCGCCGCGGACGGTCTCGGCCTCTTCGATCCGTTTGACCACGATTCGGTCGTAAAGCGGACGAATGTTCATTGCCATGAGAGTGAACCTCCAAGAAAAAACTGAGAGAGTGTGTGTGCTTGCTTGAACGGGGCCATTGATGCCACGTCCGACTTCCAGTTTTAGCACACTTTGGCGGCGAGTGACAAGATTTTCTTTTAACCAATTGATTACAAAGGAAATATTATTCTATAAAAAGCTTGACTTGACAAAAACGCACTCAGATCCTTGGCGTCGTCCCCGGTAAGCTTCACCGCATCTGCATCAGGCTGAAGAAGATCCGTGTCCTTCCTTCCGCAGCACCGAAAGGTGCTCGCGAAAACGGGATCGCACCCGTATTACTTCCGGGTGACTCAGTCCCAGTTCGCTGGCCACCTGCCGGATAACGTTGTCCTCGGCTACAGAAATCCACTCGTGCGCGGCCGCGACGGCGTACAGGCAATCGATCAGCGTCAGTTTCTCCTCGCGCGAACTGATGCGGCCGAACTCGCGCGTGACCAGGAAGTCCTCGGTGGCGCCGAAGAGTTCGCTTTGGTGGTGGGCAATCTCGACGACCAGCCGCGCATCGGCGGCCGGCAGACCGTGCTCTTCGGCGGTTCGCTGCATGGTCTCAGTCTCCTCGTCGCTCACGTGGAAGTCGGCGCGGGCAACCCGGCTCAGGATGTACGCGAAAGCGCCCAGATAGCGGGCACGCTCCGGGTCCATATGATCGAGCGCGTCCACGATCTTCCGGACTGTATCGGTCTCGGCCGCCGAGGCGGCCTGCCAGGTCCCCGGCCTACGGTTGAAGAAATCGAAGAAAGACACGGACCCTTCCATCATGCCGGAAATCGCCCGCGAGCGTGCCGGGAGTGGATGAAACCGCGATCGTTCAGCGAGATGCATTTTCCGAGCCTGCGCTTTCCTCTGGCAAATGGGTTAGGGAAGAGGATCGTTGCCGATCAGGCACACTTCAATCGATGCCGGCCCACAACTCGTAGCCGCTCGCGTAGCCGGCGGTTGACCCCTCTGTCTCATCCCTCCGGCGCGTTATTGGGCGTCGGCAGTGGGCGTCGATGGAGCGGGCCGGCGCGGGACCCGGTTGCGCGCGTGAAGACACGGCATGCCCCACCCACACCCTGACTCTGCGATACAACGGAAACACAAGCCATGCAACGCCGCATCTTTCTCCAAGCCCTTGCCGCCTCCTCACTGGCCGCGGACACAGCCGGACCGCAAGAGACCGTCGTCTTCCGCTCGGGCGAGGACGGTTATCACACGTACCGCATCCCGGCGCTGCTCACCACGCGCAAGGGGACGCTACTCGCTTTCTGCGAAGGCCGCCGCAACTCGGCCAGCGACGCGGGCGACATCGACCTGCTTCTGAAACGCAGCACCGACGGTGGCCGCACCTGGTCGCGCCAGCAAATGATCGCCGACTTCGGTGAGGACACCATCGGCAACCCCTGCCCCGTCCAGGAGCGGAAGACCGGCGCTATCTGGCTTCCCCTGACGCGCAACCCCGGCAACTACACCGAGCGCAACATCGAGCAGGCCTTGCCCGGCGCCACGCGCACCGTCTGGCTCACCCACAGCCTCGACGACGGCGCCACTTGGCCGGAACCCGTCGAGATCACCGATTCGGTCAAAGATCCCAACTGGACCTGGTACGCCACGGGCCCCGGCAACGCGATTCAACTCCGCTCCGGCCGTCTGTTGGTCCCCTGCGACCACCGCCGGCGCGACAACATGGGCCGCCACTCGCACATCATCTACAGCGACGACAACGGCCGCACTTGGCGCATCGGCGGCATCGCCGGCGAGGGTACCAACGAATGCGCGGTCGTCGAACAGGAGGACGGCCAACTCTTGCTGAACATGCGTAGCTACCACGGCCATAACCGGCGCGCCATCGCCCGCAGCGACGACGGCGGACTCTCCTGGTCGAAGCTCGCCTGGGACCAGGAACTCGTGGAACCGGTCTGCCAGGCGAGCTTGATTGTCCACCCCGGCGGGCGGGGGCGGCGGCGGTGCCTGCTCTTCTCCAACCCAGCTTCCACCAAACGCGAACGCATGACCGTCCGCGCCAGTTTCGACTCCGGCGAAACCTGGCCAAAGTCCAAGCTGCTCTGGGAAGGCCCGGCGGCCTATTCGTCGCTGGCGGTGCTGCGCGACGGCGCCGCCGTCTGCCTTTACGAACGCGGTGAAAGCGGCCCCTACGAGACCATTGTCTTCGCGCGCTTCGAGCAAAGGTGGTTAACGGACTGACGCCCCCCGCGTCCGACTGCGTACAATGAAAGTGCAGCCGGCGGTAACGCTAACCTCGCTCGGAAACGCCTTTTCAACAATGCGACTCCCTCTCGTAGCCCTCCTTGCTTTCCTCATTCCGGCCGTGGACGCGGCGGACTGGCCCGAGATTCGCGGCCCGCGCCGCGACGGCACGTCGATCGAAAAAAACCTGCCGGAGAAGTGGTCGCCCGATGGCGAGAACCTGCTCTGGAAGGTCCCCATCGGCGGCCGGTCCACACCCGTCATCCTGGGTGACCGCCTCTACGCGCTGGTTCCAACCGGCAAGGACGAGACCGTCCAGGAGCGCCTCATTTGCCTGGACGCGAAGACGGGCAAACTTCTCTGGGATTACAAGTGGAACCTCTATCATAGCGACGTCCCACCCCACCGCATCGCCTGGTCGTCGCCCACCGGCGACCCCGAAACCGGCAACATTTACGTCTACGGCGCGGGCGCGACACTGCTCGCCCTCACCCGCGATGGCAAGATGCTGTGGGAATTCCCGATGACCGAACGCTTCGGCATGGTCACCACCCACGGCGGCCGCACCGTCAGTCCGGTGATCGACGGCGATCTCGTCATTGTCAGCGGCGTGAACAGCGGTTGGGGCGCCTCCGCGCGCGCCGGCCATCGCTTCTTTGCCTTCGACAAGCGTACCGGCGAGTGCATCTGGGTAAGTTCTCCCGGCAGCCAGCCCTTCGATACCACCTACTCGCCGCCGGTGATCACAACGGTTGACGGGATGCGTCTGCTGATCGCGGGGGCCGGCGATGGCGCGATCCATGCGATCAAGGCGGCCACCGGCGAGCCCGTATGGAGCTTTCCGATGAGCAAACGCGGCATCAACACCGGAGTCACGTTGCTTCAAGGCCTGGCCTTTGTCAGCCATGGCGAGGAGAACCTGGACACGAGTGAGATGGGCTTGCTTGCGGCTATCGATGTGAAGTCGAAAGGGGCGGTCAAACTGGATCAGGCCAAATGGCGAAAGATCGGATTTCTCGGCGGTTATTCGACGGGGGTGATGGAAGGCGAACGCGTGTACTGGATCGACAACGGCAGCAATCTCGTGGCGTTCGACGCCCAGTCCGGCAACGAGATCTGGAAGCAGAACCTCGGCACCATTCAGCGCGCCTCGCTCGTCTTCGCCGACGGCAAGCTATATGTTGGCAATGAAAACGGCCGTTTCTTCATCCTGCGGCCGAAGGCCGATGGCGTGGACATTCTCAGCCGCGTGCAACTCGGTGGCCAGAGCGAAATCGAAGAAATCACAGCTTCGGCCGCCGTCGCCAACGGCGTTGTTTTCGTGGTCTCGCACCTCAACATGTACGCGTTCGGCAAGTGGAATCCGTCGGCAACCTCCGCCGCTCCCCCGAAACCCGGCAAGGGAACCGGTAAGCCGGCTTGGCTCGAGGTCTCGCCGACCGAACTGCTTGTGAAGCCCGGCGCCACGGCACAATTGCGTGCCCGCCTCTTCGATGAGAAAGGGAACTTTCTCCGTGAGGAGAAGGCCGAATGGTCGCTCGATGGGTTGAGCGGATCGATCGACGGCAACGGGAAACTGACCGCTGGAAAGGCGCCCTCCGCTGGAACAATCAAGGCCACTGCCGCCGGCATCTCCGGAAGCGCCACCGCCCGTGTGGCGCCGGTCATTCCGATCAGCCACGACTTCCAATCCCTGGATCCCGGCCCGCCACCGCGATACTGGATCAACGCTACTGGCAAATACTCGGTTCGCGATATGGAAGGCGACAAGGTCCTCGTCAAGCATGCCGACAATGCGTTCACCAAACGCGCCCGCTCCTTCATCGGCCATCCGGACGAGCACGACTATACCGTGGAGGCCCGTGTCCGCGCCACTACCCGCCGCCGCCAGATGGGCGACGCCGGCGTCGTCGCGCAGCGGTACGTGCTTACGCTGTTCGGCAACAAGCAGAGCCTCGAGTTGCAGCCCTGGCAGCCTGCTACCGCTCGCACTGTCCGCATCGCCTACAAGTGGAAGCCGGACACGTGGTACCGGCTCAAACTGCGCGTCGACAACCTGCCGGACAACAAAACCCGGGCTCGCGGCAAGGTGTGGGAAGACGGACAGGCCGAGCCCGATGCCTGGAACATCGACCATACCGACGCCGTCCCCAATCGCCAGGGCAGCCCCGGTATTTACGCCGACGCCCCCTTCGAAGTTTTCCTCGACGACATTAAGGTGACAAAGAACGAATGAAACGCTACAGCAGGTTCCGCGAACAACTGGCCGCCGCCTTCTGCGCGGCCTTGATCCTCTCGCCGGTGCTTCACGCCGGCGATCCCGGCACCGGCGACTGGCCGATGTGGGGCGGGACCCCGGACCGTAACATGGTCTCGGGCGCCAAGGGCATTCCGTCGAGTTGGGACGTTGAGAAAGGCCGCAATATCAAGTGGGCCGCCAAGCTCGGCTCGCAGAGCTACGGCAACCCCGTTGTCGCCGGCGGCAAGGTCTTCCTCGGCACGAATAACGAAGCCCTGCGCGATCCCAAACAGGGCGGCGACCGTGGCGTGCTGAAAGCGTTTCGCGAATCCGACGGCGAGTTTCTTTGGCAGCACGCCAACGAAAAACTCCCCGCCGGCCGCGTAAACGACTGGCCCTTCCAGGGCGTGGCCTCTTCCCCGCTCGTCGAAGGCGACCGCCTCTATTACGTGAATAACCGCGCCGAACTCGTGTGCCTCGATACCGAGGGCTTTCGCGACGGCGAAAACGACGGTCCTTACAAGGACGAGAAACTCACCGGGCCCCATGACGCCGACATCGTCTGGAAGCTGGACATGATGGAGGAACTCGGCGTCCACCCGCATAACCTCGCCAATTCCTCCCCGGTCGCGCATGGCGACATCATCTACCTGATGACGTCGAACGGCCACGACGAGAGTCACGTCAACATCCCGTCTCCCAACGCGCCCGCCATCATCGCGGTGAACAAGAAGACCGGCGAAGTGGCCTGGGAAGCTAATCACGTGGGCGAGAACATCCTCCACGGACAGTGGTCGGCCCCGGCCGTCGGCAAGATCGGCGACGTGGTACAAGTAGTCGCCGCCGAGGGTGACGGGTGGGTACGCAGCTATCACTTCGAGACCGGTGAGAAGCTCTGGGAGTTCGACACCAATCCGAAAGACTCAGTCTGGCCCAAAACCCGCAATGAACTGATCTCCACGCCAGTGATCTGGAAGGATCGCGTTTATATCGCGAACGGCCAGGACCCGGAGCACGGTGAGGGCACCGGTCACCTGTACTGCATCGACGCCACCAAGCGCGGCGACATCACCGAATCCGGCCGCATCTGGCACTACGACAAGATCCGCCGCTCCATCTCCACCGGCGCCATTCACGACGGCATCCTGTATTACGCCGACTTCTCCGGCTTCGTCCATGCGCTCGACGTCGAAACCGGCAAGCCATACTGGGTCCACGACATGCTGGCCGCCATCTGGGGCTCGCCGTACGTGGTCGAGGGTAAGGTCTACATCGGAGACGAGGACGGCGACGTGACGGTTCTGAAGGCTGGCAAGACGAAAGAAGTCATCGCCGAGATGAACATGGGCAGTTCGGTCTACAGTACTCCGGTGGTTGCCAATGGCGCGATGTTCATCATGAACCGGAACGAGCTGTACGCCATCGCCGAAGGGGCCAAATTCGAGGGGACCCCTAAATAGCCCATGGCGGGGTGGCGCTCCTTCTTCCTGCTCGTTGCGCTGATCCCGCTGTTGTCCGCGCAGCCGGACCCGGCCTCTATCGCCGGCCGGCGGCACCCGCGTCTCCTTGTCCGTAACGCGATGTTGGTCGAGGGGACCGGAACGCCGGCGCGCGGTCCGCTTGACGTCCTGATCGAGGGCAGCCGGATCAGCCGCATTGCCCGCGAGATGCCTGCCGAATCACCGGCCGTCGAGATCGACGCCAGCGGCAAGTACGTTCTGCCCGGTTTCGTCAACCTCCACGGCCACATCCAGGATAGTCGCGGTGGCGTGCCGATGGATGTCAGTTTCTGCCTGAAGCTCTGGCTCGCCGCCGGCATCACGACGGTCCGCGACGTCGGCAGCGACTTCGAGAAGGCCAGGGAACTCCGGGCGCTTAGCGCCGAGGGAAAGATCCCCGCGCCGCGCCTGTTCTTGTACCCGTTCTTGGGTCACGTCCGGACCAGCAAGGAAGCGCGAGGGAAGATCGAACACTTCAGGCAACAAGGCGCGGATGGCGTCAAACTGCTGAGCCCGCCGCGCGACGTGCTTGAAGCCGCTGCGACCGGCGGTCTGCCCGTCGCTATCCACATCGGCGTCACGGACGCCAGCGCACTCGACGTGACCGCGGCGGGCTCTTCCATTGAGCACTGGTACGGCATCCCAGACGCCGCACTCCCCGCCGGCATCCAAAACTTCCCGCCATCCTACAACTACGACAATGAAACCGATCGGTTCCGCTGGGCCGGACGTCTATGGCGTGAAGCCGATGCCGAGCGGCTCGGCAACGTGCTCCAAACCATGGTCGAGCGGAACGTGGTCTGGGATCCCACGCTCAACATCTACGAAGCCGCCCGGGACCTCCAGCGCGCCCAGAGCCAGCCCTGGTTTCGCGACTACCTTCACCCCGCGCTCGAACAGTTCTTTCGGCCTAGCCCGACGAACCACGGATCGTTTTTCTTCGGCTGGACCACCGGCGACGAAGTCGCCTGGAAGGAGAATTACCGCCTCTGGATGAACGCGCTCGTCGACTTCGAGCGCCGCGGCGGCGTCATCGGTACGGGCGAGGACGCCGGCTTCATTTACCAGATTCAGGGCTTCGGCTTCATCCGCGAACTGGAACTCCACCAGGAGGCCGGCTTCCACCCGCTGAAGGTTATCCAGCACGCGACGCACAACGGCGCGCGGATACTTAACCGCGACCACGAATTTGGCCGCGTGCGTGCCGGCTGGCTGGCCGACCTGATCGTGGTGAACGGCAACCCGATCGAGAACCTGAAACTCCTCTACCCCGGCGGCGTCACAGAATATAAGGAAGGGGCGCCGGTGGCGGCGGGCGGTATCGAATGGACCGTCAAGGACGGCATCCCCTATCACGTTCCAACGCTGCTGGCCGAAGTCCGGCAGGTGGTTGGCAAAGCGCGCTCGCAACGAAAACCATGATCGAGTTCACCTTCGAAACACGCACCAAGCTCATCTTCGGCCCCGGCTGCATCCGTCAGATCGGTGACACCGCCCGGTCGCTCGGGTTCAAGCGGACGCTACTCGTTTGCGACCGCGGCTTGGTCGCCGCCGGCCACGGCGGCCGCGCCACAAATCTGCTCCACAATGCCGGCATCGATGTCTACGGTTTTCACGACTTCCAGGAGAACCCCGACTCCGGCATGATCGAAGTTGGCCGTCAGTTCGCCGAGAACAACGAAGTGGATTCCATCGTCGCCCTCGGCGGCGGTAGCTCGCTCGACTGCGCCAAGGGCATCAACTTCGTGCTCACCAACGGCGGCCGCATGCAGGACTATTGGGGCTACGGCAAGGCGGTGCAGCCTTTGCTGCCGATGATCGGAGTGCCCACCACCACCGGCACCGGCAGCGAGGCGCAGAGCTACGCGCTCATCACCGACGCGGCGACGCACCGCAAGATGGCCTGCGGCGATCCGAAGGCCGCGTTCCAGGCGGCACTGCTCGATCCCGAGCTTGCCGCATCGCAGCCGCGCCAGGTCCTCGCCGTCACCGGCTACGACGCCATCTCGCATGCCGTCGAAACCTTCGTCTCCACGCGCCGCAATCCAATGTCGGAGTGCTTCTCGCGCGAGGCCTGGGACCTGCTGAGCCGCAACTACGAGCGCGCGCTGCACGCCCCGCGCGACATCGACGCCATTGGCGAAATGCAACTCGGCGCTTTCCTCGCCGGCCTCGCGATCGAGAATTCGATGCTCGGCGCGACCCACGCCTGCGCCAACCCGCTCACCCAGCGCTACGGCACTACGCACGGTATCGCCATCGCGCAGCTTCTGTCGCACGTCGTGAAGTGGAATTCGGCCGAGGTCGGCGCGCGGTATAAGGACCTGCATTCGGAGTTGCCGGAGCGGCTGCGCGACCTCGCCCGCGCCGGTGGGTTGCCGGTCTCGCTGAGCGAAACCGAAGTTCCCAAGCACGATATTCCGCTGCTGGCCGAAGACGCCGTCGAGCAGTGGACCGGACGCTTCAACCCGCGCCCCTTCAGTGTCGAGGGCGCCTTGGAGATTTATGAATGCGCCTACTAGCTCTACTCGCGTTGTCCGCCGCTGTCTGCGCGGCACAAGACTGGCCGCAGTTCCGCGGTAATCACCGCCTCACCGGCGTCACGCCGGCCGCCGTGCCCGCCAATCTAAAGCTGTTGTGGTCGTATGATGCCGGCGACGCTATCGAGTCTTCGCCCGCCATTGTGGGCGGCGTCGTCTACGCCGCCTCGCAAGCCGGCGAACTGTTCGCCGTCGATCTGAATGACGGCAAGCTCAAGTGGAAGTACAAGACCACCGGACCGGTCGGCGAATCCTCGCCCGCGGTGGCCGGCGGCATGGTCTACGTTGGCGACTACGACGGCATCGTGCACGCCGTGGACGCCGCCACCGGCAAGGGCGTCTGGACCTACAAGGCGCACACCGAGATCAAGGCCTCGCCCGTGGTCGTCGACGGCAGGGTTCTGATCGGCTCCTACGACCAGAGCCTCTACGCGCTCGACGCGAAGACCGGCAAACTCGTCTGGAAGGCCGAGACCAACGGCCCGGTCCACGCGACCGCTGCCATCTTCGAGGGGCTCACCTTCGTGGCCGGCTGCGACGAAGTCTTCCGCGCCATTCGCATCACAGATGGCAAGGAAGTCTTTCAGGTCGCCTCGGAGGCCTACACCGGCGCTTCGCCCGCCATCGGCGACGGCATGGCGTTCTTCGGAACCTACGACAACGAAGTGCTCGGCGTGGACCTGAAACAGCGAAAGATTGCCTGGCGCTACGAACCACAGCGCAAGTTCCCCTTCTACTCCTCCGGCGCGCTGACCGGCAACCGCTTCCTGGTGGGCGGCCGCGACAAGGATCTGCACGCCATCGACACCAAGACGGGCAAAGCCCATTGGACCTTCGCGACGCGAGCCCGCGTTGAATCGTCACCCGCCGTCTCCGGCAACCGCGTATATTTCGGCTCCAACGACGGTCGCTTCTATGTACTCGACATCGAGTCCGGGAAGAAGGTCTGGGAGTTTGAAGCGGGCGCCGGCATCTCGTCCTCCCCGGCCATCGCCGCCGGCCGCGTGGTGGTCGGCGCACAGGACGGGACGCTTTATTGTTTCGGCGGCTGAGCGCCGGCTACATCTGGCCCTCGTCGGCCGACGGGCCGTAGATCGACGGCACCGGCACGTCGTTCAGCCGCAGGTAGACGCCAAGCTGCGCCCGGTGATGGATGAGATGATTCATCACGAAGGTCCGCAGGACCGCGACGCGCGGCATCGTCAGCATGGCTTCACCGCCCTTCAACAACGACCACGACTTCATCAGGTGCTCGTCGCTCGCGCCGGCGATGGCCGCCCGCGCCTCGCCTACGAACTTGTCGAACGTCGCGAGCATCTCCTCCTTTGTGCCGATGGGCGGCGGCTGAAACGGCGGTCCGCCCGGCGGCGCGATGTCCAATTCCTCGGTGTTCACCGTCATCGCCGCCCACTGCGGGATCTCCGCCAGATGCTGCGTCAGCCGGCCAAACGTCATCGACTTCTTGTGTGGTTGCCAGTCGAGCTTGTCCGCCGGAACGCGCTCCATCGTCGTCCGCGCGCCGGTCATTTCCTGATCGAACTCCGGCAGGAGTGCTTCACTAATTGCCATTGGAAAACCTCCAGGCTTTCAGCTTCGCACGGCGGTCAGCGTTCGTAAACCACTTCCCCGCCCACGACGGTGATGTCCGCTTGAAGGTCCCCGAGGGATTCCAGCGCCACCTGGAAAGGATCCTTATCGAGCACGACGAAGTCGGCCAGTTTGCCCGGTTCGAGCGATCCCTTCTCTTTCTCCTCGAATGAAGCATAGGCGGCGTCGATCGTGTAGGCGCGAAGCGCTGCCTCGACGCCGATCTTCTCCCGCGGCACCCAGCCATCTGGGTTTTTGCCGTCGAGCGTCCGCCGCGTCACCGCCGCGTACAATCCCATCGCCACCGACGGCGGCGCAACAAACCAGTCGCTGCCAAACGCCAGCCGGGCGCCGTTTTCGAGCAGCGTCGCGAACACGTACATGTCGCCAATGCGGCCGGGCCCCACGACGCGTTCCGCCCAACGCCCATCGTCGATCGCGTGATAGGGCTGCATGCTGGGAATGATGCCCAAACGCGTGAGGTGTGCCACCTGTTCCTGTTTGAGATGCTGCGCATGCTCAATGCGGAAGCGCCGGTCGCGCGGGCCGTTCTTCCGTGCCACCTCGTCGTAGAGCTCCAACAGCACGCGGTTCGCGCGGTCGCCGATGGCGTGAACCGCCAGGTGGAGGCCCGCCTGGTCGGCGCCGTCGATCCAGGCCCGCAGCGTATCCGGCGGCGTCACAAACAGACCGCGCTCGCCCGGCGTCCCCGCGTATGGTTCCTCGAACGCCGCGGTCCGGGATCCGAGCGAACCGTCCACGAACGCTTTCAACACACCCCAGCGAAGCCACTCGCCGCCGCGGCCCTCCTTCACCACTTTGTCGCGCAGACGTTCCCACGTCGAAAGAGGAACCGCCGCGTAGATCCGCGTCTTCAGCCGGCCCGCCTTCCGCGCCCGCTCGAAGACGGCCAGGTCGTCCCAACCGCCCATGTGATGCACGCTGGCGACGCCGTTCGCGGCGACGTGCCGCATCGCTTCATCGAGCGCACGGTCCTGCATCTCTGCCGGCGGTTCGGGTACGGCGCGAGCCACCAGCGCCATCGCGTTGTCCTTCAGAATCCCGGTTGGTACTCCGCGGGCGCCCCTCACAATCTCGCCCCCTGCCGGATCGCGCGTGGATCTCGTCACGCCGCCGGCCTGCAGCGCGAGCGTGTTCGCCAACGCCATGTGCCCGTCCAGCCGGTTCACCCATACCGGATGCCGCGGCGTCGCCTTGTCGATCCAATCCCGCGACGGGAGCGTGCCGCCCCATTGCTCGTGGTCCCAGTCACCGCCGGTAATCCACGTTCCTTCGGGCACGGACTCGGCGAACTTCGCGATGAGGTCAACGAACTCCTCGCGCGTCTTGGCGTCCCGAAGCTGCACGGAGGACAGCCGGAACCCGCCGGTGAGGAAGTGAACATGGCTGTCGATGAAACCGGGCGCGACGAATCGCCCGCCCGCGTCGATCTCACGCTCGCCGGAAAAGCTCCTCGCCTCGGCGTTCGAACCCACCAGCACCAGCCGGCCATCGCGGACCACCAGCGCTTCGGCCCACGGCCGGCCCGCGTCCGCCGTCCAGACGCGGGCATTGCGGACCACGAGGCCGGCCTTCTCGGTCGTCATGCACGAAGCCAGCAGCAGCGCGGCGGGGATTCCAACCAGCACCTCGCGCCGCATCACTTCATCGGCGAATAGTCGACCGCGTCGAGGTAGACCGACTCCACTTTCTCCACCAGCTTCCCGTTCCGTTCCGATTCGTCGCGAGCCTTGGTCCACACCGGGTCGTTCCGGAACGCGTCCCACGATTTCTTTGCCGCCTCACGGCTTTCGTGCGCGACAATGTAGATCAGCGTGTTGACGGCCTGCGGACCTTCCTGGGGAACCCAGTAGCCGATGTTCGTCATGCCGTGCTTTTCGAACAGTCGTACGGTGTGGTTGCGGAACCGGGCGTGGAGGTCGTTGAGTTTGCCTGGATGCGCGTAGTACGTGCGCAACTCGAATACGCGATTCTTCCGTTGAGCCTCGGCCGGTGTCGCCATCGTGCCCAACACCAGGCCGAATCCAGCAGCGAGAGCAAGAGCGCCGAAGCGCAGTAGGGTCTGTTCCATATTGGCTCATTGTGTCACGCGTTGACGCTCTCCAGCAGACGCTCGACACCCTCGCGGAAGACCGCCGGCGCGGTGAGCAGGCTGATCACGAGATGGCCGTCCACGTCGAAATCGAAAAAGTAGCCCGGCTGCACGAGAACCGACTCCTCGCGCAGCAACTGAAGCGCCCACTCTTCGTCGGTCCGCGTTCTCGGCACGCGTAACACCGTATACCAGCCGCCCTCTATCCGCAGCCGCGAACAGAGCGATTGACCGCGAAGCGCGGTATCCAGCCGCGCCAAGTTACCGATGAGCCGTTCCATCATGCGCCGCTGAAACTCGGGCTGAAGCGCGAGCCATCGCGCTGCGGCGTACTGCACGGGAGCGCTCACCGGCAGGTACGTGTCGGCCACCCAGAGCAGCCGATGCCGCAGCTCGGACCTCCAACCGTCCGGACCGTTCAGCACCATCCAACCGAGCTTCATCTGCGGCAGTCCGAGCAGCTTCGAAAACCCATGGAGCGAGACCGAAGGCGCGTCCTCGGCCGCCAGCGTCGCGACGCGGTCCGCATCGGCGCCAAACGCGCAGTCGCTGAATACCTCGTCGGCGATCAGGATCAGATCCCCCTCCGCGCAGATCGCCCGCAGTTCGTCCAACTCGCGCCGCTTCAGGAAACTCCCGGTCGGGTTGTTCGGATTCACTAGAACGATGGCCCGAGTCCGGCCCGTTGCTGCCGCGCGCAAGGCATCGAGGTCGATCCACCAGCCGTCGTGACAGATCAGCGGATACGAGCGCTCCACGATGCCCTCCAGCGCCGCAAGGTGCTCAAACAGGGGGTACGACGGGCGAGGCACCAGGATCTCCTCGCCCGGGTCGCACAGCGTCTTGAACAGAAACCCGTACGCCTCGCTCGTGCTTGCCGTGAGCAGGATCCGCTCCGGAGCGACCGCCGCGCCACGCGTCGCGTAGTAGGCCGCAACAGCCCTCCTTGCCTCCGCCAGTCCGGCCGGGTCGGGCTGATACTGGAGCGCCCGAGGATCGGCGAGCGGAGCAAGGATCTCCTCCCCATGCACGAGTCCGGCACGGGCAGGGTTCGATTCGGTCAAGTCCAGGACGGATCGCCCGCGCGCCTGCAAGTCCCGCAGCAGCCGTGTCAGCGCGTTCTCGGCGGAGTCCCAGTGAAGCCGGTGAGAGAAGGCCAAGCCTTCAATTTACCGCCGGAGCCGGCTCGATAAAGACGATCTCGCCGAACCAGTTGTGCGGGATGTCTACGCGAATCCCGCGCTGCATCAAATCCTGGCCGCTCCGCACGGCCGTAGCCGGGTTCTCCTGAAATCGCACCCGGTAGGAGCCTTCGGGCTGCAGGTCGCATGGGCGCAGGAGGTAACTGGGTAGGCGCGTGTCCGGTGCATACACGAAAACGATCGCGGTGTCCTTCTCCTCGTTGTAGGAGCCGATCGCGTCGACAATCACGCCGTTCGGCCGCGGCGAGTAATGTTGCACCTTGCCATCGCGAATGGTCGTCCGGAGAGCCTTGTACAGCCCAATCTCCGACGCCAAAAACTGGAGGTCCGTCTCCCGCATCTGCGCCAGCCGGTTCATCAGAATCCACGGGCCGCCGAACATGTAGCTGCGCGTAATGTAGCTGTTCAATTCCTCGGAGGGCATGTAGCGGTCGGTGTAGCGCGGCGGAAACGGATAGGTGACGCCGTGAATGGCTTGGCGTGTCCTCAACTCGCCGGAATCGTCGGCTGTAATGGAAGTGACATAGCGCCGCACCATGTTGTAGGTCATCATGTTACCGCCGTTCTGGCAGTTCTCCCATCGCACGCGAGGCCGCTGCGCTTGTATCGCCTGGACGACAAAGTTGATTCCTTCCACCGCATTCGCCCAATTGCTGTTATCCGAGTCGTGCGTGTGGCTCGCCTTGTCGCAGTGCTTAACCATGTTCTCGCCATCCTGCAGAATCCAGTCGACGTTGTACTCGTCGATCATCCGGACCGCCTCGGCGATAATCCAATCGCGCACGGGACGGTGCGCGAAGCAAATCGAAACCGCACCGAAATAGTTGTACGAAACCGACGAGGTCCAATCCGGGTTCGCCCGTAGAACCGCCGACGCGGGCGCGGCTTCGGCCAGCGCGAAATGCACCCCAAACTTCATCCCCAGCAGATGAACATAGTCCGACAGAGCCCGCATCCCACTCGGAAACTTCTTCGGGTCCGCGGTCCACTCGCCAATGTGGGTAGCCCAGCCCAGATCCACCACAAACACCTCGACGCCCAGCCGCGCGGCGATGAGAGCGTTCCGCCGCAGGGTCTCCTCGTCGATTCCTGTCTGGTATTTCCACGAGTTCCACATCACGTAGGGGAACTCGCGGTCCGGCAGAGGTTGCGCCAGCACGGCCTCGACGAAGCGCTGTGTTCGATAGGCGGCTTCGTCCCACGTGCCCCCAAACAGGCCAATAAAAGCATACGGCGTGGTGAACGTGCCGTCTCCTCCGACGGGAGCGTTCAACTCATGAATCGAAGACGCGACGTGGATCAGATTCATCTCCGGGAATTGGCGGACGGCCGCGGTGAGACGGCCGTCGAATTCCCATCCGAGAAAGAAGCCATTGCCGTTCTCGCCGCGCACGGCGGTCCACGAGCAGTGCTGTCCGTAAGCACCGGAGGCGACCCCGAAAACGTCATCCTCTCCTTGCAGAACCTGATTAAATGTTTCGAAGTTTCCGTAATGTCCGCCGCCGACCCACTGGTTTACGCGAAACACCCGGTGCGCACCCTGGGTTGCCTCGAACTGCCACGGCAAGATATCGGCCTCCTGTACGAAGGAATCCGTCCCGCTCCGATTCCGCAACTGCGTGCGGTAACGAAGCACGGGCTGCTCCGCGTACACGATGAGTTCCACTTCCAGACGCGCGGCGCCGTCTTCCGTGTCTAGCACGATCGATTGACGCGAGCCCCGGCGCGGAACCGGCCGCACGGAGTGTTCGATGAGCCGAAAACGGGTATGTTCATCAATTGCCCGGTCGCCAATCTGGAACCGAAACGGCGCGCTCCGGACTCCGGGCGGTGGCGCCCACTGGGCGCCGGTCCGCAGATCGGTCAGAGCGCGGACGCCAAAATATCGGTCTGGCGAGAGTTGGAACTCCGCGCGAAATTGGCTGTTTCCGATGGTCCAGATACCCAGTTCTTCTTGAAACGAGTGCGCAAACTGACCGAAAAGCGGGGTACCAAGCAGAAGAATGATGGCGGTCACCGCGCATTGCGAAGTTCGACTCACAAGAGGAATACTCTGCCCGTGACCGGGAGGTTTCGCCTCGAACGTTAATTGTTTGTAAAGGGAGAAGCGAAGTGCGGGTGGCAATTACTGGACCATGTGTGTGAGCGTGTTCCTGGTGGAGTCCCAGTGAATCCGGTTGGAAAAAGCCAAGCCTTAATTCGCCGCCGGGGCTGGTTCAATGTAGACGATCTCGCCGAACCAGTTGTGCGGTATGTCGACACGGACCCCACTCTGCATCAAGTCCTGGCCGCTCCGCACCGCCGTGGCCTGGTTCTCCTGAAACCGGACGCGGTAAGAGCCGTCCGGCCGCAGATCGCGCGGGCGGAAAGTGAATGACGGCAGATCAACCTCGGGCGCGTAAACGAACACGATCGCCGTGTCCGTCTCCTCATTGTACGAACCGATGGCGTCGACGATCGCTCCATTCGGCCGCGGCGAGTAGTGATGCACCTTACCGTCCCGAATCGTCCCCCGAAGGTTCTTATAGAGCGCAATTTCCGAAGTAAGGAACTGAAGGTCGACCTCCCGCATCTGCGCCAGACGGTTCATCAGAATCCACGGTCCGCCGAACATATAGCTGCGGGTATTGTAGTTGTTCAGTTCCTCGGTCGGCATATAGCGGTCGGTATAGCGCGGTGGAAACGGGTACGTAACGCCGTAAATAGCTTGGCGTGTCGTCAACTCCCCGGAATCGTCTGAAGTGATGGACGTGACGTATCGCCGCACCATGTTGTAAGTCATCATGTTGCCGCCGTCTTGGCAGTTTTCCCAAAGCACATGAGGCCTTTGGATCTGGATCGCCTGTACGACCTGGTTGATGCCATTGACCGAGTTATCCCAGTTGCTGTTAGCCGGGTTGTGCGTATGGCTGGTCTTGGTGCAGTCCTTCACCATGTTTTCGCCATCCTGCAGAATCCAGTCCACGTTGTATTCGTCGATCATGCGGATGGCCTCGCGCACGATCCATTCGCGCACGGGGCGATGGGACAAACAGATCGACAGCGCGTCGAAATACCCGTAGGTCGCCGAAGAAGTCCAGTCCGGGTTCGAGCGCAGAACCGCCGACTCTGGCGCCGCTTCGGCCAACGCGAAATGCAGGCCGAACTTCATCCCGAGCGAGTGAACATAGTCCGACAGCGCGCGCATCCCGCTCGGAAACTTCTTCGGGTCGGCGGCCCATTCGCCGATATGGGTAGCCCAACCCAGGTCCACCACGAACACCTCCACTCCCAGCCGGGCCGCGATCTCGGCGTTCCGTCGCAGCAGGTCTTCGTCGATGTTTGTCTGGTATTTCCACGAGTCCCATATCACGTAGGGAAAATCGCGGTCTGGCAGCGGTTGCGCCAGAACCGCCTCCACGAACCGCTGCGTCCGGTACGCGGCGTCGTCCCAGTTTCCGCGAAACAGACCAATGAAGGCGTATGGAGCCGTGAATGTTCCATTCCGGCCGGCCAAGAAATTTAGGCCGTAGATCGAAGACGAAGTATGGATCAAATCCGGGAACTGCCGAATGGCTGTGGTCATACGTCCGTCGAATTCCCAACCGAGAAAGAACCCATTGCCGTCGCGGTCCCGGATTGCCGTCCACGAGCAGTGTTGGCCATAGGCGCCGGAGTCCACGCTATACACCCTGTTCTCGCCCTGGAGGACTTGACTGAACGTTTCGAAGTTCCCGAGTTGGCCGCCACGGACCCACTGGTTCACGCGAAAGACCCTGTGCGGAGCCTGCCCGGCAGCGAACCGCCAGGAAAGCATGTCGGCGGACTGGACGGACGAAAGCCGGCCGCTCCGATTCTGCAAATGGGTCCGGTAACGAAGTGCCGGCTGATCGGGATAGAGCAGCAGTTCGACCGTCAACCGGAGGTCCCCCTCTTCGGGTTCCAGAACAATCGATCGATTCGAGCCCCGCCGTGCCACCGGCCGGATGGAGTGCGAGATCAAGCGAAAACGGGTATGCTCGTCGATGCGACGGCCGCCGAACAGGAAGCCGAACGGTGCGCTCCGCACTCCAGGGGGTGGAGCCCATCGGAAGCCGGATCGAAGATCGGTCAAGCCTCGAACGCCAAAGTAGCCTTCCGGAGTGAGTTGGAACTCGACGCAGATTTGGCTGTTCGCCAAAGCCCATACCCCTTGTTCTTCATCGAAGGAGTGGCTCACCTCCGCCTGAAGCGCGGGCACAAGCAGGATAGCGGCGAGAGGAGGGCAAAAGAGAAGCAAAGATCCCACAGAGTAGAAACCGATCCGGCGGCCGGAAGGTTTCGCTTGTAATGTTAATTGTTTGTAAAGGAAAAAATGAAGATCGAATAACCAGCCCGGGCGATGGGGGGTGCACTTCGAAAAGCTCGATAATAGTCGCGAAACTCCGGCCGGAAAAATTGACCGGTCAGTAGCGTGGCGCTCACCGCCCAAACTCCGGGCGTGGGAACGAGCCATCTTCCCCGGACATGCTCCGGAGTCCATGGCGGCGCAACGAGGTCCACAGTTTCGCCAAGATGAGCGTACGGATTGTCCATTCCGAAATAGCTCAAGGTGATCCGTTCGATGCCCGCGTTCCGGCGGTACCGTTCCAGTTCCCGGAGATCCTGTCCCCAATCGAGATTGCTGTCCGACAAATAGTGTATACCCTTCTCCGCCCCGCCCGCCCAAACGTTAAAGAAAGACAAACAGTGTGGGAACACCTGAACCACCGGAATTAGCACCAGCGCACCGGCCGCGAGTGCCGCGCCGCGTGCCAACCGCTGGTTAGAAAGCGACGCCAGTCCCGCCCCCGCCCAGAGAAGACCGAACGGCAACGCCGGCAGCACCAGCCGCACGCCCAATTGTAAACTCGACAGGGATGCCAGAACGATGTACAGGAGCGGCGGGGCCACCCAGAACAAGTCCTCCCATCGCCAGCGCCTCTGCCACGCGCCCACCGCCAACGCGACCAGCCCTCCGAATACCAACACCTGCAGCGCGGCTGGAACCTTGACGCCGAGCGCCGCCGCGAAATAAGAAGGAAAGCCACCGTGCCGGTTCTCTCCGAACAGGTAGACCGCCGGCGGGTTCCGGTCCGACCGCACGAGACTCGTCGCACCCTCCCACAGCCCCCTTGGAATTGGCAATACCGAGAACACCTTGGCCGCATACAGGGGCCAGACCGGAAGATTGCCGCCGGCCCGGTATGCTCGAAAGTCGGCGCTGCGCAACCGCGCTCCATCAAACTGCCACGCCGCGAGAGAGCCGGCATAGGGTATCAGCAGCACGAGCGGCAAGGTCCTCAGAAACCCGCGAACGTCTTTTCGCTGCCGGATCATCGCTGCCAGCACAGCCAGCGGCACGAAGACCAACAGTGACATCTTGGCCAGAACACACAGCAGCACTGCAAATCCGAGCCATGCCGCGTTCTTCCAAGCCGGATCGCGCCAGAATCGCCACAGCCGGTAGCACAGCAGTAGAAAGGTGAACGTGGCCGCGAGATCGTTCTTGAACAAGGCTCCATGTCCGAGCGCGGTGGGCTCCAACGCGAACAACCCGGCCAGGACTACTCCGATCCACGGTGAGAAGATCTGCCGGCCCCACCACCAGACAAGCACAAGGCACCCCAACGGGAACACAAACAGAGGAAGCCGCGAGAGGAGGAACTTGCGAACAATCTCGTCGCCCTTCATTCGCGCCATCATCTCGAGCGCAATCGGCCATTCATGCCTCCCGGC
Source organism: uncultured Solibacteraceae bacterium (assembly GCA_964413655.1). Classification (GTDB taxonomy): domain Bacteria; phylum Acidobacteriota; class Terriglobia; order Bryobacterales; family Bryobacteraceae; genus CAYPUQ01. The sequence continues at coordinate 5,842 of CAYPUQ010000025.1, read as the reverse complement.
CATGAGATCCCGGTGGTCGTAGGGAACCGGCAGGCTGAGCAAGGCCGGCGCCCAGCCGCCTACGATCTTGATGAGAGGTGGCATATCGCGTGGCTGTAGGTTGTCCGCGCCCCGCCAGTAGAGACTGGCGGAAAGTAGATGGGCCGGCTCGTCAATTGTGACCCCAGTCCGCCATGCAAGGTACGCCAGCGCGACCAGGTAGGCCGCCAGGATGATGCCGAGCGCCGCCAGCTCCCCGCGGGTCGCGCGGTGCGCTTCAGACTCAGCCATCGATGGTCCGCTTTTCGCCAATCAGAAACAGCGACTGCCCGAGTGGAAATCCGCCGCCGGCGCCCAGCCAGCGCGCCTCGATCCGCAGCGGCACTTCGAGAAGCGTGTTGAGCCAAGGCGCGACCGGTTCCACGCCGCTCGCCGCCGGCTGCCGGGTAAGCGGCTCCCACAGCCGGAATTTCGCAACCGCCACCGGCATTAGCAGCGAATTAAGATACGTGCAGCGCAGCACGCGAATCCCGAGCGACTCGACGCAGCAAAGTAGGCGCCGGCGAGTGAATCGCTGCCGTTCGTGCGCGAACTCCGAATGGCGGCTGCGCAGAACGTCGAGCGCCGACACGCGCAGCACGAATAGCCCGCCCGGGCGCAACACTCGCGCCATCTCGCGCAGCGGCCGTTCCTCCTCGCCGCGCGGCAGATGCACCAGCACGTCCATCGAGAACGCTGCGTCGAAGGAGCCGTCCCGGTACGGAAGCCACCGCATGTCCGCCTGGACCATCCGCTCCACTCCCATGTGCCGGCCGTGCTGAAGCCCTTCCCAACCAAGGTCCAGCGGAAACATCCGCCACGCATAGCGGCGCTCCAGCACCTGGGAAAGGTAACCCGTGCCCGCTCCAATCTCCAGTGTCCGTTCGATCCGCCGGCCGCGCAGGTGCGGCGCAAGCAGGCGGAACGCGATCCGCCGCATCCCCCGGTACCACCAGAAATCCTTTTCGGCCTTCGCGATATTCGCGAATTCGGCCGGGTTCATCATACGATCGCCGCCGCGGCGGGTTCGTCGGAAGATTCCCGTAGATGCGCGAGTTTGCACGGCGGGTCGGGCTGCGAGGGGTCCAAATACTCCGCGAGACAGTTCCGATAATAGTCCAGCGTTCGGCGCATTCCCTCTCCGAACGGCACAACCGGGCTCCAGCCCAGTTCCTCGCGGATCAGCGCAGAATCCGTGTTGTAACTGCCGATGTCGATAGCTTTCCGCTCCGCTGGAAATTCGCGGAACACCGGCCGAGGCGCACCCGCGAGCTCCGCGACGGTCCGGGCGATTTCGGCCACACTGACCGGCGCGGGACCACCGGCGTTGTAGCTGCACGAAGGCAAGCTTGGCGCCGCCCCGGCCCGAAGCATCGCGGATACCGCGTCGTCGACGAACAGCGGGTCGCGCAACTGCCGCCCGTCGCCAAAGATCTCGATGGAACGGCCGGTCAGCGCGCGCCGGATGAAATTGCTCAGAAATCCCTGGCAGGGGACGTCGAGCGCCATCCTCGGACCATACACGTTAGTGAGCCGAAGCACCACCGCATCCAATTCGCCCAGCCGCGTCAACATCAGATGATATTGGCTGGCGGCGTACTTATGCACACCATTGAAGTCCACCGGGTTCACCGGATGCTTTTCCGTAACCGGCAGCGAATCCGGTATGCCGTAGACCTGGCGCGTGCCCGCGTAGACGATCCGGACACCGCGGTTCATCCGGCGGCAGGCGTCGAGGAACTGTAACTGCGCGATCGTGTTGATCCGCAGATCGCGCTCCGGGAACCACATGCTGTGCAGATGGCTGATCTCGCCGGCCAGGTTGAAGACGGCATCCGCCCGCCGGATCGCGTCGGCGAACCGGTCTGGTTCGCCGATGTCGGCCTCGACGCAACGTATCCAGCCGGCAACCGGGGCAATGTTGTAGCGGTTTCCCCCGCAACCAGTCACCAGTGGATCCACCACCGTGACCTTGGCGCCTTCGGCGGCCAGACGCAGCACCAGATTGCTGCCGATGAAACCTAGTCCTCCGGTTACGAGGACTTCGAGTCCTTTGAACACCACCCATCTCCTGCAGTCCAACGCGGCGGCTGTTACGCGCCACCAATAGATGATCCTTGTATATCGCATGGCGGCGAGTCTGGCAACTGGCTGGCCGCCCGTGCGCTTGTGCCAAACTGGTTTTGTCCCCTCCCCAAGGTTCATGGAATGCCGGCCGAAACCTTCGCTTCCAACGTCCTCTCCTTGATCGGCAACACACCGATGGTCGAACTGACCGGGTTCGACTCGGGTCCCTGCCAGCTCTTCCTGAAACTCGAATCGCAAAATCCGGGTGGGTCGATCAAGGACCGCATGGCGCTGTCGATGATCGAAGCCGGCGAGCGCGACGGCCGTTTGAAACCCGGCGGCACCATCGTTGAGGCGACCGCGGGCAATACCGGCATCGGACTCGCGTTGGTCGCGGCGGTGAAGGGGTACAAGCTGATCCTGGTCATTCCCGATAAGATGTCCACCGAGAAGATCGCGCACCTGCGCGCGTTCGGCGTCGATGTCCGCCTCACCCGCTCCGACGTTGGCAAGGGGCACCCGGATTTCTACCAGGACCTCGCCGCGCGGATCACCGCCGAAACGCCGGGCGCATTCTGCGTCGACCAGTTCAGCAATCCGGCGAACCCACTGGCCCACGAGAAGACGACCGGCCCGGAGATCTGGGAACAGATGGGGCACGACGTGGACGCCATCGTCTGCGGCATCGGTTCCGGCGGCACCATCACCGGCCTGAGCCGTTACTTTGCCCGCGTCCGGCCGGAAGTGGATTTCGTCCTGGCCGACCCTGAGGGCTCCACGCTGGCCGGCTACGTGAATACCGGCGCCCCCGGCGCTTGCGGTTCTTACGCCGTCGAAGGCATCGGCGGTGGCGAGGTGCCCTCGGTCGCCGACATCTCGCGCGTGCGGGAAGGCATCACGGTCGGCGACGCCGAGAGCCTTCACATGTCGCGCGAGTTGCTGCGCCGGGCCGGCATACTCGCCGGTTCGTCCACCGGCACGTTGGTCGTGGCCGCCCTCCGCTGGTGCCGCAAGCAGACGGTGCCGAAACGCGTGGTGACCTTCGTCTGCGACACCGGCGCGAAGTACCTGTCGAAGATGTTCAACGACTACTGGATGCTCGATCAGGGCTACGTCGAACGCCAGCCGGCCGGCGGGCTGCGCGATCTGCTGACGCGCCGCTACGAGGAAGGTGCGGTCATCACCGTGAAACCCGGCGACACGCTGCTGACCGCCTTCCAGCGCATGCGTGTCGCGGACGTGTCGCAGGTGCCCGTCGTCGAAGACGGTCACGTCGTCGGGATTCTGGACGAGTCCGATCTTCTGCTGGCGGTTCACGGCAACGCCGGCCGGTTCCGCGAACCCGTGAAGTCCGCCATGACAACGAAACTGCGGACGGTTCCCGCCGGCGCTTCGCTTGAAGAGGTGTTCCGCGTTCTCGATGCCGGGTTGGTGGCGCTCGTCGTCGAAGGTGACCAGTTCCTCGGCCTCATCACGCGCACCGATTTCCTCAGTTACCTCCGCCGCCGTCTCAAATAACCATGAAGCACAAGTTCGCCACCCGCGCGATTCACGCCGGCCAGGAGCCGGACCCGGCCACCGGCGCCATCATGACGCCGATTTACGCCACGTCCACTTACGTGCAACAAAGCCCTGGGGTGCATAAAGGCTACGAATACTCGCGCTCCCAGAATCCCACGCGCATGGCCTACGAGCGCTGCGTGGCCGATCTCGAGAGCGGCACTCAGGGCTACGCCTTCGCGTCCGGCTTGGCGGCGATGGCCACCGTGCTGGAGCTGCTCGATTCGGGCGACCACGTCATCGCCAGCGACGACCTGTACGGCGGCACGTTCCGCCTGTTCGAGCGGGTCCGCAAGCGTTCGGCGGGACTGGAGTTCAGCTTCATCGACATGAGCGGCCCGGATTCGATCCTGGCCGCGATCATACCGCGTACGCGCATGATTTGGGTGGAGACGCCGTCGAATCCACTGCTGAAGCTGATCGATCTGCGGCGCGTGGTCGAGATCGCGCGCCCGCGCGGCCTCCTCACTGTGAGCGACAACACGTTCGCGACGCCGTACCTGCAGCGGCCCATCGAACTCGGTTTCGACATCGTGGTCCACTCGGCGACCAAGTATCTGAACGGGCACTCGGACATTGTCGGCGGCGTGGTGGTGGTGGGGGAGAATCCCGGCCTGGCGGCGCGGTTGGCGTTTCTCCACAATGCCGTGGGCTCCATCGCCGGCCCGTTCGACTCCTTCCTCGCGCTGCGCGGCTTGAAGACGCTGCATCTGCGGATGGAGGGGCACTGCGCCAACGCCCAGCGGATTGCCGGTTGGCTTGAAGCCCATCCGGGCGTGCAAAGGGCGATCTACCCGGGACTGCCCTCGCACCCGCAACACGAACTCGCCCGCGCGCAGATGAGCGCCTTCGGCGGCATGATCACCGCGATTCTCCACGGCAGCCTCGACACCACGCGCGTGTTCCTCGAACACTGCCGGCTGTTCGCACTCGCCGAGAGTCTCGGCGGCGTGGAGAGCCTCATCGAGCACCCCGCCATCATGACGCACGCTTCGGTGCCGCCCAAGCAGCGGTCGGCACTGGGGATCGACGATACGCTGGTACGGTTGTCCGTTGGTGTCGAGGACGCCGATGATCTGATCGGCGATCTCGACGCCGCCTTCCGCGCCGCGGGGCTGGGCTGAGGAGCCTCCCGAACGCGGTTCGGCGCCGGGTCTGGTAGACTGCCGAACGATGAGGTATCGAGTCGTCTTGGAGCAGGACGAGGATGGGGTATTTGTCGCCACGTGCCCCGCTCTGCCGGGATGCGTCAGCCAGGGTCAGACACGCCTGGAGGCGACCGAGAACATCCGTGAAGGAATCGAAGGGTATCTGAAAAGCCTGCGCAAGCACGGCGATCCCGTGCCTCCCGGAGTCCTCGAATAAGGAGCGGCTTCTCTGAGAGCCCAATCACTCTGTTGAGCCAGTTCTCAAACGGCGCAGGGCGAGCCATGCCAAGCTCGCCCTGCGCCGTAATGTCAGAACTGAACCATGAGGGTCAGGTTCATCAGTGGCTGGCCGCCGAGCGACGCGGTCCGCGGGTCCGACGACACCTTCCCGAACGTCCGTGGATTCTGGAAATCCACGGCGGTGGTCGGCGGGTTGAAGTTATAGGTCTTGAGCGCGTTCTGGAAATCCCAGCGGATCTGCCAGAGGTAGCGCTCCCTGACGACGAAGTTCTTCTGCGCCGAAACCTGCGACCAGATGAGCGGCAGGCCGGTCATGATGTTCCGCCCCGCGTTCCCGATCAGGAAGCTGCACTGCGCGATCTGAGCGGTACGTTCCGGAGTCCCGGCCGCCGGGAGCGCTTGAGGGCAACCGCCCGGCAATGCGAAGTGCGCCATATCCACAACGGGGTTGATGTTCTGGACGTTAAAGCGGTCGCCGCCGAGGTCGCGCCAGTTGTCGCGGATCGACGGCGTGCTGATCACGTCCGGCCGCCGGTTGCCGGCGAAAGTCGGGTAGTAGAGATAGGGCGAATTGGCGAAGCTGAAGTTCAGCGGGTTGCCGGATTCGACTGTCTGAATCCAGGAGATTTCCAGACCGCCGAAGATCCAATTCATCCACCCTCGGGAATTGAGGAACCGCTTGCCGCGGCCCACCGGGAGTTCCCAATTAACGGTGCCGATCCAGCGGTGATTGCGGTCGTAGCCGGCGCGGGCTTTCTCAAGCGACCGGTTCTGGATCGGCGCGATCCCGGAACCGTCGTTGTCGTTGT